>JBMOGB010000649.1:0-1505 GCA_049318585.1 Bacteroidia bacterium | reverse complement strand
GGATTTCGGAGCACAAAACTGTCAAGCCAGCACAAACTTTGATGCGAGGTAGAATGTTCAATTAACCACTGAACCCCCAATTTCTTGTAGGTGCTGTTATCGGTTCGGTGTTCTTCTTTCGTCCAGTTTGTCAGTCGGTTGTGCGTTGGGTTTGCAAGCTGTTTGACAAAGCTTTGGTTGTAGCGTTGGCTGGTGCGGCTTTGGCAATGTGCTTGCAAAATGCTTTGGCTTATTGATGTCGGCTTATTCATTAACTGAAATTTCTTTGATTAAGTCAACTATTTTGTTGTTACTAAACTGTGTCCTAAATTCAATTTTCACTTTGCCGTCAAAGAACTTTTCAGCGTGTTTGATTTTGAATTTTTCTTCGTCACGTAAACCGTCTTTGCTGTTTACGTCCTTTGTCTCCACGATAAAGTTTAGTTTTTGCTCTCCGTCTTTAAATTTCAACACATAAGCAAAGTCAGGTGAGTAACTTTTGCCACCTGCAACTGGAATTTTAATTGAGTTCTTTGGAATTTTTGTAAAAACAATTACTTCCTTAATCTCTGATTTTATATTCGTTTTTTCTAAGTCTGAATCGTAATACAATTCGTCAAAGAAGTAAGAGTTTGCAACATCATCATCTGAAAACAAAACACCAACATCAGAAGCAGAAATCTCTTTTAGAACATTTCCTTTCTCGTCTGTTAGTTTTGTTGGGTGTATGTTATTTGAAACTTTTTTATACTCTATGCTGAATTTGTCAATAGCGTTTGCCATTAAGTAATGGTCAAAGTTTTGTTTGATAACACGAAGCGTTGTTTGATTTAGGAATTTGTTTATGTCCGTTCCTGCATCAATTATTGATTGATGAAGTGTCTTGATATTGATGTTTAAAATCTTTGAAAGTTCTTTCAGAAAATCACTGTATTTCATTATTGAAATGTTTGCAGTTTTTCTGTTGTATACCGATTCAGGTTCATTGGCAACTGCCCTGTTATCTTTAATTTCGATTTTTGAAATTCTTTCGTTGATGCCGTCTGATGTGAAATTGTCTTTTTGCGCTTTTAAAAACTCTGTAAACAGCGTTTTGAAATTTGCTTCATTGTCAAACTTGTATTCAAGAATTACTTTTTCATTTAGTTTTTCCCAAAGGTCTTTCAACTCTTGATATTTTTCTGTTCTAACAACAACTTTCTTTTTGGGGTCTGTTGCTTTGCGAACCTTGTTAGAATTTACACCTTCAAAAATTTTCGGATAGTTTTGTTTGATAAAATCAAATCCACCAGCCTTAAACGAGTTTGTTCTTGTAACTACATTATTTGAATCCAACACTTCTAAAAGTTCATCTTCGGTTGTTTCGTATAATTCGCAAATTTTCTTAACCATTATTTCAGAAAGTTTGTCTGGAATTACTTCAATTGAAATTGCTCCTGATTTCTGATTGATTTCATTAACCAATTTATCAACAAAATCACTTTCTGTAAAGTCAACAAAGTAGTTGAGATAAAACTGTTCGTCTT
>JBMOGB010000648.1:0-1507 GCA_049318585.1 Bacteroidia bacterium | reverse complement strand
AAAAAAAATTATGTCACACGATACACATATAGAAATTAAAGAAGAAAAATATACAATAACTGAAGGCAATAAAAAGTGGTCGTACGGTTTAATGGTTGTAGGTTTACTTTTAACTATTCTTGGTTATTTTACTTACAAACCAGTAATTGAAGGAATGGATTTAAGTGCCGAAGATTTACAACACCTTGTTTCAAAACGCTTATGGGCAAATTTATTAATTGATAGTTATTTTACTTTTATCATTGCTACTTGTGCAATAATATTTGTTGTAATTAGTCAATTAACCAATGCAGCTTGGTATGTAGCTATTAGAAGAATACCTGAAGCTATGAGTACTTATATGATCATTGGTGCTGGTATTTTAGTAACTATCATATTGGTAAACTTTTATGTTTTACATGGTGGAATCTATCATTGGGCACATCCTGGTGTTATGGAAGCAGATCCATTATTAGCAAAGAAAACTTGGTATTTATCTCAACCATTTTATTTGGCTAGGTTAATTTTATTTACTGCCTTTTGGATATTTTGTGCAACTAAAATTAGAAACAACTCTCGCAATGAGGATTTAGTTGGTGGTATTGAAAATTTTGATAAGAACTTTAAAATATCTACGGTATTTTTAGTAGTATTTGGCTTTACTTTTTCTATGTTAGCATGGGATTTAATGATGAGTATTGATGCTCATTGGTATTCAACTATTTTTACCATTTATAATTTTGCTACAGGATGGGTTAGTGCTTTAACTGTAACATATTTACTAGTTTGGTATTTAAGAGGTAAAGGCTATTTAGGCATTGTAACAGATGAACACCAACACGATTTAGGTAAATTTATGTTTGCATTTTCAGTGTTTTGGACCTACATGTGGGTTGCTCAGTTTTTATTAATTTGGTATGCAAATATTCCTGAAGAAGTAGTTTACTACCGCGAAAGAATGTTTGGTTCTTATCAGTTTAGTTTTTACATAAATATCGTTCTTAACTTTGTTGTTCCTTTCTTTATTTTTATGATGAGAGATGCTAAAAGAAACCGCAAAGTTGGTTATTTTGTAGGAGCAGCGTTATTGATTGGACATTGGAACGATTGTTTCTTAATGGTTATGCCAGGAGCAATGGATTTACCAACAGCCATTACTGAACACAATCCTATGGGTTCAATTGATATTCCTAATCAAGGATATGGCTTTATGGAAATAGGATTGTTGTTATTCTTTGCTGGATTATTCTTAACTGTAGTAATGAAGGCATTGACCAAAGCAAATTTATATCCAACGCGTCATCCTTTCATTTATGAAAGTGCTATGCACGATGTAGGAGTTTAGTATAATACTAAATTATTTATAAGGCACTTAAAAAGTGAGGCTATTCAAAAAAAGAGGCTGTTTTCTTAATTGAAAACAGCCTCTTTTTATTTATTTTACGCATTCAAGTCCTGCCGATTTAAAACCATTAATTAGGGTTTACTTACAAACGAAGGTAGTTGATAAATAGTGATAGAAAGATAA
>JBMOGB010000647.1:0-1511 GCA_049318585.1 Bacteroidia bacterium | reverse complement strand
GATAATTGCAAACATCCTAAAGAAAAAATGGATGCGAGAACTGAAGCAGTGTTGGCATTACAAACCATTAATTCAACCAAGAGCAAGCAAATTTTAAAAATTACTGTTGACATGATTGTGGGGAAAAAAAGCCACGAAGTTCAACTTGGAGGATTAGATAAAGCTGCTTATTTTGGTAAAGGAAATGATAAAGATGAAAATTTTTGGAAATCAGTTTTACGTGGTCTTTTATTGAATGGTCAAGTTACCAAAAATATAGAAACTTATGGCTTGTTAAGTGTTAGCGAAAAAGGCGAAGAATTTATAAAAAATCCTACCACATTCGACATTGCATTAGATACCAAATTTGAGCGTTATACCGATGATGACGATGACAGTGGAAACGTTGAAATGATTTATGATGAAGAGCTTTATGCAATTCTAAAAGATTTATGTAAGCAAGAAGCAAAAGCTAAAAAATTACCTCCTTATATTATTTTTCAAGAGACTTCGCTTCAAGAAATGGCTTTTAAGTTTCCAATAACGATGGAAGAATTGAGCAAAATTTCGGGTGTAAATTTAGGAAAAGCTCAAAAATTTGGTAAACCATTTTTAGCCGTTATTGAAAAATATGTTATAGATAATGAGATTGAAAGAACAGAAGATGTAGTTATAAAATCGGTTGTAAATAAGTCGGCAAAAAAGGTGGTAATTATTACCAATATTGATAAAAAAATTGCTTTAGCCGATATTGCTCGTAGCCAAAACATGAAAATGGATGAGCTATTAACTGAAATTGAAAATATTGTTTTATCAGGTACAAAATTAAGCTTGAAAAAATATGTAAACGATTTGGCTGATGAAGATAATGTAGGTTATGTAATGGACTTTTTCAGAGAAACAAATGAAAACGTAGTGGAAGCTGCAATGGGCGAATTTGGTGATGAATTTACCAAAGATGATTTGCATTTAATGCACATACATTTTATTTGTGAAATGGCTAATTAATAACTAAAATTTATAGGTTTAAAAAATCCCTTTTTGTGTAAAAAACATAAAGGGATTTTTTGTAAAATAAAACAATAATTAGGTGTAAATATTTCTATAATTTATCAATAAAAAATAACCGTTTTAAGTGTTAATTTGCAACCTCAGAAAATAGAATAAATGGACATTGTTTTTTTAGTAATTGGTTTGTTGGTTGGCTTTTTTGCTGGGTGGTTATTTAATAAAAGTAAATCAACGCAAACTGCTGATAATACTGATGCTTTGGCTGCTATGCATCAACAAATTTTAACTGAAAGTAATGCAAAATCTTCCTTGTTTTCTGAAAATAATTTATTGAGAAATGAAGGTGTTAATTTAAAGGCTGAAAACAAAGTTTTGCAAGAAGAAATTTTAAATTTATCGAAGCAATTAACAGCGCAAAAAAGTGACAGTGAAAACTTACAAATTAGACTTACGGAACATAAAGCTGAAATTACTACTTTAAACGAACGTTTTACCAAAGAATTTGAAAATTTAGCGAACCG
>JBMOGB010000646.1:0-1521 GCA_049318585.1 Bacteroidia bacterium | reverse complement strand
AGTAATCAAAGAAAGTAATGCTCAGATTCTTCACCAAAAATTCGATAATCTTTGTTGCATTCAATTGGTTGTGAACAAAAGAGATGCAGAAATGATTTGCTCAAAATTTCAAAAAATAGCTGATCTGCAAATTGAAAAATAACAAGCTGTTTTGGTTAATATAAAAATTTATTCATCACGAATAATAGTCTCTTTATCATATATTTATCAATATATAAATTGAATATTATTAGACATACTCTTCTTTATATGTCAAAATAAATAAATAAATAGAGATAATCAACTACTTTGATGCTTTGTTTCCATCTAAACCCATTATCTTAATAATAATATAAAAAGTAAATACAGATCCAATTGAAAGTGTTTTAATTATTTTAGTGAGGATATTCTATTACTTACAGAGTCTAAACTAGATTTTATTGACATTGACCCACTAATCATTGATTCACTATTAACCTCTGCTATAACATTTTTTTCTTGTTCAATCAATGTATAAGAAACAACATATCGTCTATAGTTAGATGACATACTATAGTTTGGTGATGCCGCAGGGAGGAATTTATATGAAATTTTAATCTTAGTTATCGATGATGGCACTTCTTTAATTACCGTTTTTTCTCCGCATGAAATTTGGTTGTAACTATCTTCTCTTACGACATCTGTTCCTGCATAACAAAATACAACTACCTCATACATGTCACCATTCAAGTATGGATCGGAAGCATAATTTTGTTTGATAGAATTGTTAAACACCTGATAACTTGTAACTGATTTTGAACATGAAACCAGTAAAACAACTGATAACAAAAACATTAGCTTTTTCATAATTTTGAATTTTAAAAGTGTTTACAAATATAAAGGATTATATCCGAATAGACTAACAAATTACATAAACTTTTAATAATATTATTTATATTCAAAAGAACAATTGTTTTGTAAAACTTTAAGGTGATAGCTAATATTAATCAATAAAGTCATATTAACATTTATCTTTTAATGAGCATTCCTGTAAGCATCCACTTACTTGGATATGTAATATAACCGCTTCCTGAAGTTGAAATATAATTCATTTTTACATTTATTACACCGTTAGCTCCAGCTTTTAAAGCATCTTCAAATAGTTTTTCAAATGCATCTTCTAAATTTGCCACTCGATAATTTACAGCTGAATCATATCTTCGATCTTTAGAATCAACTATTTTGTTATTTTTATCTACATATCCAGTTGTTGATTCCGTTGTTATATTTCCAATTGTTACATATTCAAAATTTACTGAATTTGACTCAGTAATAAAAAATCCTTTATCTGAATATTTTGCATAACTAATAATATTTGACTTTAAAGAATAAAAATGTGGAGGTGTATAACATCCTGAAAAGAAAAATAATACTAAAGCAAAAAACATTGTTTTTTTCATAAAATTGATTGTAAATTGTTTATATTAATTATAGTTTGATAGTGACTTAAATCATAACTGTCCGAACAATTATTTGAAATAAAAAAAGAAAAGTCCAAAAGTC
>JBMOGB010000645.1:0-1522 GCA_049318585.1 Bacteroidia bacterium | reverse complement strand
TATGCGGTACATTGAATAAAGTAATCTTGAATCCAATCTTCTCGTTTTTCTTTAATGGAGTTTTTATAATCCACAATGGATATTTTATTAGCCCACTCTGCAATACAATCGGTGCGACCTGCAATTCTTAACCTATCACTAAAGAGAGCCTGCTCAGTACCATATACAACACCAACATTTTTATCAATGAGTGGTTTTAATTGTAAGAAAAAATCTTTAACATCAGGCATCAATGTTTTAATTTTCATATCCGACAATTCATTTTTCAGATATTTCTCACATGCCTCATGTAGTTTAGTACCACGACTTGTCGACCTTCTAACAATTCGATTGGCCTCTTCCTCACCAATCCTAGCACGCCATTCCTTTAAGAATGTCTTATCTTTAGCATGAGATAAAATAGTGGTAACAGAATCGTATTTGCGACCATCAGGCAAAACATATTTTCTACCAGTTTCGGTTGTTTCCGATACCAAATCAAATTGCAATTGTGGTAGTTTAATATGGTTAAAAATCATTTCTTATTCGCTTCTCTTTTTGATACTCTATCTACGTGTTTCTTAATAACATCGGCAACCTTAGCATCTTTAATACCTCGCTTACCGTGTTTATCAGCAATAGAACCATACTTATTGTTTTCTGAAATCTTAGATAGAACTTCTTTAAATCCATCAGGTACACGATTCTGTTTTGATGTAGAAACACCAGAAACAATATTGGGTGCTGATAATAATGCTTGATATTGTGGATTCTCTTTTAGAAACTCCTCACGCTCGGACCATTTCATAACAATTTCAAAAACCTCATCGGTCTCGGTATCTAAAAAATCATAGGTCGGCATTTTCAGCCTTTATAACCTGCCAGAGCTCATTGAAAATATTAATAAAATGTGTGAATGAAATATTAGCTTCATCACCTAAATCTTCGGTTACTTTTTGGCTAAATGCTTTAATCAAAGCAGGTCTATCATCGAATTGATATGCACGACCTTCACCTGGGGCTAATCGTGCTAACAATTTACCACCAAATAAATCACCCATATGACGGCAATATACATGTGCCATAATTAAGTGTTTACGATTCTCATCTTCAACAAGTGCTTTCAAATAGTGTATATATTCGCCGGTTGCTGGACATAATTCCCGTTTATATGATGGATCCAACTCTTCCAAATCTTCACGAATTGCTTGAGTTCTCTCAATACCATCTAGGCCATCCAATGCATCAGTTTTTTTAGCAACTTGTTCGAGAACCATGTAAATATGTAGTAACTCATACAAATAGGCAACATACACTTCTTTTTTCACTTCGCCTTTAAACAGGTATTTAATTAATTCCGTGTTTTCAACTTCTCGGTGTTTATCGTTTGTTATATCTCTTAATACTGTCATAGTGTTTTATACCAACTTGGTACTTCCCTTTTTTTCCAATTAGCTAAATGTGTCTTATTAAGTATATAGTAGTTCCGATAGGATGCTATGGAATCACCAGAAATTTTCACTTCATCAGGCATCGCAGGTGT
>JBMOGB010000644.1:0-1534 GCA_049318585.1 Bacteroidia bacterium | reverse complement strand
TTATTAGATAGCGCTCGTTTTAAAGGTTATTTAGGAATGGCGTTAAACCAACCAACTGCCGATATTCAAGGAACAGTAATTGGTGGACATGGCGATACCACCATGATTCCTTTAACTCGTTTGGCTACTTTAAATGGTGTGCCCGTTTCAAATACTTTAAGTGCTGAGCAATTAAAAGAAATTAGCGATGCAACCATGGTTGGTGGTGCTACTTTAACCAAATTATTAGGAACTTCTGCTTGGTATGCTCCAGGTGCTGCAAGTGCTTTTTTAGTTGAAAGTATAGTTCGTGATCAAAAACGTGTAATGCCTTGTTGCGTAGCTTTAGATGGCGAATATGGTCAAAAAGATATTTGTTTAGGTGTTCCTGTTGTTATTGGTAAAAACGGTTGGGAAAGTATAGTTGATTATAAATTAACTGCTGAAGAACAAGAGTCATTTAACAAAAGTGCAGATGCAGTTCGCAATATGAATAGTGTGTTAAGTGAAATTGGCGTTTTATAGTTAATTTCAAAAAAATAAAAATTGGAAAGACTTGTCAGAAATGGCAAGTCTTTTTTTGTTAAACAAGACACATGAAAATTAATTACTAAAGTGATATTTTAACAAAACACTTTATTATTTGTTTGGTCATGTTTTAAAGTAAATACTGAGCATTTTTGGTAAAAAAAGGCTTACAAGTTATAAAACTTATAAGCCTTTAATTAGTGGGCCCACCTGGAATCGAACCAGGCACCTACTGATTATGAGTCAGTTGCTCTAACCGAATGAGCTATAGGCCCAGCTAAAAAATTATTTTCTAATTTTTTAGGGAGTGCGAAAGTATCTTTTTACTCCTATTATTGCAAATAAAATTTTTAAAATGCTAAAATATAAAGCTATAATTTTTGATTTGGGTGGTGTAATAGTAAATCTTGACCAAGATAGAACCATTAGGAGTTTTAAAAGATTGAACATTGACCTTGAGGAAGTGAACGAAAAACTGCCAGTTTTTAAACAATATGAAACGGGCAAAGTAAACACCGAAACTTTTATTCAAACCATTAAGTCTGAACTTAAAGGAAATGCGAGCAATATAGAAATTTCTACTGCTTGGAATAAAATGATTCTAGATGTACCTATTGATAGAATTGAAGTTTTAAAAGAACTTAGGAAGCATTATAAATTATATATTTTAAGTAATACCAATGAATTACATATTCAAGAATTCAACAAATTATTTGAAATTGACCATCCTAATGAAAACTGGGAAGATTTATTTGATAAAATTTATTACTCACATCAAATTGGACTTCGAAAACCAAATGAAGAAGCATGGCAACTTATTTTAGATGAAAATAAAATACAAGCTAGTGAAACTATATTTATAGACGATACAAGCATGCACTTTAAAGCAGCTAACTCGATTGGAATTAAAAGTTTTTGGGCCAAAGAACCCATTGGTCAATGGTTTATAGAAGAGGTGAAAAACCTTGAGAACTTAGAAGCAGTCTAAATTCACTTAATAATTTTGTTATGTTCTATTTTTCGTCAC
>JBMOGB010000643.1:0-1538 GCA_049318585.1 Bacteroidia bacterium | reverse complement strand
CAAAAATCCTGTATCCAATATTTACACCATAATTTAATACATTTATACCTAAATTTGGAAGGTATAAGGCTGCATTAGAACAATGAGAGAAACCAGCATTTAAACCAACTGAAAACTGTTTGTTAAGCTGATAGTCTAAATTTAATTTTAAGTTGAAAAAGAAACTAAAATCAGTACTTATCATAAAATTTTCAGGATTGGTTTCTTTGTCAAATTTTTCGGTGGCATAAGCAATTCCGGCTCCCATGTGAGTATATAAATGTAAGCGATGAAAACTAAATAACATGGGTTCCATAAACATGTTTGCACCCCATAAATCGCCGATTATGGAATTTTGTATATGAATATAAGTAAGAGAATAACCAAATTTGGTAGCTTTAAATGGGTTTTCCCATTTATCTGTGCTGAATAGGTTTTGGTATAATTTGGCTTGAACATCGAAAACATTAGCTTTTATGTTTTCGATGCGTTTTGAATGCGGTAGAAATTTACCAGTATTAATATTAAATCCACCAAAATAAAATTTTGGTGGATTTTCTTGTCCTTGTGTATTGTTTATAAAGACAAATTCTATAAATATAATAAATAATAAAAGCTTGATTTTTTTACGCATATTTTATAGTAAGTAGTTTCAAATATTAGTTTTCTTTTTTCTTTCTCAGACTTATTAAAAATGTAAGATTAATTACGATAGATAAGCCAATAAAAAAAACAATCATACATGAAACAAAATCAGTTTCGTTTACAATATGATTGAGCAGGATGCTTACCGCTAAAGAAAGTTGTCCGAATACTAAAAACAGATTTTTATTTTTATTTTATCACACCCAATTCTTTGCCCACTTTAGTAAATGCTGCAATACATTTATCTAATTGTTCTCTGGTATGAGCAGCTGATATTTGAACGCGGATACGTGCTTTGTCTTTTGGTACTACAGGATAGTAGAAACCAATAACGTAAATACCTTCAACTAATAATCGGGCAGCCATTTCCTGTGATAGTTTTGCATCGTACAACATTACAGCAACAATTGCTGATTGTGTAGGTTTGCAATCGAAACCTGCTTCAAGCATTTTTTGGCTGTAATAAGCGGTATTTTCATGAAGTTTATCTTGCAATTCATTGGTTTCGTTCATCATTTCTACCATTTTGATACCTGCAGCAGCTACCATTGGAGGAATAGAATTTGAGAATAAGTATGGACGTGAACGTTGACGCAACATTTCAATAACTTCTTTTTTACCTGTAGTAAATCCACCAATAGCACCACCAAAAGCTTTGCCTAATGTACCGGTAATAATTTCGCATTTTCCTTTCAGGTTGTATAATTCAGTAACACCTCTGCCTGTTTTACCAACAACACCAGCTGAATGTGACTCGTCAACCATAATCATGGCATCGTATTTATTGGCTAATTCGTATATTTTATCCAAAGGTGCAACATTGCCATCCATGGAGAAAACACCATCGGTAACTATAAGGCGAAAACGATTGCTTTGAGCAAGTTTTAATTGTTCTTCCAAATCAGCCATATTGG
>JBMOGB010000642.1:0-1539 GCA_049318585.1 Bacteroidia bacterium | reverse complement strand
CCCACATTGTTTGAATGCTTACACTAAATGTCTTACAAACTGAAACTTGGAAGCCTAAGTCTTTTGAAACTTTAATTTTGTCACTTTTTAGCGTTATCAATTGCATATATTTTTAGTTAGTTGTTCTGTTTGGGGTTTGTCCTAAAACTGCTGTTTACAGTAAATGAGATTTGTATGTTTTTTTTTAACTACCTCCTAACGGTTGAGGCTTGCTATTCGGCGGGGCGAATCGAAGCCGTTTCATGTCCTAATACTACAAAGATAATTTAAAGATCGACACTTAACTAAAACCTCGCTGCCCCTCTGATAGCAATCCTTTTTTAGGCACTAGAGGTTTCTTGAAATATCATTACTCGAAAAATTGTTAGTTATTTATCATTTTATTTTCATTCTCAAACTCAGTTATATATTTGATCTGACTTAATTGCGTATTATATTCATTTAATACTAAACTTATGGGAATTTACCATTATTGAATATCAGGGCGCAAAACCCACAGAAGAATGATGCAATTCAACAAAAATAATCTTGCTGTCCTGATATATAATTAAAGGCTTCTTCATGCTCCATCCCTCCTGTGGACTGTTAGGTAATTTATTAATAAATGACAATTCTCCCGATTCTAAGAATTCTATTTTTATATTTTTAGGACAAAATCCTATTTTGCCTTCAGGAACGACGATAGAAAAATCGCCATTAAAATCAGATTTAAACTTTGACACTACTTGGGGCTTCATTATTGAATCAACTTTTATAGCATTCATTGAATAATTCAAAAAAGGGCCTGAACATTCTGAAACATTTGAACTACCATCTTCCCTTTGCATTCCTCCATAAACTGTTGAAGAATACCTAATTTTTCCAAGTATCAAATGAGTATGTTCCTTAAAAAAAACAGTATCTGTAATGAAATTGTTTTTATATATCAATTCTGCTACTTTAACACCTTTTTCATTAAAAAATTCAGCTTTTCCATCTTGGATTCCGTTTTTTAATTCTTTTTTCCACATTATATTTCCATTTTCGTAATAGCGGGAGTATGTTCCCGTAATTTGATTATTCTTGACCTTACGAACTGATTCTCTTTTTCCGCTGGGATATTTATAAATTAACGAAGTATCAGTTTTTGTGATCAATTTAAATGATTTTGTCCCATCATTAAATTTAAAAAGTTCAGTTGTGTCCTGAGCGCATATCGTATAATATGTGTAAAGAATAAAGAATATAAGCAGTATCTGTTTCAAAATTATAATGTGTAGAAATTTATATTTTAATAAATAGATAAATATTGTGAGTTATGCTACTTCTAAGTTTGGGTGGATTCTTCTTGTGCATAACCAACATGGCTTGGCGAAGGTGGAGACTTTTATCGCAAATGTTCATGCGAAGAACGAATGTTTGATTAACCACAAAACTGTCATACGAAGCACGTAACCGCCATTTGCGGTAGGTGCTGTTATGGGGAGTGGTCCTTTTAACCTGCTTTGTCATAAGCTGTTTTAATCCACTCCAAAACTTCTTTGTCAATATCTTTTATAT
>JBMOGB010000641.1:0-1540 GCA_049318585.1 Bacteroidia bacterium | reverse complement strand
AATGATGGAATTTTTGAAGCATTGATTGGAAGTTATAGTAAAAGTGTCATTTTATTTACCGATGTTACTGCAAATCCAAACATAAAAGCACGCAGATTTGCAAGCATTTTTAAAGATGATGCAAGTGCTAAAACCGACAGCATTATGCAAGGAGTTTATACCAGTGTAAGCATTGCAAATATTGACAATGATTTAAGCCCAGAAATAATTATTGGTAACCAACGCGGAGGATTTAGGTTTTATAAAAGTACCATTTTAGGTAAAATTAGCTTGGTTACAAATGATGATTTACTGACCAAAAGTTTTGAAGCTAAAATATATCCAAATCCTGCAAAAAATTATTTGATAATTGAAACAGATTTAGTGAATGAAAATGCACAAATTAGCTTAATAAACATTTTGGGTTCAACAGTTTTGAACCAAACTATTACTAAATCAAATAACGAAACAAAATTGGATTTATTGAACATAAAACCTGGAATTTATTTTGTGAAAATTCAAACCGAAACTGGCAAACAATTGGTGAAAAGAGTGGTGGTTGAGTAAGAATTATTGAAAAAAATGTTAAGATTTTTATTTATCCTAGTTTCAGCTTTGATTATTAACTTTCAAAGTGATGCACAGAATGTGTATTTTTCATTATCGAATAATGCCAAGTTTTTAAAACAAAACACAAGCGATACTTTAAAATATCCTTTTGTTGGTGGCTTTCAAAAACCCCAGTTTAACAAAATGGATTTGAATAACGATGGTCAAAAAGACTTAGTTGTATTTGATGGAATTGGCAATAAAATTTTTACCTATTTATGGTTAAATAACTCTTGGGTTTATGCTCCAAAATACGAAAAAATATTTCCTCCTATATCTCAATGGCTAAAGTTATTGGATTATAATTGCGATGGGAAAGAAGATATTTTTACTGCTTCTGGTTCGGCTTATGCTATTAATACTGGTGAATATGTAACTTCAAATAGCATTAGGTATTATCAAAATACATCGACTGGAAATACCTTTTCGTTTATACAAAAAGGAAATTGTTTATTACATACAAACGATGGAAATGACTATTGTATTGAATTTATGTCTATAGACTTAGGTGTTATTGACGATATAAATAATGATGGTAAATTAGATGTTTTAGGTTGTCCAAGCGGAAGTAATAGATTTGATTATTATGAAAACATTATACCAATTGGTAACAATTATTGCGATTCTATCTCATTTAAATGGAAAGTTCAAGATTGGGGCCATTTTAGTTATAAAGTAAATTCTTTTGGATTTAATTTTGCCCAAGCTTCGTATTATATATTTAAAAAGAAAAAAGATGGTGGAAGCTCATTTGCATTATTAGACATAGATGCTGATGGAGATAAAGATTTTATTTTTGGAGACAAACTTTTCCCTACACTTATTTATGTAAAAAATGGTAAAGAATTAACAAAATTAGGACGTGATTCTATGATTGTAGAAGACACCATTTTTCCAAGAAATACTTACCGCCCTTTAGACATGGTTTGGCCAACGCCATACTTTAAAGATT
>JBMOGB010000640.1:0-1552 GCA_049318585.1 Bacteroidia bacterium | reverse complement strand
GTTGCCATTACTTGCAAATACGGACGCAATGCACTTGCTCCCAAAGCACAGTTTAAACCTATACTCATTAATGGTGCATGTTGCATGCTAATCAAAAATGCTTCTGTTGTTTGGCCAGATAATGTTCTGCCTGAAGCATCGGTAATCGTTCCCGAAATCATAACAGGATAATGTTTTCCAATTTCTTCAAAAACTTCATCTACAGCATATAATGCTGCTTTTGCGTTTAACGTATCAAAAATGGTTTCTATCAATAAAATATCAACTCCACCTTCTATTAATTTGATGGCTTGTTGCTTATATGCTTTTACTAATTCATCAAAAGTAGTAGCTCTATAACCAGGATCGTTCACATCAGGACTGATAGATAAAGTTCTATTAGTTGGCCCCATTGCGCCAGCAACAAACCTTGGTTTATGTGGTTCTTTAGCTGTCATTTCATCAGCTACTTCACGTGCAATTTTTGCAGAATAATAGTTAATATCATCTACCAAATGTTCCAAATGATAATCAGCTTGCGCAATGGTAGTTCCACTAAAAGTATTGGTTTCAACAATATCAGCACCCGCTTCAAAATACAAACGATGAATGCCTTTAATAATTTCAGGACGAGTAATTGAAAGCAAATCGTTATTACCTTTTAAGGGATGTGGATGATTAGCCAAAGCCTCATTTCTAAAATCAGCTTCTTCTAATTTATGACGTTGAATCATGGTACCCATTGCACCATCTAATATCACAATTTTCTTTTTTAAAATATCGTATATGTTCATTTTTTTTATAATGTCCATAGTCCACAGTCGATTGACCATAGGTTAATAAATTCAAAAGCCATGGACTATGGTCTATTAGCTATTGACTTACCCAGTAAATTTTTTCCGATTGTGTGTTTGACAGCAACGCAATTGCAAAGCATTCATTCACTTATCAGTTCTCTCAAAGTTGAGATAGGTGTTGGCACTCCGCTACAAAGTAGTTTTTGCCAAGACATCATAGGGCCTATTCCCTCCGTCTTTCTGGATAAGTGGGGCAAATATAAAAAAGTATATGATTTAAAAAATTAAAAGATTACAAAAATTACAAAGTTGAAAGATTTCAAAATATAAATTACATATTACTTTAGATGCTATTTATGTAGCGCTTTCCATATATGATTTGCAGCCTTATGCATTTGTGGTTTTTGGAAACTTGAATTTAATGAAAAAAAAATAAACAAAGTAAAAAGACTGTATGAGTAAGTTTTTTATTCAATTATAAAATTCATATTTTATTATTATATGGCATATTTTTAAAAACAACCTAGCGCAAATATAGTTTCCAAACTATGTTTTCTATATTCCTCCAATGTGGTTCAAAAAAAAACAAAAAACAAGTATATTACTATTTGTTTTAAAACTATTTTTTTAAATAGACTTTTATCAAACTATTTAACTTTGGTATATTGTTTCGTAAAATATACTTTCGTAAAATTATTTATAAATACCATGCAAAGAGATACCGTTATATTTGATTTAATTAATCAAGAAAAAAGCCGCCAAGAACACGGCATAGA
>JBMOGB010000639.1:0-1562 GCA_049318585.1 Bacteroidia bacterium | reverse complement strand
AAATTCTAATATAATTATGGCAGACATAAACGTAAAAAGAGTAAAATCTAGCGAAATCGAATTTAAAGACAGATTAGTTAGTATAAATAGAGTAACCAAAGTTACCAAAGGGGGTAGAACCTTCAGCTTTTCAGCTATTGTTGTAGTTGGAAACGAAAACGGAGTAGTAGGTTATGGTTTGGGAAAAGCCAAAGAAGTAACTGCAGCTATTGCTAAAGGTGTTGATGATGCTAAGAAAAATTTAGTAAAAGTTGCTATTCTTAAAGGTACTTTACCTCACGAACAATTAGGAAAATATAGTGGTGCAAAAGTTTTTCTTAAACCTGCAGCTCCAGGAACCGGTGTTATTGCTGGTGGTGCGATGCGCGCTGTTTTGGAAAGTGTTGGTGTAAGAGATGTACTTGCAAAATCTAAAGGATCATCTAACCCTCATAGTGTAGTAAAAGCTACGATCGACGCATTGGTTCAATTGAAAGATCCATATATGGTTGCAAAAATGAGAGGTATTGATTTAGACAAAGTTTTTAACGGTTAATAAATACCAAAATAATTAAGCTATGAAAAAAGTTAAAATAAAACAAATCAAAAGCGGTATTGATAAACCAGCACGTCAAAAACGTACATTAGTTGCATTAGGTATCAAAAAAATGCATCGTGTTGTTGAAAAAGAATTAACTCCGCAAGTTGAAGGAATGATCAATAAAGTTAAACATTTATTGAGCGTAGAAGAAATTTAGTAATAAACGATTAACTATTAAGATATTATGGATTTAAGTAATCTTAAACCGGCAAGAGGTTCAGTAAAATCATGCAAAAGAATAGGAAGAGGTCAAGGATCAGGTAAAGGTGGTACTTCTACAAGAGGTAACAAAGGTGCTCAATCAAGATCTGGTTATTCTAGAAAAATTGGTTTTGAAGGTGGTCAAATGCCTATTTACAGAAGAGTACCAAAATTTGGTTTTAAAAATATCAACCGTAAAGAATACAATGGAATTAACATTGACACTTTACAAAGATTAGCTGAAACTAAAAATTTACAAGTTATCAATTTGGACGTTTTAAAAGAAAATGGTCTGATTTCAAAAAATGACTTTGTTAAAATTTTAGGAAGAGGTGAATTAAAAGCTAAATTAGATGTTACAGTTCATGCTTTTACCGAAACTGCCAAAAAAGCGATTGAAGCTAATGGTGGAGTAGCAACAACTATATAACTCATATTACATGAAAAGATTTATACAAACAATTAAGAATATCTACAAAATTGAAGAACTACGCAAGCGTATACTGTATACTATCGGTATTGTTTTGATCTATCGTTTTGGTTCTTATGTAGTATTACCTGGTGTTGACCCCAATCAATTGGGCGCATTGAAAAGTCAATCAAGTGGTGGAATTCTTGGCTTGCTCAATATGTTTTCTGGTGGTGCTTTTTCTCATGCATCTGTTTTTGCTCTAGGTATTATGCCTTATATTTCTGCATCTATTGTTATTCAGTTGTTGGGTATGGCAATTCCTTATTTCCAAAAATTACAGAAAGAAGGTGAAAGCGGACGTAAAAAAAT
>JBMOGB010000638.1:0-1566 GCA_049318585.1 Bacteroidia bacterium | reverse complement strand
GAATTTATTTTTATAGGGCGTTTGTCGTCCTTATTGTTTTGGACAGATGTGATTTCAAACATGATAAAATCATATATTTATACTTGTTTTTATTGTTCTTTGTATTTTCATTCTTGACAAAACAAACGGCTCTAAACCTTCCATTTATTACTCTATTTTTTAGTATTTACTTTAAAAAAGAATTCAAAATATCGAAGGTTAAAAAATCGATTTACTTTAGTTTGACCGGAATTGTTCTATCAATGGTTTTTATTATAATTAATATGGTTGTAATCGAGAACAAATATCCTCTCATTTTTTTACTAAAAAAACCTTTGTCATTGATTGGCGCAGTCAATTTATTACTATTTCAATCTTTGGGAAATGTTCTTTACTCATACTTTGTTAATCATTTAGCTCTTGCCTTCACAATATTAGTAATTTTTTCCTCTTTTGTAATTTTGCTTATAATTATGAGTAGGTTTAAAAGAATAATTATTATTAAATCATCATTTCTTCTTCTATTTATTTTGTTGGTTTTTTTCCCCAGGGGAATGGGAGAAAATCAAATGATTCACTCTTTTTCAATTCAGTACTTTTGGATATTATTATTAATAATTATTACCTATCAATTTTTTGGCAAACAAAGAAAATACTTTTTGATATTTTTATCTTTTCACTTTTTGCTATCAATTCACAACATATTTATAACTTTCAATGAATATATCACAAATAGTAGAAATATAGAGAGTATAAACAGTGAACTAATAAAAGCAACAACTGCATCCAATAAATATTTAATAATATGCGCTTTTGATTCGTTTAATTTGCCTTATCATGTTTATTATTTAAGAAACGGATGTTTTGGTCAAGATTCGATAAAAGTATCGCCAGTTAATATTATTAAAAACGACAATTCACAAACAAAAAACACTGATAGCAATTCTATTGAATGCTCACTCGATAGTGATACAATAACTGTTAAAGTAAACTCTGGCGAGTTAGCATTACAAAAAATAGATTTTTTTAGTTACCAAAAATCTTTTACTGTTATAGTAGATAAGGATATATCTGAAAGATATTCAAAAAAAGTCAAAATTGTTTTGCCTAATGGTGTATTCAACGAATATAGCTTAGTTTATTATAACGGATTTAAATGGGAAACTTTATCAAATTAAAGTAATAATTTAGTAATGATAATTTATTTGATTTGACAGGGTTATAAATTTTAAATCTCGTTTTATTTTAGCATTATTATTTTGAAACAACTTAAATTTTAAAAAATCATTTCTTAGTGTTTTGCCGTACGTTTCATAGTACTTTGCCGTACGTTTCATAGTACTTTCATAGTACTTTGCCGTACGTTTCATAGTGCGTTGCCGTACGTTCCATAGTTAACTTCTATCAATCTTCCGATTATCTTATATGCATTAGCCGTGTGATTGCCGTCAAAAGGATATCCCATCAATAATTTGATTTACTGGGCCCACTTCCTCAAAATTATACCTTCCGTACTTAATTTTTGTCTATTATCATAATTGTAAAAACGTTAAATTTGTGTAATGTAGATGATTTGACTTCAATTTT
>JBMOGB010000637.1:0-1574 GCA_049318585.1 Bacteroidia bacterium | reverse complement strand
AAAATAACAGATAATTTTCTGATTGTGCAAATGTTTTTGAAAAAAATCTGTCATATCTTTGTTAAGCAACAGATTATCTGAATATGTTTGGGAATGAGTTTTATATAAAGTTAAGGGTTTTAAGGGGTGGGAGAAGTAATTTAACTCCATAAAGCGTAAGTTGCAATCCAGCCGCTACAAATTGTAGTTTCCAGACCTAGATTTCATTTATAAAATCCACCTGATAACAATGAATTTGGCGAATTCAATGATAAAAACACCGATTTCATCAATCATACCCCGCCTATAACGATGAATTTGGCAATTTCAATAATAAAAACGGCAATTTCATTAATCATACCCCCGTCTGTAACGATAAATTTGACGAATTCAATGATAAAAACGGCAATTATATCAATAACACCGGCTTTGCAATGATCAAAATGCACAAAATATTTTTGTTACCAGGCGAAATAATAGGAATAAAACTATTGACAAAAAATCTGTATTCTTTAAATTTGTGTTGCATATTTGAATATTTGGATATTCCGGTGATACTGACCCCCCATTCCGGTGATATTGACCCCCCTAAAGGATCATGGTTTTTAAGAACGTAAAGGCCTGACAATATTACCGTTTTTTTCTTAAGCTTTCACCTTTTAATTCAATTCGATAGGAAACATGCACCAATCTATCCAGAATAGCGTCTGCAATAGTTTCTTCTCCTATTACATCATACCAGTTAGAAACGGGTAACTGACTTGCCACCACAGTTGATGCTCTCCCATGTCTGTCTTCGATCAATTCCATAAGATCCAGCTGTTGTTGTTGATCCAGATGAGTCAATCCAAAGTCATCCAGGATGAGTAAATCAGCTTTAGCTATGGAGTCAAAGAATTTTAAAATAGTGCCTTCAACACGGCACATTTTGGCTTTGAGCAGAATTTTCTGAACGTTGTAGTAGACTACCTTATATCCTTGGGCACAAGCCTGATGTCCCAGTGCCGAAGCCAGAAAACTCTTTCCGCAACCCGTAGAACCAGTGATTAATACAGCCTCTCCCTTTGCAAGGTAATCGCCAGTGGCAAGGGCTGAGATCAGGGATTTGTCAATTCCCCGGGAAGCATCATAGTGAAGTTCTTCGACAGATGCCTGGTAGCGGAACCGTGCGGCTTTCTGGAGCCGTTCAAAACGTTTGTTGTCACGTTCTTGTTCTTCGGACTGTAGAAGCAGTTCCAGCCCTTCCGTTAAAGTGAGTTCTTGGTGCCTTCGGGTTTCCAGTAAGGCTTGCCAGCCGCGGCTCATTCCGTGTAAGCGTAAACGGTTTAATTGCGATTCGATTTGTTTCATAAGGATTAAAAATTAAGTGTTGATTGTGTGTAATATTCTTTACCTCTGATGTTTATGTGGATAGGAAGCGGTTGTTCCTGTTTTGTTTCCTGCTGTCCGGTCATTTTGTTTTTCAGGATGTTGAGAATGAATTTGTAGGATAGGTTCTTGTGCTCAATGGCCATAAGGCAGGCTTTCTGAAAGATATCCGGATCGGTTTTGCGTTGCAGGGAAAGCAATCCGTCGCAGGTTTTATAGAGTTGTTC
>JBMOGB010000636.1:0-1576 GCA_049318585.1 Bacteroidia bacterium | reverse complement strand
AGCATATGCTTTGAAGAGTCTTCAAAACCAATGTTTTATATTATTTTCCCTTTGAGACTTGGAATTTGAGACTTGGAATTTGGATCTTTGTGGATGCCTGAAATAGGTTGACTTTTTAAATTTACTTTAAATTTACTATTGTTGTTGTTGACTTTTTCTTTTTTGCTACTTTTTTCTTTTTGTTAATAAGTTGAAATTTTGTTAACAACTCATGATCCCATTGATATATGGACATTTGCGGTTTCTCCAATTGTGGTAGTTTGTCAACATAATTTTCAAAGTCCGTAGGGTTCATTCTCTTTAAACAAAGATGCGGTTTTTCATTGTTATAAAGCCTCATTGTTTTAGAAGACACATAAGCCATGTTTCCTTCCCGGAGATTCTCAAAAACGATATAATCATTCTTCACAGTACCTTGCACCCTTTCTACATAAGCATTTTCCTGCGGCAATACACACATACTGATGGCCATCTTGTTTTGGTTTAGTATTAGTTTATGGCTTTTACTGATGTACTGACTACCACGATCAGAATGAAATATACACCCCTTAAGATTATAACCAGCTCTTTGTTTTAATGCCTTTTTCATTGCATTCTCCAATGATTTTGCTGACAAGCTTTTGGATATGTGTAAGGATAATAGCTTTCTTGAGTAAACATCAATTATTGTTACCCCATAAAACACCTTGCCTTGACTCATTATGTAAAATATATCTGATTGCCATACCTGGTTTACTCCGTTTAGCATCTTCCCTTCAATCAAGTTCGGATAGTATTCTACCCGCTGGCTCCAAGTCGTTTTGACAACATTTCTTGTACGCTTTATTCTAAAACCGTTTGACAATCCAATTCGCTCAAAGATATCACGTCCAACTGGCGATTCTTCTTAACCATATAAAATAAGTTTCTAACGCCCATTCTCTTATGATTTTTCCGTTTCTTCTCAATGGTTTTTATTACCTGAGCCGTTTGGAACACTGTTAGTTCCTGATGTTTTCGGTGCTTCCATAGTGCCTGTTTGGTTATTCCGGCAACACAATAGAGTTCCTTCATTTTGTAGTTGTGTCCTGATCCTTTAGTAAGCCGGAACCATTCGAGGCTGCTTTTAAGAAACTTTTTTTTAAATCTGTTTTGTATTCCTCGCTTGCCAGATCCACAACCTTGTTTATCAAATCCAACTCTATTTGCTTGCGGCCCAAGGCAGCTTCCAATTCCAGAATCCGCTTGCGCAAATGTTCGGTCTGGTAGGCTTCGCTTTTGTCTTCCACAACAAGTCGTTTGTTATGTTGCAAATATCGGCTATATCTTTCTATCCAGTTATAAATACTCGTTGAACTGACACTAAGCTCTTTGCTTGCCTGGGATACCGAACATTTACCGTTTTCAATATCATTCACAACCCCTCGTTTTACTTGCTCACTGAAAAATCGCAACTGTCGAAGAGATTCTTTTTTTGCTAATTTTAGTTTCATCTTTACCCTTTTAAGTTGATTTTTGGTCAACCTATTTCAGGCACTGACACTTCCTTTTTATTAGAAACTGTAAGGTTTTATCCCGTTCCCGGAATAATGGAACG
>JBMOGB010000635.1:0-1579 GCA_049318585.1 Bacteroidia bacterium | reverse complement strand
TGCGAAGCACCATCAAGCAAGGTTTTTAAAATATATTGTGTAGCATTTGAATCTAGAATTGTAATGTTAGGATTTTGCGCAAAAAGAGCATTTCCCAAAAGCATGTTTTCTATGTTTTCAAATTGCAAAGCAGCCGAACTATACTTTTTTAAATAATCGTAACTTGCTAAAGTATTGGTTTTTTCTAAATGGTTTAATATTTGAATTTGTGTAGGAGTAATATACATTTTGGCCACTTCAATGCCCAATAAATACGTGGCTCTTATAAATATAAACTTGCCTTTTTCCATCTCCAATTGTATATCGAAAGTATAGCTGTTTTTACCATCGCTGTATTCACATTCGCCTTTACACGAAATATAATTGTAATTACTTTCTTGTTGTTTTATATTGTTAAAAAATGCTGAATTATCCTTTTTTACTTCGCCTGCTTTGGCTATTTCTTTGGGTAATTTCCCTCCTACGTTCTTTTTCGATTTACACGATTGAACAAAAAATAAGGCAATAAATAATAGACAACTAATTTTTATAATAATATATTTCACTTTTAAATTTTATTTGCAGCAAATATGTAAGTAAGAATCTAATTTAAAAAATTTGTTTTTGTAAATCCTGCCATTGTTGGCGTCCTCGCCAACAATTTTATTGCAGGTAAGGACACCTGCAATGGCTGAGAATTTTACTATGCATTAACTATTACGATTTATGTTTAAAAAAACTTACACAGTACTAAAAACTTTTTTTATATGCATAATTTTGTAATCTTGTAATTTTGTAATCTTTCAATCTTGTAATCTTGTAATCTTTCAAATAAAAAATGTCAAGCCACCATATCGTTCGCGATGAACAAGAACCCGCTTTAATAATTGCCAATGGGCAAAGTTGTAGTTTTGAATTAATGGGACAATTGCTGGAATGGAGTCCAGTAGTTATGGTGTTAGATGGTGCAATTCATCGGGTTTTGGAGCTTGGAATTAAGCTCGATATAGTACTTGGTGATTTTGATAAAACAGAAAATTGGGACGAATTATTAGCCAATCAGCAGCCGGTTCAAGTGGTGCATACGCCTGATCAAAATAAAACTGATTTAGAAAAAGGCTTAGATTTTATAATTGCCAAAGGCCATAAAGCTGTAAATATTTTGTGGGCTACTGGAAAACGTGCCGACCATCACATCAATAATTTAAGCACTTTGGCTAAATATAAAGACCAAATTACCATTGTAATGCTCGATGACCATTCAAGGATTTTTAACTTACCAAATCAATTCACCAAATGGTATCCAGCCAATCAAAATATTTCATTGATTCCACTGGGAAGTGTTTTTGGTTTGCACACAAAAGGATTGGTTTATAATTTACAAAACGAAGATTTACATTTAGGACAACGAACCAGCAGCAGTAATAAAACCGAAGCAGATGGTTTGATTGATATAAAATTCAATAGCGGAAATTTGTTGCTTATGGAATGTAATGATTAAGGAAATGATTCTTCGTATTGGCAAGGAATAAGTAATCAGACAGAGAGATTGCTTCGTACCGATAGATTCTGTGTTAAATAAAAAGTTATTTCCGAAATT
>JBMOGB010000634.1:0-1593 GCA_049318585.1 Bacteroidia bacterium | reverse complement strand
AAAATTGGCAGCAGCTTTTGTCAAATTAATATTTTAACCCTTAATTCGCATTAATAATATTAATCTAAAATTAAAAATGACTTTAGAAGAAATAATAAATTTCAGGCGCTCGGTAAGGCATTATAAAAAGCTTTCAATAGATGAAGAAAAAGTTAAGTATTGTTTAGAATTAGCAACATTAGCACCCAATAGTTCAAACATGCAACTATGGGAGTTTTACCATGTAATAAATCCTGAAATTCTAAAAAAAATATCTGTGGCTTGTTTAAATCAACAATCGGCAACTACCGCCCAACAAATGGTGGTTTTTGTAACTAGGCAGGATTTGTATCGAAATCGAGCAAAAAAGATGATGGAGTTAGAAATTCAAAATGTGCTGTCAAATAGCCCAAAGGAAAAACAAGAGAAAAGAATCAAAAACTGGAAAATGTATTTTGGAAGAATAATACCTTTTTTATACTTCCGTTTTTTAGGAGTTTTCGGAATTATCAGAAAAATCTTTGTGAACATTATAGGACTTTTCCGACCAATTGTTTACCAAGTATCTGAAAACGATATGAGAGTTGTAGTACATAAAACATGTGCATTGGCAGCTCAAACATTTATGCTGGCAATGGCAAATGAAAAGTATGACACTTGCCCACTGGAAGGTTTTGATAGTAGAAAAATGAAAAGCATTTTAAAATTACCTTTTGGTGCAGAAATTAATATGGTTGTATCTTGTGGCATAAGAGTTGAGAATGGAGTTTGGGGAGACAGAATGAGAATTCCTTTTAATGAAGTGTATCGAAAAGTTTAAAAACAAAGCGATTTGACGACACAAAAAACCAAAGAATTTAAATGATACATTCTCGACAACTTGCTCAAATAATTGGTCCTACACTTAGCGTAATGACATTAGCTGAAATGATTAACTTATCTATATGGGAAAATAAAATTCCAAGTGTAACATTTCTTAATGGTGCATTACTTTTTGTTGCCGGGGTTTCTATTATTAGAGTTCATAATTTTTGGGTGAGCAGTTGGATAGTATTAATAACACTTGTTGGTTGGTTCGTCCTAATTTCTGGTTTGTTAAGAATGTTTTTCCCAAATGCCAACCAAGGCGGTGAAAATATGCCAACCTATTCATTTCTTACTGTTTTGTTTTTAATCGGGTTATTCCTGACTTTGAAAGGGTATTATCCAAATAAAAGTAGTATTGATAAATTATAAAAAGTTGGATAAATGGGATTTACTATGCAAATCACTCAAATTATTGCTACTGTTTTAAGCTCAATGGCAGCAGTATTAAGCATTCCAATTTCATTAAAGTTTAAATGGCCTGAACCAGCATTATGGATAATAAAATTGCTTGCTTCTGCTTTATCACCATTGCTTTTCTTTATTGGTGTATTAAGTGCAATTGTGGGTCTGACAACTGGTTTTGTTGTCGTTAGTTTGATTGGGATTTATGTTGCAGTATTTTACTTTATACATATTTACAGGATTACCTTTTCACCATTTGTTTCAAGAGGTTTTGAAAAGGCTTTCGGTTTAAATTGGGAAGTAAAAATTGGTGCTAAACAAAAAAAGCATTTTCTATCAAAACGA
>JBMOGB010000633.1:0-1596 GCA_049318585.1 Bacteroidia bacterium | reverse complement strand
AACTATTCAACAGATAAAATATTTGATAAAGCGCAAGATTTTTTGCCAATAAATGGTACTGACTATGTAGAATTATATGTTGGTAATGCTAAACAAGCAGCCCATTTTTACAAAACTGCATTTGGGTTTAAAGATTTGGCTTATGCTGGCTTAGAAACAGGTTTAAAAGACAGAACATCTTATGTGCTTCAACAAGGAAAAATAAGATTAGTACTTACTACTCCTTTTGATGTAGATAGTGATATTGCTACACATTTAAAGCTTCATGGCGATGGTGTAAAAGTGATAGCTTTGTGGGTAAATGACGCTTATGATGCCTTTGAACAAACTGTTTCGCGTGGTGCAAAACCTTATATGCAACCGCAAACTGTTGAAGATAAAAATGGTAAAGTTAGAATGAGTGGAATTCATACATATGGCGATACTGTTCATGTTTTTGTAGAACGTAAAGATTATAATGGGGTGTTTTTACCTGGATATGAAGTTTTGGAAACTGGTTACGAACCTGGAACTTGTGGTTTAAAATTCATTGATCACATGGTTGGAAATGTTCACATGGGTGATATGAACACATGGGCCGATTTTTATGCTACTACCATGGGTTTTGCTAATTTAGTTACCTTTGATGATAAAGATATTTCTACTGAATTTACTGCTTTAATGAGCAAAGTTATGAGCAATGGAAATGGTTATATTAAGTTTCCAATAAATGAACCTGCTATTGGCAAAAAGAAAAGCCAAGTAGAAGAATACCTTGATTTTTATAAAGGAGCTGGCTGCCAACATATAGCAGTAGCAACTGATGATATTGTTTTTACAATTTCCGAAATGCGTAAACGTGGTGTAGAATTTTTATATGTTCCAGGAACCTATTACGATACCGTAGCTGATAGGGTAGGAGTAATTGCTGAAGACTTAAATGAGCTAAAAAAATGGGGAATTATGGTAGATAGAGATGAAGAAGGATATTTACTTCAAATATTTACCAAACCAGTGGAAGATAGACCAACTTTATTCTTCGAAATTATTCAAAGAAAAGGTGCTAAAAGTTTTGGAAAAGGAAACTTCCAAGCTTTGTTTGAATCAATTGAAGCAGAACAAGCCAGAAGAGGAACTTTGTAAGTTGTTAATACTTTTAAAACAGAAAAGAAGCTGTCTCAAAAGGACAGCTTCTTTAGTTTTTGTCACATTGAGCGAATACCGATATATCGGTACTCAGATGACGCCACCCGCACCTTGTCTGAATCAGGATTTATAGGATTGAAGGATTTGCAGGATTTTAAAACGAGATATTTGCATGGTGTAGAGACGCAAGGCCTTGCGTCTTGTGTGCAGGAGACGCAAAACATTGTGTCTCTACGATTTCCCGCACCTTGTCTGAATCAGGATTTATAGGATTTTAGGATTTGCAGGATTGTAATTTTCTGAGCGAATTAATAAATTGTCATGCAGTAGGCATATCCTTTGGTTACTGACCAACTTTGTGTTTCAATGTAAGTTGCCGCATTGAGTATACCGCTCGAGCGGTTCTTCTGAATGACGATGCTGATTTGTTCTTTATTTACCGATGCCTTCGCTTCAAGCGAAGGCATCGGT
>JBMOGB010000632.1:0-1604 GCA_049318585.1 Bacteroidia bacterium | reverse complement strand
TTTAAACTTAACTGCATCCAATTGGTATAACTGCTGGTATTTTTAGCAAATTTTTGTTGCACTAAATTCAACATTTCCTTCACCATATTTTCGTAGTTATCATTGCTAAAATAATAGCCTAACGCTTGTAAACAGTGGCCAAAAATACTGTTCGCACTTGGAATTACATCATCGGTTAAATCCAGTTTTCGGGCTATTAAAGCCGTGTCGGTATTTGACTTAAAGTAAAATAGTTTTTTATCAGCACTGTAAAAATACTTGATGCTAAATTCCATTAATTCATTGGCCTTTTGCAAATATTTTTCATCAAAACTAATTTGGTAAAAATCAATCAAAGCTTTTGTTAAGCAAGCATAATCTTCCGCAAATCCGTGAATGCTAATTTTACCATTTTTATAAATTCTAAATAATTGATTGTTTACCCATAAATTAGCTAAAATACTATCTAAAGCTTTTTGGGCTGCATTGAAAAATAGTTTATCATTCAATGCTTTGTATGCTTCGCAATAACCCGAAATCATTAATGAATTCCAGCTAGTAATCACTTTATCATCAAGCCCAGGTTTGGTTTTTTTATTGCGTTCCGCAACTAAAATAGCATTGCAATTTTCTATGATTGCTTCTATTTCAAAACTATTTTTTCCTGTTATTTTTTCTAATTCTTCTATTGTTCTGGTTTTGTATAAAATGCTTGCGCCATGTTCCCAATTGCCATAAGCATCTACCGAATAATAAAGACTAAATAATGGTTCATTTTCGCCTAAATATCCCACTAATTCCTGGCGAGTCCATATATAATATTTGCCTTCTATTCCTTCACTATCTGCATCTAAGGCTGAATAAAACAAACCACTTTCGTGGGTTAATTCATGTTGTAAAAATTGATGTGTTTTGTAAATAATGTTTTTATACAAAGGGTTTTTTGTCAATTGAAAAGCTTGCGCATACAAACCCATTAATTGCCCGTTATCGTAAAGCATTTTTTCAAAATGAGGCGCTTTCCAATAAACATCGGTGCTGTAGCGCGCAAAACCACCTTCAATTTGGTCAAAAATTCCGCCATTAGCCATTCCGTTTAAGGTTTGAGTAACTGCTTCCAACAACAATTCGTTTTTAGAAAACTGATAATATTGCAAATAAAATTGCCAGTTATTGGGCATGGGGAATTTAGGTGCCCAATTGTATCCACCATAAGTTAAATCGAAGTTTTTGCTCCAATTTTCTACTGCATTTTCAAGAGTTTCAAGTTTTATTTCTGAATTTTCCGCAGGAATAATTTGGTCTAATTTATTAATTCCATTTATTAATTCAGCGGCATATTCAAAAGCTTCTACTTTTCTATCTTGGTAAAAATCGGCTATGGATTGCAGCGTTTTTTTCCATTGCTCTATTGGAAAATAAGTTCCACCATGTAGCGGTCTTCCATCGGGCAAAGTAAAACAATTTAATGGCCAACCGCCTCGTCCAGTAAGCAATTGTACCGCATCCATGTATATTTGATCAATATCGGGGCGTTCTTCTCTATCTACTTTTATGCAGATAAAGTTTTTGTTCATTAACTCGGCTACTTCTTCGTTTTCAAAACTTTCGTGTTCCATTACATG
>JBMOGB010000631.1:0-1606 GCA_049318585.1 Bacteroidia bacterium | reverse complement strand
CTAGTTGTTTAATAATTTGTTCTACCTGCCAATCCTCAATTGGATTGTATTCATCCTTTAAATTTCCACCATAAAACTTAGTCATTCCTTGCCAAAAATAGGCTGTAAAACTTCCTCTATAAGATTCAAGTAAATCATATGTAGTTCTGCCAGTTTCGCGGTATATTAGTTTTATTAATATTTTTCCTTGGCTTACAGTTAAACCTTTTAAAGTTTCCATAAATTGGTCTTTTATGTTTGCTTCTGTCTTTTTCAAATAAGCTTTTCGGGCTTTTTCTGTTGGTAATAATTGTAAGTTTTGTTCCAACATTTGATACCTAAAAGCAGCAAGTTTTGCATAAGGCAAAGCCTTCTTTACGTTATATACCAATCGTTGGTATTTTTTTTCATACTCAGGGTCTTTTTGAGCAACTACAATAAAATCGGGAAGCGTAATGTTTTTAATTGTATCCTGTGCTTTTACAGCAATTGAAAAAAATAGAAAAAGTGCAATAAAAAAGTTTTTGAAATTCATAAAAATCTTACTTGAAAAAATAATGCCAAAAGTATTCTAATTGATTGTAATTTCAATTTGTTGTTGCTTCATTAATTCTTTTAGCTTTTTTATACCATACCTAAATCTTCCCTGAACAGTGTTAATGTTTTCGCCAATTTGTTCAGCAATTTCTCTAAACTTTAGGTTGCCCCAATGTTTTAAAATAATTACTTCTTGTTGGTCGTGTGGTAACTGCAAAATAAGATTACGCAAAATATTAGCTTCTTTTTCAGCTTCATAATCTACAAAAGGAGCTTTAATTTTATCATCAGCATAATTGTCAAAATAGGAATAACCTTCGTCATCAGCATTGTTACTAATAAAACTCGAAAAAAGCTGAAGCTTTTTCTTTGACGCTTTTCGCAAATAATCTATCGAAAAATTATTGCATAAGCATAATAAATACTGTTTAAATTTTCCGTTTTCTGAATATCTTCCATCATTGATCACTTCAATGATTTTGATAAAAACATTTTGAAAAATTTCGTCAGCTACATCCCTGCTTTTTACTTTTTGTAAAATAACAGCATAACTAGCATTTTTGTGCTTTCTTAATAAAGTTTCGAAACTGCGCACATCGCCATTGAGATACCTTTGTATCAATTCATCGTCACTAACTTTTGAAGTCTGCATAATTGTAAGCATTAATTGGTTTATAGTAGTTTTTTTTGCAAACAGTTATAAAATTTGGTTAGTGTAAAATTGTATTTTTATAGGCGATGAATTGGGTTTAATTGTTAAATCAAATTTACTAACAAAAATCATTAATTCAAGTTATTTTCAAAAAATCAAGAAAAAATATTCTAACTTATTCATAATGAATTATATTTAATTTTTGACATGTCTTCAAAACTTACCATTTAACATTTTTAAGCAATTGTTAAGCACTAATATTTAAAAATAAAAATATCATTTTAGTATAATTCATCAGATAAAATTACAATCATTGTACAATGAAAAATTACGAATACAATGTTGCCGAAAGATTGATGCGTTATGTGCAAATAGACACCACTGCCGATCCCAATAGTTTAAGCAATCCAAGTAGTGAAAAACAAAAAGATTTAAGCA
>JBMOGB010000630.1:0-1608 GCA_049318585.1 Bacteroidia bacterium | reverse complement strand
TGAGCTACATCTTTGTAAACAATTTGGCTTTTCAAATTATTTGTTAAAAATGTAATTGCCAATAATGTAATGAGTATTTTTATATGCTTCATATTTAAGTGTTTTATTTTTTCAAATATGCATTTTTCTATGTAAAAAAAATTATTTTCGAAAAAAAATAACAATTAAAAAACATAGTTGATCGAAATAATATTTTCGAGTTCCTTTGTAATAAAATTAAATTCAATAAGTATCTATTTTTATCAAATAAACTTTACCAAATACACTCCGTTAGGAGTAAAAAATTGGTAATAAAATAATGAAGGTTTCCTAATATAAATGTCCCGTAGGGACTATACTTAAGGGAGCTGAAAGGTTTTACATAGTTTTTATAGGACAATATGAATATAAAATACAACCAAAATTTAGAATAAATGAAACTATTAAACAATGAAGTTACTGAATTTTTGGACAATCAAAACCATCCGTTTAGAAATGAAATAGAGCAATTGCGTAACATTATTTTAAATGCCAATACTGAATTAACAGAAAACATAAAATGGAATGGACCTAATTATTGTTTTGAAAAAAATGACAGAATTACTATAAAAATTCAACCACCAAAAGTAGTACAACTCATTTTTCATAGAGGCGCAAAAGTTTTAGCTCAACCCACTGATAAGCTAATAAATAATGATTTTGGACTTTTAGTTTGGAAAGGAAACGACAGAGCCATTGCCACTTTTAAAAACAGGAATGACATTCAAAAAAATAAGGAAAATTTATATAAAATAATAAATGATTGGATTAATGCTGCTAAATAAATTACTATGTTTTCAATTATAAAAGCCCAAGAAAAAGATTGCCAATTATTGACTGATATTGGTAAAATATCTTTTATAGAATCGCATGGGAGTAGCGCTTCCAGCAATGACATAAACCAATATGTAAATACTAAATATTCAAACGAAGTATTTAAAAATGAATTGAGTAATACTAAAAACATTTACCACCTGATACATTATCAAGACCAACCTGCAGGTTATTCTAAAATAATTTTGAATAAAAAATTTGCAAATATTCAACTAGAAAATGTTACTAAATTAGAGCGACTTTATTTGTTAAAAGAGTTTTATAACCTGAAATTAGGATTGGAACTGTTGAACTATAATATTGAAATTGCTAAGCAAAATAACCAAATTGGCATGTGGCTTTTTGTTTGGAAAGAAAACCAAAAAGCATTCAACTTTTATAAAAAAATGGGCTTTGAAATTATTGGCGATTACGATTTTAAAATTAGTAAAACCCATTCCAATCCGAATCATCAAATGTTGTTGAGGTTTTAGTATTTGAATAATTAACTTTATCAATTTACTTCCTAGGTAGTAAACATAAAAACCTTAAACGCTGTCGCACGCTATGCCTTAAAGTATTGTGTAAAAGACAACAAAAACAATCAAAAAAGATTACTCCCTATAACCATGGCATTGGCGTTAACCTAATTTGGGTTTACAAGATGGAAACATTTATAAAAATAGAGAGTTCCAGAGGAACGAAACATATTGTAACAATGGTCCCGATAGCTCCTATGTTTGCAAAGTAATTAAATTTGCAACATAAAGTAAAATG
>JBMOGB010000629.1:0-1612 GCA_049318585.1 Bacteroidia bacterium | reverse complement strand
CCATTGCTAATGCAGGTGTTCCTTCTGGTCCTAATAAATCATTTGGATTTGTTCGTTCATATTTTGAACATGAAGTTATGGTTATTACCAAAACCCAAATTATGATTTTTTTAGAATAATTTATAATTTCCATTGTTTAAAATTTATAGGTTACACTAAATCCATAATTATTGTTAGAACAATTTAAAACTCCATTGTGCTTTATTGTAAGTTTATATTTTAAATATTCGTCAAAGTTTAGTGTTACATTTTCTTGTAAAGGAGTAACATCAACTACATAGTTATTTAGCATAACAATAGAAAAGTCGGGCATAACTAATACATTAAGTTTTATTTTTTGTGCATAGCCATTTGAAATAAACATAGTAGCTACAAAAAGTAATAAGTGGAATTTTGATTTCATAATATATATATTATTTAATTTCTAATTCTACAACTGAAGTAAATTTTGTAGGACATTTTTCATTTGTAGATAGCTCAATTGTTATAGGCATTTTAGTATTAACAGGGCAGTTTGATGAAATTCTAGCACCAAAACTAAATAAATTATTGGATGTTTCATTTTGGTTTATTGTTTCGTTAATTATTTGAATACTTAAAATATCTAAATATGGTGATGTAGTAGAAATTTTAGCACCACTTTGATGAAAATTTAAGGTTTTTCCACCTGAATTTTTAACAATACTATTTAAAGCAACATATGAACCACGAGTTTCGCTACCACTCCATATTTCAAAAGAAATAAAATCAAGCTTAGAAATATTGGGTCTCATAGTAACATTTATTTGTTTTTCTACTGTTTCTCCAAACTTATCTGTTACAGCAACATTTATTGGTAAGATAGTATTGTTTGGAATATTTGTTGGTAAACAATCTAGCCATATCTCAACATTAGCCAAACCTTTAGATGATATGTTTGCAAATTCCTTAATTGTAAACTGATAAGGATATGTGGAATTTAAACTAGTAATGTTTATGGTTAAATCGTCATTGTAATAATTATTGCTGTTATTTTGAACTGCCATTTGAAATATAGGACTTAACCCTTTTGAGTAATTTATAAATGATAAATTTTCATCATTTAAACCCTTAATATCTGCACTAATAATAGATAGCACGCTTGGTTTTGGTTCACTTACAATAAAAGTAAGCGTTGAATTAAACACCCTACCATCTTTATCGGTAAGTTTTGCGTTGCATGTTAATGTTTCGCCAACGGTAGCATTGCTTGCTATTTTTATACGTAAATTACCTATAGAATTTGTTTTACCAGCATAGCTTGTCAAATTATTAACGGGACTAAAATTCTCAATAACTATTTTAGTACTATTACTGGTAAATATTGCAGTATTTATTTGGGTTACTTTATTTCCAGTGTTTTTAACCAACACTTTTAAAGTAGCTGTTTCACCTTTTTGTAATTTAGTATCGCCATTATTGTCAATAATTACTTCGTAACCATCAATAGCTAAAACAGGTGTTCCGTCAGAACCTAATAAATCATTTGGGTTAGTTCTTTCATATTTTGAACAAGAAGCAATGGTTATTACCAAAGCACAAATTATAAAATTTTTAGAATAATTTTTAATTGTCATTGTTTAAAATTTATAAG
>JBMOGB010000628.1:0-1622 GCA_049318585.1 Bacteroidia bacterium | reverse complement strand
TGGTTCATAACATCCAGTTGATGGATTTTGTTTACTGGCAAATACTTTGTAATTAATAGCATTGGGGTGTTCAACCCAGTCAACTAACAATTGGGTGCTATATATTTGCCCATTTTTTGGAGTTATAATAGTTGGCATAGCCCGGCGCCAACCCTGAACCGTTTTACCGGCGAAATTACTTATTGTGTATTTATTACTACTATATGATAAAGAAACTTGTTGATTTAAATGGTTATTTATGTTTGAGCCTACATTCTGTTGAGAAATATAAACAAAGTCATTACTATTATTGCCATCATTAGAAAAAACAACTTCTTTAACAATAGCAACATGCCCGGATGTTCCACCTGATAGACAAACAATGTCGCTTACCTGAGGCATACTTGAATTTGTATTTATAAAACGAGCAAAACCTAATTGTGAACTCCAAAAATAGGCATCGGCATTTCCTATTGATGGCATGTATAAACCATAAACAACATTTTGGTAGCGTTTCACATATTCAACACATTGCCAGTAACCAGAATAATCATTGTAATTTTTGTAAATAACTGCATCATTTAAATGACCTAAAGCAGCACCGTAATTTGGAGAAGAAGGGCTAACTGGTTTAATTGTAAAAGTATAAATGTCAGACCACTCAGTAACAGGAATTTGATTTTGTAAAGCTCTGACTTTCCATTCATATGTTAAGTTATATTGAAAAGTGCCAACTGAAAATTCATAGTATGAATTAATTAAGCTGTTACTTGTAAAAACTGTATTATTATTAATATCAGTAACATTCAATTCATAAGATGGATTTGAAACATGACAATCTTCCCAGTCCAATTTAATTGATTGAGGCATACCTGACGCATTATTTTGAGGAAAACGAATTGCAAGTTTGCTGCATAAATCACCTGGGCTACAATTCACTTTTTGTATTGTAAAATTATAACTACAAACACCAAAAGTCCCATTAGAGTGTGTAATTTTAATTTTATAAGTATTATCTGTTGTTGGCAAATTGTTCAGATTTGCCAATGATATATTGCCCCACAAATAATTTCCATTATTTGATTGAGCAGTTGCTATATTAAATTCAAAAATTTCATTATGCAATAAAATTATATCAACAGTACCGCCAGTAATATTCGAGGACCAAGAAATGTTTTTTGATGCTACAAAAATACCATCAGAATTACAAACATTAACATCTCCATTTAAATTATTTACATTAATATATAAATTACTTATTCCAGTACCTGAGCAACTTATTATGTTTACACCACTGGTTGCATCAGAATTTACAGTAATAGACCCGCTATAAGACGTAACTGAAGATGGGCTGAAAGTAATAGTTACGTTTTGTGAACCACCTGCAGATATACTTCCGCTCCAATTACCGCTAAACCCTGGCGGGCAATTTATTGAACTTACTGTTAGGGCAGTATTCCCTGTATTTGAAATTGTTAATGTTGCATTGGCACTTTGTGCTACTGTAACTGACCCGAAATTTAAATTGCCACTCAGATTGATTATTTTAGTAGGAGACGCTGTACCTGATCCAGAGCAGCTTATTGTATTTACACCACTGGTTGCATCAGAATTTACAGTAATAGACCCGCTATAAGACGTAA
>JBMOGB010000627.1:0-1622 GCA_049318585.1 Bacteroidia bacterium | reverse complement strand
ATCTCGAATCAAAGACAGGTAATAAAGTAGTATCAAATGACAATTTTTTACCTGTAGCTAAAAAGAAGAAACAGATAAAAAATAAATAATAATCACAAAAAACGAACAACTAAAAAAGATATTTTTATAGCTTTGCTAAAATGGTAATGGCTAAAACATTTTGACTAAATTTGTGCAGACTAAAAATTAAATGAAACAAAGAATATACATAGACACTTCGGTAGTTGGTGGTTACTTTGACGAAGAGTTCAAAGAAGCCACTTCAAAGCTATTTGAGAGGCTTGATAAATATGAAATAATTTTTGTAGTATCTGATTTGCTTGACGTTGAATTAATAAATGCGCCACTACAAGTTAGAGAGCACTTGTTAAAATATTCGGCAGATAAATTTCAAAGAGTTGAACTGACCGAAGAAGCTGTTAAACTTGCCGACACTTACATAGACGAAAAAGTAATTGGTAAAACAAGTTTGGAAGATTGCCGACATATAGCTTTGGCTACTATCAATAAGGTGGATGTTTTAGCAAGTTGGAATTTTAAACATATCGTGAATCTTGACAGAATAAAGGGCTACAATTCTGTTAATTTACGACTTGGATATTCAATGATTGAAATTAGAAGCCCTAAAGACCTAGTAAATTATGGAAACGACTAAAATAGATAAACAGTTTGATGCTGTTAAAATGATGAGGGACATTAGAGAAAAAATTAGTTCTGAAACACAAAATATGACTTTTGATGAATTGAAATCATACATTAAACAAAAACTTGCTGACAATAAAACAAAACTTGTTGGACAGTAATAATTGCCATTAAGGAATGGAAGTTTAGCACTTGATAATGTATAATTTTAAATAATTACAATAAACTAATCCCGATAGCTATCGGGACTGACAACTAATAACTAAAGAAGATGTTTTTAAAAGAATATTTCGGTACAATATACAAATCAATGAAGTCCTTACTGGTGGGGATGAAAGTGACTGGATATTATTTTACCCATCTCAAGGAAATTAAAACGGAAGAATATCCTGACAACAGAGCAACTTTAAAAATGTTCGATCGTTTTAGGGGTGAAGTAGTAATGCCTCACGATGAAAACAATGAACACCGTTGCACTGGATGCCAAGCTTGTGAAATAGCTTGTCCAAACGGTACCATAAAAATTATTACCAAGCAAGAAATTTTAGAAGATGGCAAAAAGAAAAAGAGAATAGATGCTTTTGTTTATCATTTAGATTTATGCACCATGTGCAATATGTGTGTGGTGGCTTGTCCAAGTGATGCAATAGTAATGGCGCAAAATTTTGAACACAGTGTTTACGATAAAAAACAATTGAAGAAAATTCTGAATATGCCAGATTCTAAATTAATGCAAGGAGTAGAGTAAAATTTTTGATTTTTGAATTAAGATTTTGGATATAAAAAATAAAAACATTTCGACAAGCTCAATGTCCACACGGTCGTTGAGCTTGTCGAAACGAAGTTTAAATAAAGGAAATGCTTAATAAACGATGTTGAATTATGAATGAATTCATTGTTCAATATTCAATAAAACAAACAATAAAAAATGAGTGCATCAATAGTTATATTTTACATTTTAGCAGCCATCATTTTGGGTG
>JBMOGB010000626.1:0-1628 GCA_049318585.1 Bacteroidia bacterium | reverse complement strand
AAATATGACTTAATTCATACGCTTCTACTCTTCTTACGTCATTAAATTCTAATTCCAGTTCTACATGATGTTATACAATTTACAATCAATTTACAATGTGGTAACAATCAATTTACAATTTGAATTTGCAAGATGGAAAAAATTCCCATTATGAAATTCCCGTGCGGCTTGCTGTACAAGGAAGAAGTTCCCGGATTGGTAAACGATGTAGTTGTGTTAATAACAAAACACAATCCGACAGTTTACCATATTGAAAGCATGTTTAATATGCTTAAAGAGATTCAACCAGAGTTAAAAGCTTTAAACTCCGATATTCGAAAATATCCGAGGAAAGAAGAGTTAAATGAATTGCAATTACAATGCAATGATTTGCTTGTCGGTTTTTCATCTCATTTGAGAGGATTGCAAAAGGCCAAAATGCCCGGGCAATTGGAATGGATAAGGTTGGTAAATCCTGTGTTGGAGCGTTATTTGAGTAATTCCTTAAACGGAACGAAAAAAATCAAACGTGAATATATTGGGCAACTAAAAATAGCTAATGAGCAAGATGCAGTGTTGCATGCAGCATTTGTAGGGCTAGGGTTAGATGTGTATATTAACGAGCTTAATGTAATTCAAGGCAAAATAGATCTATTGATTGAAAATCGCACTGAATATTTAAGTAATATACCAATCAGCAACACTAAAAGAATGAAAAATGTAGCAGGTAAAGCGCTGAAGAACTTATTTTCAGCCATTCATCTTGCAAGCTTAGAACATTCTGACTTAGATTATAATCCAATGATTATTGAATTGAATAAATTAATAACATTGTATAAATCAGAAGTCAAGTTACGACAAACAAAACAAAAACATGCGCGTATGGCTAAAATATCTGATGCCAAAACAGCAGCTGTTCTGACTACCACATCGAACACAACTGCTGTTTAAAACTTGAGGATATTACATCAATTAAAAGTCTCGAATGCTTAGTTACGAGGCTTTTTTTATGCCTATATATCTCTTATTGACAACAAAGATATATGTTTTTATTGAACTGAATAATATACCATGTGTCTTTTAACAATAAATATGATAAGTATTTAAGAAGCATCGGATTGAACACAACAAAAACAATTAGTATAAAATTGATATTCTGCACTTTGAGCTGCATAATAACAAATAAATAATACTCCAAAGTAAATATTGTTGGATAAAAATTTGAAACATTCTTGCAAAACTCTATTATAACTATCTTACCACGAAGTTGAGTTATATGGGGCTTACTTTTTCGCACTTCCGCCTCTTTCCGCCTTGGAGAAAAAGCGTAAAAAAAATTATCGAAGTGTAGCGTTAAAAAGCCGTCCTTGTTTGAGCGACGAAGGAGCGAGTTTGGACGGGTTTAGCGAAACGCAGATAATTTTTAGCTTTTTATCCACAGCGGCGGCCTTTTTTGTTTACTTTTTTGGGCTGTAGCAAAAAAGTAAAAGCCTGTCCGGCTTGAGGACAATAAAAAGATTTTTTTTAAAACAACAATAACTCCAAGCAAAAGATCACTTTACACCGCCCACAAAAATCCATTAATTGTTGAGTCTTTCGAGACATTAAAGAGTTTTTGGATACAAATGGCTATTCACCCTCAGAGCGAA
>JBMOGB010000625.1:0-1630 GCA_049318585.1 Bacteroidia bacterium | reverse complement strand
ATTTTCACTAGCAAGATGCTAGCGAATGAGGAAGTTATTATTCCAATACAAATCACAACTCAAAATGCTTCATTCAAAATTCCTTAAAAATCCATACCTTTACCCCCATTAATCCAACCAATAATTGATTGTAGTAAACACACAACCATTCGCTTTAGTTTATACCCTTATAAATCATGCACACTTAGGCTTTATATTAGAACCACATATAGTTCAAATAAATAGCTTGGGTAAATACTCGCTTACCCATCAACGAATTTTCACCAAAACAGCTGATTATTTCTCCAGGTGTATTCAAGAAAAGGATTATGAAATCATTGCTTTGCTAGATGAATTAGATGACGATTATTTATTTAAAAAATTCCATACCGATACCAAAAAGAAAATACGAACAGCCGAGTTTATTAGTAAAATAAAAGATGCTGTTTACGAAGAGAAAGTGAAAACTTTTATAGAAGAGCGCATGATAAAAGCGTTGAATTTATTAAAAGGTCAGGCTATTTTTAAAACAGGAAACGACAACAATCCAACATCTATGCAAATTGATGTTTCGAATGAAAAAGCTTCAGTTCTATTTCATTTTAAGCGAGATGCAGATGGAACAAGGTATTTTCCAACCATTAAGTTTAAAGGTGTTCGCGTAGAGTTTATGTTTAAAAATGCTCAAATAATTTCTTATAATCCAGCTTGGATGCTTTTGGGTAACGATTTGTTTGATTTTGAGAAAGACGTAGATGGGAAAAAACTATTTCCGTTTTTAAATAAGCGATTTATTCAAATCAATAAATCATCGGAAGACACTTATTTTAACAAATTTGTTTACCAATTAATTGAAAAATACAATGTATATGCCGAGGGTTTTGAAATAAATACCAAACAGCCTGAAGGCAAAGCAATACTGAGTATGCAGCAGGTTATTGGTGATGACATTGCTTTAAAACTTTCGTATAATTACGATGGCGCAACCTTTGATTATGGCACTCCAAATAAAATCTCGGTAGTGGTAAAAAAGGAAAACGATAATTATACTTTTACCCGAACCAAAAGAAACATAGAATTTGAAGCTGAAAAATTCACAGCAATTAACAAAATTGGTTTAAAGCAGTTCAATGGTCCTTATTTTACTTTAAAAAACCAAAAGTCGAAAACTATAACAAACCACATTACTTTAAGTGATGAAGGTACCAATAAGTTTGATTTTTTAGAATGGCTAAATGAACATCATGCCAATTTAAAAAAGGCTGGCATTGAAATAAAACAAGACAATACTACCTATTTTATTGGTGCTCGCGAAATGAAGCTAGAAATAAGTGAGCAAAAAGATTGGTTCGATATTCAAGCTGTGGTGCAGTTTGGCGAGTTTAAAATTCCTTTTATTTCGCTCAGAAATTATTTGTTAAAAGGAATCAGAGAGTTTGTGTTACCAAACGGAATGATAGCCATTATTCCAGTAGAATGGTTTGGCGATTTAAGCGGATTACTAGAATTTAGCACCAACGAAGAAGAAATAAAAATAGAAAAACAACATATAGGTTTACTAGATGAAATAGTAAATAATGGCGGTAAATATTTGCGATTAAGCGATAAAATAGAACGCCTAAAAAACTATGGACAAGTAAAAGAAGCACCT
>JBMOGB010000624.1:0-1630 GCA_049318585.1 Bacteroidia bacterium | reverse complement strand
CCCAATGTACCATTTGCAAAGTTCAAAATTGCGAAGTAAGAAAAGAAAGATTTGTTCATCAAATTGAATGGACACAAGAAAACATTTTATCAAATAAAAAACACATTTTAAATAATGAAAAATAATATCAAAATGCAATATGTCATCCTGAGCGGAGTCGAAGGAGGCAATAAGCAAAACGCAATAAGCAAAACGCAAAAAATCAAAACAATTTTATTGCTAGTAATCGTAGCTACTTTTATTGCCTGTGGCAATTCAAAACCTGCAGAAAAAGAAGCAGCAACAGTTGTTGAAACAGTTGTGAATTTAACCAATGACCAAATAAAAAATGCCAATATTGGTTTAGGTAAATTGGAACAAAAAACGATTTCAAGTATTTTAAAAGTAAATGGAAAAATAGATGTACCACCACAAAATATGGTATCGGTAAGTGTGCCTTTGGGTGGTTATTTAAAATCAACTAAATTGTTGCCAGGAATGCATGTGAGCAAAGGCGAAGTAATAGCTGTAATGGAAGACCAGCAGTATATTCAAATTCAGCAAGATTACTTAATGGCAAAAGCAAAATTGGTTTACAGTACTAGCGAATATAATCGTCAAAAAGAATTGAACTTAAGCAAAGCCAGTAGTGATAAAGTTTTTCAACAAACAGAAGCAGAGTTTTCTACTCAAAAAATAATGGTAAAAGCACTTTCAGAAAAGTTGAAATTGATTGGTATCAATCCTGAAACTGTTAATGAAAATACTATCTCGAAAAGCATCAATATATATTCGCCAATTAACGGATTTGTAACTATGGTAAATGTAAATATTGGTAAATATACTCAGCCAAGTGAAGTGCTTTTTGAATTGGTAAATCCAAGCGATATACACTTAGCTTTAACATTATTTGAAAAGGATTTAGCTCAAATAGCCATTGGTCAAAAATTAGTGGCTTACACCAATAATAAACCCAATGTAAAACATCCTTGCGAAATTATTTTAGTGGGAAAAACCATTTCAGCTGATAGAATAACAGAAGTGCATTGCCACTTTTTAGATTATGATAAAACACTCATTCCAGGCATGTATATGAATGCCGAAATAGAATTGAAAAAAAACGATGCATTTGTATTGCCAGAAGATGCAATCGTACGTTTTGAAAACATTGAATATGTGTTTGTAGAAAAAGATAAAAACAATTTTGAAATGGTACCTGTAACCACCGGAAGTGTAGAAAATGGTTTCATTGAAATTTTAGATGCTGAAAAATTATTAGCTAAAAATATAGTAACCAAAGGCGCTTACAGCATTTTGATGAAAACCAAAAACAAGTCGGAAGAGTAAAAATTGATTTGTGATTGATGATTTGTGATTGATGATTTGTGATTGATGATTTGTGAATGTTGAATTTTGGATGTAAACATTGTCAAAGTTTTGGACTTTGACAATGTTTTTTATTAAGATAACTTTGTAGTATTGTATTTCCATTAGTTTTTAATATTTTTACACCATGAGTACTATACTAATAAAAGCAGATAATCAAAGCAATAAAATTCTTTCTGAATTGGCCAAAAAATTGGGTGGTAATGTAGTAACAGTAAATGATGTTCAACTTGAAGATTTAATGTTAGGTAATCTAATGGATTCA
>JBMOGB010000623.1:0-1664 GCA_049318585.1 Bacteroidia bacterium | reverse complement strand
CAAGAAGGAATTCAATTGCCTTCGCAGCGTTTGATTTATAATTTAGAAGGAGTAAATTTTATTACCACGCATTCATCAAAAGGTTTGGAATTTGAGCATGTTTTTATGATTGGCATCAATGCCAATGTTTGGGAAAAAGCCCGCAAACACAGCAGTTATTCATTGCCCGATACTTTATTTGAAATCAATAAGGAAAATGATTTGGAAGAAAAACGCAGGTTGTTTTATGTTGGAATGACTCGTGCTAAAAAGCAATTGAACTTAAGTTATTTAACACACGATAATAACAGCAAAGAGCTAGAAAAAAGTCAGTTTTTAGCCGAATTAGAAGAATTTGCCGGAATAAAAACCAGCGAATATGCAGTGAATGATAATGATTTAACAAACTTTGAATTAATAGTTTGGCAAAGTCAAAAACACCAACCTGCCGACCAGTTATTTAACAATGATTTTGTAAATGAATTATTGGAAAAATATACATTGAGTGTAACTCATTTAAGTTCTTATTTAAAATGTCCAACTGCGTTTTACTTTAACAGTTTAATTAAAGTTCCTGCGCCTTTAAGTGCCAGCATGACTTTTGGTAGTGCGGTTCATTATGCATTAGAAAAATTGTTCCGAAATATGAACATTAATGAGGAAAAAACCTTTGCTACTGCTGAAGAAATGATCAAAGATTTTGCTTGGTTTATGCGGAGAAATGAGCAAAATTTTACACCACAAGAATTTAAACTTAGAATGGAATATGGTGAACAGTTTTTGCCAAAATACTATGCTAAATACATTAAAGAATGGAATAAAATTACCAGTGTAGAACGTAGTTTGAAAAATGTGGTTGTAAAAAATGTTCCGTTAAACGGAAAGTTGGATAAACTGGAATTTGATGGCAATGTGGTAAATGTAGTTGATTACAAAACAGGCAATATTGACAATGCTCGAGAAAAGTTTAAAACGCCAAATCCTGAAAATGTAATGAAGGACGAAGCGGATAATAAAGAGCCAAAATTTGAAGATAAATTTGGTGGTGATTATTGGCGACAAGCAGTTTTTTATAAAATACTAATGGATTACGATAAAGACCCAAAAACACAAAACTGGGAAATGCGTACTTGTGAATTTGACTTTGTAGAACCGGATAAAAAAACCAATAATTTCAATAAAATAAAAGTTCCAATTTCACCATTAGATATTGAAACAGTTTTAGGACAAATAGATTTTGCTTACGCTAAAATAAAAGCCAAAGAATTTAGCAATGGTTGCGGAAAAGCGGATTGTCATTGGTGTGAATTTACCAAAAACTATTACGCAAGCTCCGATTTTAAAATTGAAATGGAAAAAGTAGGAGAGGAGGAAGAGTAGGTCATTCCGTAGGAATCTTCTTTGACTAATACAAACTTTGATTTTTACAAACTTGATTTTTAAATTCAAAAGCATAAGTTATCAAGGAAGATTCCTACGGAATGACTTGTATTTTTATTCAAAAAAAAATCCGTAAAGACTGAACTTTACGGATTTTCTGTTTTAGATGCAGGGATAAATCCTGCAAAAATGTTTTAAAATACTACTGCTTCACCGTCTTTATCTATAAATCGGTAATCGACCATTGAAAGGGTGTTTACTTTATTTATTTTTATCCAACGTTTGTATTTAATAAACCATTTCAT
>JBMOGB010000622.1:0-1664 GCA_049318585.1 Bacteroidia bacterium | reverse complement strand
ATAACAAAGAATGGTTTGCCGATTGGTTTGATTCGCCTTACTATCATATTTTATACAAAAACCGTGATTATACTGAAGCTGAATTGTTTTTAAACAATATAGTTTCATTGATGAAAATGCCTGTTGGAAGTTCAATTATTGATTTGGCTTGCGGCAAAGGCCGTCATTCTGTGTTTTTGAATAATGCAGGTTTTAAAGTAAAAGGTGTCGACCTTTCGGCCAATAGTATTGATTATGCAAAGCAATTTGAAAATGAAAACTTGCATTTTGAAGTAGCCGATTTAAGGAATTTGTGCATTGAACCTCAATTTGATTATGCATTTAATTTGTTCACCAGTTTTGCTTATTTTAAATCGGATGAAGAGAACCAACAAGTGTTGAATCAATTTCGCCATTGTTTAAAACCTAACGGAATTTTATTGCTTGATTTTTTTAACGCTGAAAAAGTAAAACTTCAACAGAATATTACTGAATCTAAAACCATTGAAGGCATTACCTTTCATTTGAAAAAAGTAATTGAAAACCAAAAAGTAATTAAGCAAATAAATTTTGAAGCTGATAGTAAAAACTACTATTTTCATGAAGAAGTTCAGTTGCTAACTCTTTATGATTTTGAAAAATTATTTGAACAAACGGGTTTTAAAATTCTAAATGTTTTTGGTAATTATCATCTTGAAAATTACGAACCAAATACCAGCGATAGATTGATATTTTTAGCACAAAAAATATAACATGGAAACAATATTACAATATGATAGGTTGTGGTTTTTGTTTGTGAACAATACACTTGCAAATCCTTTCCTAGATTGGTTTTGCCCTATATTGCGTAATCAAAGTACATGGTATGTTTTTTATGCAGCTATCATTTATTTTTTCTATAAAAACTATAAAAATGATACTTGGAAAATACTTTTAGTCATTGCATTAATGATTACAGTTTCTGATCAATTTAGTGCCAATTTAGTTAAAAATACTTTTATGAGAATCAGGCCTTGTAGCGAACCAAATTTACATGGATTGGTTCGTCATTTGGTGCCAAGTTGTAACGGATTTAGCTTTATTTCAGCACATGCCACTAATCATTTTGCATTGGCATTGTTCTTTATTTATTATTTTAAACATGTAGGTAAATGGGTCATTCCAGTTGCATTATTTTGGGCTTTTGCAATCGCATTTTCTCAAGTATACGTTGGTGTTCATTATCCACTCGATGTATTTTTTGGTGCCTTGGTTGGTAGTTTATTTGGTGCCGCATTTGCTAGGTATAGCCTAAAATTTATTAAACTTGCCAATTAATTTTTCCCATTCAAAATGAACTTTTTATTTTTAAGTCTTCTTTTTATTTCACCGTTTTTAGGTTCATTGGCCGCATTGTTTTCAAACAAATACGATGAAAAGAAACTAAAATTATTATTGTCGTTTGCAGGTGCTTATTTGTTTTCTATTACCATTATTAGCTTAATGCCCGAAGTATATTCCAACGCCAATAAGTATACTGGCGTATTTATTTTAGCAGGTTTTTGGTTTCAAATATTGTTAGAAAAATATTCTAAAGGCATAGAACACGGACATTTTCATTTACACGATGTAGTTAAAAAACATGTGATTCCATTTGGCATTATTGCCAGTATGTGTTTGCATACTTTTTTGGAAGGAATTCCTTT
>JBMOGB010000621.1:0-1668 GCA_049318585.1 Bacteroidia bacterium | reverse complement strand
ACGCTTTAGGTTTACAACGTATTGGATATGCTACAAAGAAAAGCTATGCCAGCGATTTAATTAGTATTATTCAAGATAATAACCTACAACAGTATGACAACTGAACAATTTCAAGAGTTTATTAACGACGAAATGAAACCAAGAACGGCGGAGTTCGTTAAGTCGCACGTTACAAAGACCAAGTTTAAGAACGTGAAAACATTTTACTATGACGTTATGATAGGTCTTGGTATGTCCGTTGCGCCATTACCAGACGAGAATATAAAACAGCTCGAAGCGCACAACAACAACATAGACGCAACTAAAAGGTATTTTTTGAAACGATTTATTGATGAAATTAAATTAAAGTAAAATGAAACAGACAAATTTATTTGGATCAAATTTTGAGAAAAATGAAAAAACAAAGTACAGTGGCAAAATTATTGGCCCTATTTATGAGCCAAAAAATATACCACCTCATATTTTTTCACTTATTGACAATAAAAAAACAAACAGAATTGTAAACAAAATAAAAAATTCAAATGTAACCGAAGACGAAAAAGATTTTTTAATCAAATCAGCGAATAGACATTTGAATTTTGATTACCAAAAAATTGCTGATTATTACGCTCATGCAAGTACTGAAATGCAAATTTTAATGGAACAGCAAGCGTTAATTATAATTGATTTTGAACAGGCATATCAATATGGTTATATAAATCTTGCTCACTCAGTAGCAAACCAATATTTTGAAAATTATGGAGAATAATTTTTGTATTTTTGTAATTTCGCATGGTCGCCCAAATAATGTAAAAACTATTGAAACATTAAAAAAAGCGGGGTGTACTATACCAACTTATATTTTAATTGATAATTTAGACAAAACAGCGGATGAATATATTTCAAAATATAAATCTATTGTTTATATTTTTGATAAAAATAAATACGCAAAAATGGTAGATAATTATGATAATTTTAATAACTTAAGAACCACAACTCATGCGAGAAACGCCTGTTTTGATTTATCTAAAGAGCTTGGGTATACATATTTTTTAGTTTTAGATGACGATTATACATCATTTAGGTTCAGAATAGATGCAAAAATGAACCACTCAAAAAGAGGCCCAGCTATAATAAAAAATATAGATGAAATTTTTCTTGCAACCTTAAGTTATTATAAAAGTAGTAATTTTACTTCTTTATGCTTTGCCCAAGGTGGCGATTTTTTAGGCCTTGAATCATCATTTAACAGAAAAAACGGCCCAAAGCGCAAAGCGATGAACTCTTTTTTTTGTTCGATACATAGACGCTTTTATTTTGTAAGTACATTAAACGAAGATGTAAACACTTATATGTCATTAGGACATAAAGGTTATGTATTTATGACAATACCATTTATAAATTTAGAGCAAGTATCTACACAAAAAAACAAAGGCGGCATGACTGAATCTTATGTTGATAACGGGTCTTATGTAAAAACATTTTATACTGTTTTATGTAGACCAGATTGCACTAAAGTAAGTTTAATGGGGGCGCAAGATAAAAGAATTCACCACAAAATAAATTGGGACAATGCAGTACCTATGATAATACCAGAAAAATATAAGAAATAATTTTGTAATCTAAATTCTTATTTGTATATTTGTGTTTAGAAATCACAATAAAAGCCTGCTACCTTTTATTGTGGGT
>JBMOGB010000620.1:0-1686 GCA_049318585.1 Bacteroidia bacterium | reverse complement strand
GTTGAGCTTGCCGAAACGAATTTCAAATAAATATATTCAATTATAAAAAAGAGGAATTTACTTAACGTGAATTCCTCTTTTTTTGTGGTAAAAAGACGTGACAGGTTTAAAAACCTGCCACGCTTGCCAAGTGTTAGACGATATGGGAAGTCATCGATGTACGAAGCAATCTCACTGCTAGATTGCTCAGTGACTAACATTGACGAAATAAACAAGAACAAAAGCTATGTTTTCTATGTAACTATATGGTTCAAAAAAAGTGCGTTTTGGCTTCAGTCTTCAATTGTTCAATGAACAAATCCGTAATTGTTTTTGAAAATATCTTGTAAATCCTAAAATCATATAAATCCTGATTCAGACAAAGTGCAGCAATAGTTCGCTTCGACTTCGCTTAACATACGGTGAGATTGCTTCGTGCCTCGCAATGACGAAATAAACAAGAACAAAAGCTATATTTTCTAACTGCTTTATGTGCTTCAAAAAAAGTGAGGAATAGTGTATTTCGACTTCCCTTAAATACCTAATATATAAACTAACCCGCTTTAAAAGCTTTAGCTGCTTCAATAATTTTAGGCATAATTTCAAATGCATCACCAACAATTCCATAATCTGCTGCCTTAAAGAAAGGAGCTTCAGGATCTTTGTTAATGGCCACAATTACTTTACTTGAGCTAACACCAGCCAAATGCTGTATAGCTCCAGAAATACCAATGGCAACATATAAATTTGGTTTAATGGTAATACCAGTTTGACCAACGTGTTCACTATGTGGTCTCCAATGCATATCGCTTACAGGTTTGCTGCATGCAGTAGCAGCGCCTAAAGCATTCGCTAAATCTTCTACCAAATGCCAATTTTCAGGACCTTTTAAACCACGTCCACCACTGATTACAATTTCTGCTTCCGTTAAAGGAATTTTACCAGTAACACGATTAATTTCTACCGATTTAGTTGTAAAATCAGCTTCTGTTAAACCCGCTTCTGCATTAACAATATTTACTGCTTGCGCATTTTCTAATGTATTAAATGTATTGGGTGTAATTGCCAAAACTTTTACAGCAGTTGTTAAATTAACATCGGCAAATGCTTTACCTGAAAATACATTTCTACGAACCACAAAACCTGCGTTGGTATTAGGCATTGAAATAACACCACTTGCTATTCCTGCTTTTAAACGAGCAGCCACACGAGGTGCAACCGATTTGCCTGAATAAGTGTTTGAAATGACAACAATGCTTGAACCCTCGGCTGAAGCTGTATTACAAATTACTTTTGCATAAGTTTCAGCATTGAATCCATTCAAGTTATCATACTTCACGCACACTATTTTGTTAGCACCATATTGTGCTAATGCTGCTAATTTATCATCGGAAACATTACCTGGAACTACCGCTGTTACATTTCCATTATGTGCTTGTGCAACTTGGCTAGCATAACTTACCGCCTCAAAAGCTGATTTTTTAAAGCTACCATCAATTTGTTCTGCAAATACTAATATATTCATTTTTTTTGTAAGGCCTCTGGCAGCTAGCAGCTAGCCTCTGGCAATTTTTTAAATTGTTAAACTTTTGTATTCTTTTTTGCCAGCTGCCAGAGGCTAGTTGCCAGCAGCCCTTTTTTAAATTATTTTCGCTTCGTTGTGTAAAATGCCAATCAATGATCCAGCATCTTCTACTGAAATTAATT
>JBMOGB010000619.1:0-1697 GCA_049318585.1 Bacteroidia bacterium | reverse complement strand
TATAATTACCTTTCTTTTTTCTTTGTTGTAATAAATGAAGAATTGGAATGGCAAATGCAGCCGTTTTTCCGGTTCCTGTTTGTGCTACCGCCATTACATCTTCGCCTTTTAAAATGGGACCAATGGCTTTAAACTGAATATCAGTAGGACGCCTAAAACCCAATTCTGCTATGCTTTTTTTTATTTCGGGCGATATATTATACTCTTCAAACTTCATAAATAATACTTTGTAATGTAAAAAAATTGCAGGGCAAAAGTAACTTAACTTTATGGTAAATAAGTAAACTTTATTGAAGAATGCTTCTGTTGGTTAGCGTTTATGTAATTTCGAGATATTAAGCAATCTCAATTGAGTAGCTTAATCCCTACCATTCACTTTTTTCATTTTTCAAAACAAAAAAAACACATAGAAACATAGAAAACATAGCTTTAGTTAAATTATACTTCAATTTTGCCATTAACTATGTGCGTGAGGTTGACAAAAATGCGGGCCTGCCTTGGCCTTGTGCGTGGAAGCATATTTTTGTCTAGATTTTTTGTTTCTTTTTCATCAATGGAAAAAGAAAGAAGAAAAAAAGAAATGTTTCAATTTATAAATACGTTTTACTTATAAGTTAATACTAACACATGCTTCTAACCCATAATACTAGATTGATTTTCCAAATAAAAAAAGTTAATTCGCAGCTTCAAATAATTGGTATGCTTTTGGCTAATCCAACAAATTGAAAACAGGTAATTTTTTTACCAAAATAAAGAAAAAAAATGAAGCAAATTTATAAATTTATAGTCCTAATTTTATGTTTTAGCATTTACCAAAATGCAAGTGCACAAATAGATACCACTATTTTTAAAAGTAAAATAATTACTTATACCATTACCGAAAAACAAATTGACCGAAATGAAAAATGGGTGGCTTTAGACACAAGCATAACCAAAAACGAATTGTTTCATCCCATGTACGCTAAATATGGTTTGTTCCAGGATTTAGGAAATATTGGTACCGCAAGTCAATCTTTGATTTTTGATTATAACAGAAGTTTGGGTTATAAATTTACTCAAAATCCGTGGAGTGCTTATTTTTTTAAACCAGAAGACAGAGTTTATTATAATTCAAAACAACCCATTTCCGATTTAACTTTAACGCAAGGTGGTATAGATATGGTTTATTTAAAAGCCAAGGTTGCCATCAATGTTACGCCTCGTTGGATGTTTGGCGCTGATTATTTCAGGTTAACTTCTAAAGGTAATTTTGTTCGCCAACTGAACAGTGAGTATTATACACAAGCTTTTACTTATTACCAATCGGAATCGGGAAAATATGCCATGTTAGCTAACTTAACTTGGAACTTAGGTTATAATGAAGAAAGTGGCGGACTGAGTAAAGATTCCTCATTTGAAGCATTATCGGGTGGAAGAAAAACAGGAAATGTAAATTTAAGTACAACCGAAAATGGTTTTAGAAATAGAAGTTTTTATATGAAACAATATTTTTATTATGGCAAAACAACCACACAATTTAACAAAGAAGATACAACAGAAAACTTTGTAAGTTATGGTCATTTTAGCCATACTTTAAAGGCTGATGATGAAGTGTATTATTTAAAAGTAACCAACGATTCGAACCTTTCCATTTTTCCAAATGGTTCAATTAAAGCGTTTAACGACTCAGTAACTTCACAAACTTTTACCAATAAATT
>JBMOGB010000618.1:0-1701 GCA_049318585.1 Bacteroidia bacterium | reverse complement strand
TTATAGCTTAATAGTCAAGTGAAACCTGGGATTAGCTAAAACCGAAAAGTTTAACTTCTTATTGAGCCCCCCAACTTTGGTTCGGAGTAAGCACCAATTCTTTAATATTTACTTTTGGATTACTAAATAAAAAACGACTATACCTGTTATCAATAGAATTGCCCCATTCACCATCAATATAATTCCGGTCATCTAATTCATTTTGAGATATTGTCAAGTTGAAGTTTTTTTTATTTCGGAAGTTTCTCATTTTGTTTCACAAATTTCGCTTATCGGTTTTCTTGCTTTTTTTCCTACAATTACCCATAACAACTAAGGTTAGGCATTTGTTCCGATGCGTCTTAAGAGAGCGTTAGCTTCGCTGATTTTCAATTCGCTGTCCACCTTCTGACTGACAAAGTGAATTGAAAATCAGCGAAGCTAATGCGGGAGCAAGGCTGCCGGAATGCACCGCTTGCCCCTTTTTTATAGGATCAGTAAGTCAAATGCCTTATAGTCGTGAATTAGAGGTTAGTGTTTTTTTCTACCAATTCTTTTAGTTTTTTATTCATTTCTTCAAATCCATTTGTAGTATTGATATCGAGCATTTTTTTGAACAGTGGCACAAGAATTCCTTTAAAACTTTCGTTCTGGTTAAATGTTGTTGTTCCGTTTCCGTTGTCAATCAATTCAAATTTGTGTTGCCCGTCAAACAGACCTGGTATGATTAAATGTCCAATCCAACTTAATTCTTTATTAACGTCAAAACTTAGGATTTTTGGTTTAAAAGTCATGCCTGTAGCTTCTGGTGGTTCGAGCCTTGCTATGATGTTATTGCCTACTTTCACTTCACCTTTTATTGATTTGATAAAAGGATTCCAATTTGGGTAATTGTCAAAGTTTGTAAGTACCGACCATACTTTTTCTGGTGTTGTATCAATTAAAATTGATGTTTTGATTTCTTTTGTCATTGCTGTAGTGTTTAAAATAATTGTTGTTAAATACTTCTTTTGTTTTGTTTTTGAATTACGCTACAAAGGTCTATCAAAATAATTATTTTACTCTTGACAAAAATCAAGAAATCAATGGAATTGTTTTTTTCTGATTCTACTAAATGTTTCGGGAGTCATTCCAAGCATCGAGGCAATGTACTGCAATGGAACTTGATTAAAAAGTTCTTTGTTATTTTCGAAAAAGAAATTATATCTTTCCTCTGCTGTCATCGACAAGTGAGTAAAAATTCTATCTTCCAACATTGTGAAACAACGCACCAGAAATAACTTCTCCAGCTCATACCACATAGGAACTAAATTACCAATCGTTTTATAATCCTTTTTCGATATTGAATAAATTTCCGTGTCAACCAATGCTTGAATGGTCCAACGTGAAGGGGTTTCAAAAACAAAACTAGCTAAATCTGTCGAAAAATAACCTTTTGTAGAAATCCATTGTGTTACTTCTTTGCCGTCGATAGTTACAAAGGTTCTCAACAAACCAGACTGCACAAAACATAATGTATCACATTGTTTGCTCGTTTTCAATAGAAATTCTCCTCGCTTTAGTGTTGTGCATTCAAATAAGGAAACTATTGTTTTCAAGTCGTCAATTGCAACTACTCCAAAGTATGATTTTATATATTGTTCAAGTTCTGTCATGTTTATTTTTTTTAAATGACTATCGGGTATTATACCTAAAGTTTGTTATTTCTATTTTTAACGAGAA
>JBMOGB010000617.1:0-1702 GCA_049318585.1 Bacteroidia bacterium | reverse complement strand
TTAGATAGTTACTTATTTTTAGATGCTGGAATTTTAAAAAGCAATGCTGCTAAAGTATCAGAAACGAATATACAAACAAGTAGTATCACCACTAATTTATTAGCAAGTGCAGGTACAGGGTTTGCCTTAACCATTAAGCGTTGGAGTTACTTTGATGGCATTAAACCATTAACCATTCGTTTCGACATGCCATTGTTTATAAGCAATGCGCCTTATGTGGATAATGAAAATATCAAATTCAGGTGGTTATTTGGAATTAATAGAAGTTTTTAGGTTATTTGACCACACAAAATAAAAAAAGCACTATGAGTTTAGGATCAGAATTTAAAGAATTTGCCATGAAGGGCAGCGTAATCGACTTAGCTGTCGGTGTGGTTATTGGAGCAGCATTTGGAAAAATAGTTGACTCGTTTGTAGGCGATATTATGATGCCTATAATTGGTATTTTAATTGGTGGTTACGACTTTAGTAAACTATCGTACAAAATTGGTGAAGCCGAAATAAAATACGGTAATTTTATTCAAAGTTCGTTGAACTTTGTAATCATAGGTTTTTTATTATTTATGGTTATAAAAACTATCAATAAAATGAAACGCAACGAAGCTTAAATAATTTATAATTTAAACTAAAAAGCCAACTGAGAGATTAGTTGGCTTTTTTTGTGATGTGTTATTTTATACATCAAAGCTAGGAACAAAACAATTTTAACTTATCATGAAGAGATTGCTTCGTTCCTCGCAATGACGTAAACTCTTTACAACCCAGCAACAGGTTTATTTTTAGGATACCTAATTTCGTAGGTAAATGTAATTTTCTTACTGTCTTTCGATCCCAATTTAAGTCTCCATTTTAGTTTTCCAGTTGGTTCGTCTAATTCAGCATTATCGCCATCAATTAAGGTAACTTTTATTTCATTGGTTCCTTGAACAATCGGAATTTGATCTTCTAACTCCATTTCTATGGCAATGTTTTTAGTGTTTCTAACCATTAATTCTATGGTTCGTATTTCTATTTTTTCGTTATCTATAAATTTCACTTTGAACTTTTCTTTTATTTTTTTGCGAGAAATGGCAATGCTTTTATCTCTTCCTAAATTCACACTCAAAGTATCACTGGTGCTAAATGCGTCTAAATACATTTCACCCACATAAGTTCCATCAAAGTATAAGCGTGCATTTCCAGGAATTATATTCATGTCTTCCCAACCCACTATTTTAGCTTGTAAAAATGCATCAGTGCACAATTTTGGAACAGCTGCAAAAGCTAATTGCATTGGCACATTTCGTTGATTAATTAATACTTTATGTGCCCTTCCATCGCTGGCAATGTTATAATTTAACTTGATTTCGTATTCAGTTCTTATCAAATTCTGACTGATATTGATATAATCAGTTAATGGTTTTTCTTCAATTTCTGATTGGCTATAATCTTCTGCTTTTACATCATCCGTTCTTACCGATTTTGTAGTGGCTTGAATTGGAACCATAGCATTAGATAAATAATTCACATTAGGTGATTTTTTGAAGGCCATAAAACTTAAATACCACGGACTTAATTCTGGTTTTGAATTAGCCTCATTAGGGTTAGAAGTACTTAAAGTCAAATTGGTGTTTTTCCAGTCCAAACCTGAGTTTTGGGTTACATTTGCATAGTATTTTAACTGAAAATTATTGGTAATGGTTGATGCTTGTAAATCGTATTG
>JBMOGB010000616.1:0-1706 GCA_049318585.1 Bacteroidia bacterium | reverse complement strand
TCGCACTTATGAATGAAAGCGCCAGAGCCATTGAACTTTTTCCTGAACAGCCCTTGCTTTATCTTTTTTCTGGAATTTCAAATATACAGGCAAATAAAACAGAGGCAGCTATCAAAGCATTAAAAACAGGCGTTGAATTAGTAGTGGACAACGACAAACTCAGCATTCAGTTTTACACTTATCTGGGGGATATTTATTACAAAAATAAAGATTATCAGAAAGCCTTTGACACTTTCGATAAAATTCTGAAATTAGATACTGACAATGTATATGTCTTAAACAATTATACCTATTATTTATCCTTACAAGCTGAGGAACTCGACAAAGCCGAATTGATGGGGCGAAAATTAAACGATTTAAAGCCCAATAATTCGTCCTATCAGGATACCTACGCCTGGGTGTTTTATAAATTAGGCAGGTATGAAGAAGCCAAAAAATGGATCATAAAAGCCATTGACAATGGGGGCTCAAAAAATGATATTATATTAGAACACTACGGAGATATTCTTTACAAACTAGGAGAAAAGGAAAATGCTTATCAATACTGGCAAAAAGCTAAATTAATGGGCGATGGATCCGAATTTTTACAAAAAAAAATAGGGGATAAAAAATTGTATGAATAAGCAGTATTTTTACAAATATGGGCTGTTAGTTATAATGCTATCATTGATTGTTGCATGTAAGCCAACTAAACAATTGAGCGTTCAAAAAGAAACAACAACACCTATTGTTATTTCTAAAGATATTTTGACCGACAGTGTTTTTGACAATATGAGCAAAAATCAGTTTCGTTTCGATTGGCTGACGGCCAGGTTTTCTGCTGATTATGAAATAGATGATAACAATACCTCTTTTAGCGGGCAAATCAGAATACGAAAAGACAGCTTGATATGGATTTCCATCTCTAAATTTTCAATTGAAGTTGCCCGATTACTGATTACTCAGGATAGTGTACAATTTATTAACTGGATGGATAATAATTACTTTCAAAGTGATTTTAATTACATCAACCGCTTTATCAACAATGCCGTCGACTTTGATATGCTCCAGGCCTTTTTTGTTGGCAACGATTTTAAATATTATGAAAACGATAAATTCAAAACTAATTTTGATGGGACACAATACCATTTGTCTACCGTAAATCGACATAAATTAAAAAAATACATCCAAACCGAAAACGATAAATTAAAAATATTGGTTCAAAGTATTTTAATAGACCCACTTACCTTCAAAATCAATGAACTTACGGTAAAAGAAGTAAAAGCCAACAATAAGTTGAAAGCAAGCTACTCCGACTATAAAAATATTGATGGACAGTTGTTTCCGTGTAGTTTAAATGTATTGATTTCTGCCGAAAAAGAGATTAAAATAAACATTAATTTCTCAAGGATCAGCATCAACGAGGTTTTAAATTTTCCATTTAAAATACCCAGAAGTTACGAAAGATTGATACCAAAATAAAAAAAAACTGTATCTTTGAATGCTTTGAAAAACGACAACAATGAGCAAATGGTTTAAAAATACATACTTCACCCTCTCTGTAAATTTTATTTATGGATGCTTGCTTCTTGTTTTGACGACGCAATTATCGTATGCTCAAATAGATAAAAATAAGCTTCAGGAAAACAAGAAAAAAATTGAAGAAGAAATAAAGTTTACCAATAATCTTTTAAACGAAACCAAAAAGAACAAACAAGCTTCACTTA
>JBMOGB010000615.1:0-1720 GCA_049318585.1 Bacteroidia bacterium | reverse complement strand
ATGTTACATGAATAATGGAAAATAGTTATTGGTTAATGGGAAATAGTTAATGGTTATTGGGAAATGGCTAATGGAAAACAGTTTGATTGTTCATAATATAGTGTCTGCAAATATGAAAACTAACTATAAACTCCTTGATAATCTGTGAACTCCGCGCTTCAGCGGGAGTTCTACTGAGTTCAAGCCGAAGTCTCGGAACTATGCTTTGAGGGAAATTTTGAGTCTACATACCTAGACTAACTCACGAATCACTCCGCCTGATTTCCATAATTTATAGCCATCCATACAGGTACATCTTTTTTCAGATGCATACAGCCAATATCCCCAATCCATTGCTGCATATATCAATAACTTTAACTGCCAAATCAAGAAATTGCCCACGCATTGTTAGGTGTTCAAAACCCATGTTTTTTATGCTATCTTTACATTTCAATTAATTGTTTATTGAGGCTGAAATGCAAATAAACATAAACTTGTTGCTTCTTATTCATAATGCAATTTAGCTGAGATATTCCAAAAGGGTGGAATAAAGATTATATTTTTATAAAACAGGTTGTCTGGATTCCCAACCGTGCATAACAATGTATTTCAAGGTTTTAAGCATGATTTTAACTACTCTAAATAAAACTTTATGGAACCGAAAAAATTTCTTGAAACAGTTTTATTGCAAAAAGGGATTTGTTTTCTTTTAGTGTTTGTAGTTTTAGCGCAATGTTCATCTGCACAAAATCCTGAAACTAAGGCTAAAGCTGATTTACCCTCTAAAAATGCTTTTAAAGGGATGATTTTGCCTTTTATTTGGTACACTTCCATATCAATTGGATACGAACGGTATATTACTAAACAAAGTTTGGTTGATTTGGTAATGAATAACCAATCGGGATATGATGAAATGGGTTCACCCTATTATATTTTTTGCCTCATGCCTGGCTACAAATACTCCCTTGTTTCCAAAACCAAATGGAGCAATAATATTTGGGTCGGCGGATATTTATTATACCGGTTTAGGAAAGATTTCCATAATGAGGATGGTATAAAAACCAATCATTACCTGTATTATTACGGTATTGGGATTTCTTTTGGCAAAAAAATATATTTTTCGAGGGATAAGAGTTGGTTTCTCGATGTAGGCGTTGGGGTATCAAACTGCATGTATGGCGTTGCTGGCATATTTTCGGACAGCGATTGGGAAAACAAATACGTTGGTGGGGAAATGTTGGCCAGGCCGATTGTACAGTTTGGTAAGAAGTTTTAGTCCCGAATCTCACAAGAAAATGAAAATTTGAACTATTAGGCCAATTTTCACTCCTTCAGGCTATCAAATTTCACATCAATAATGTATTATCAATAGTAATACTGCTTAAGTGTAAAAAACATGTCCACAGCCTTATTTAACAAGACTGATTTCAAATAGCATTATATCAATACATTACATTAAGGTATATTTTACATTCACTTTTTTAACTATAATATCATAGTTCGGAGTATGAAATATTTCAGCAAATGAATTCGCAAATTCAATATTATGTACACTGCGTCTGCGTACATTGTGTGTAATTTTGCAAAAATATAACGGCAAAAGGATTTTACCATGTTTTGTTTGAAACGATTTATTCGGTCAAACTTTTTGGTTTAATTTTTCAATAATCCAAGCGGTTAATTGATTGGAATTATGCAGTTAATAGGCAAATAGATTTGCTAAGTAAAAATACGGAACACA
>JBMOGB010000614.1:0-1723 GCA_049318585.1 Bacteroidia bacterium | reverse complement strand
TATTGTATCAGGAAGATTTCCAATTATTTTAAACAAACTGCTTAAGATTGTTGGTGAATTTGATGAGTAATAGACAAAAAGTAGGCTAAAATGGAAATGCTCAAATTGATGTAATAACCAATTATTGTATTATTGATGACTTAGGTAAATTATCTTTCAGCTTTTAATTTTCTGTTGCTTATATATTGCTTAAATTCGGCAAAAGTCATTCCTTTTGTTTCATTTGCAATCTTTTCTTTAACTGCTCTAAAGAATTTAACAGTGTCAAATTCTTTAACTTTTACTTCTTCGTTATATTTCATTTCGTGGTTTCATACAACAAACATAATATTTTTTCTAGGCAATATTTTACAATTTGCGCAACTATTTCTACCATTATTTCAAACTACAAAAACAAAATTATTCACCGCATATTTACGATGAATAATTTATTTTTTCACCGCACAGGAACAAATTTTCCCTTTATTTTTCAAACTACAAAAGCAAAAAAATTTATCCTTTCAAAAACTGAGCTGCAGTCATTACAGCTATTTCGGCTGTTTTGTAGTCTTTCAAATTTCTGGTAAGTAATATTTTTAAATTATTTTCTATGGCAGTATAGTATTGTAGTCCGTCCTCAAAATCTTTGAAGTCGGATGATAAAGCCAGTTCAACCACCTTATCGGTAACTGCTAAAACAGTAACAAGTGTTTTAAATTTAAGTAAAATTTTTCGTGCTTGAACTGCTGAATATTGCTTTGATAAAAGATAGTTTAAATTTGAAAACGATAATGAAGAAACAAATATTTGAATCTTTCCTTTGTCGGCATCAGTAAACAAATAAGCAGCGTGGTTGTAAAACGGTTCGCGTTGGCTTAATAAGTCCAGAATAATATCGGTGTCAACAAATACTTTTTCCATTATTTGTATTTTTCGGTTAAGTAATCTGCGTAACCCTTCTTCAAATCTAAATCAGTTGGAAGCTTTATTATTCCAGACAAACTTTTAACCAAAGGTGTAATTTTTTCTTCTTCTTTTTTTTCGTTTGTAATGTTAAGCAGATAATTTTCTACTAATTGCGAAAGACTTGTTTTATGCGATTTTGCATAAACTTTTGCCTTTTCAATAATTGCCTGTTCAAGCTTAAGTGTTAGTTTAGTATCCATTATTCAATTATTTTATTACGTGCAAATATATAAATTATATACGTACAAATTATTTAATAATTTCAAAAATTCTTTTTCACTGAATTTACCAACGGAGCTACTTTAGTTCCTATCAACTCAATCGATTCCATCAATTTTTGATGAGAAAGTCCAGCATCCATTTGAAAAGTAAATCTCGAAATTCCTCCAAGTGCTGCACTATGTCGCAAAATTTTAGCAGCAACGGCTTCAGGACTATCAACCAGTAACGCGCCTAATTCACCATTTTGAGCATCAAATCTATCTTTGGATACTGGAGGAAATCCTCGTTCTTTTCCTATTTCAGTAAACAGTTCTGCATAACCAGGATAATAATCGTTAAAAGCTTCTTCTTTGGTGTTTGCAACATATCCCAACGAATGAAGACCAACTTTTAATTGTTCTGGAGAATGACCAGCTCTTTGCCCTGCTAGTTTATACAAATCAATCAATGGTCGGAATCGATGTGTTTCTCCACCAATTACGGCTACCATTAACGGCAATCCTAATTCACCAGCTCTTACAAATGAAGCGGGAGTACCGCCAACTCCAAGCCAAAT
>JBMOGB010000613.1:0-1727 GCA_049318585.1 Bacteroidia bacterium | reverse complement strand
TTTCAAAATCAAAATTGATAGGAATAATAATGAACCTGAATTTATGATGATTTAAGCGCAAACGCTCAATTATACTGGTTCTTTCAGCTCTTTCTATCTCTTCAATAAATAATGTTTTAGGTTTAATATTTGGATGCAAATAATAATCAATGGCAATCAAATCAAGCAGTATTTTATCGTTTGGATAAGTTGTTTTTGCATATTCATTGATAATTTCATAAACCGTTATCAAAGCATGTTTATGGAAATTACTTTTACTAGCAAATAGATTTCCTAAACCCAATAAAAAGTCGAAAATACTGTAGTTATTCGAAACATATTTTAAGGTATGAAATGCTCGTTTTTTGTTCCAATAAATTTCTAATGCTTCTTCTAAAACAGTAATTTTTAAAAGTTCTTCTTCACTTAAATATTTACTTTTTATGATTTGATAGGGGGGAAGTGGGTCGTAAACATAATCGTGCTCCAAATATTTATGACGCATGGGAGTTCCTTTTAAAAACTTTAAAAAACCCAATTGTAACTCAGGCGAATGAAGTTTAAAAACTTCCTCAATGCTGTATTTTATATCGTTCCAATAATCTAAAGGTAAACCTACTATGAGGTCTAAATGCATTTCTATTTTATTGTCTAGCGTTTTGATAACAGCACTGGTTTTATCAAAATTTTGTTTCCTACTTACTTGTAAATTCGCTTGTTGGTTTACGGTTTGAATTCCAATTTCGAATCGGAATAAACCTTTTGGAACATGTTCTTGAATGAATTGAACAATATCAGGATGGACTATATCGGCAGTAATTTCAAACTGAAAAACATTGTTTGGTTTATGATTTGCCAATATGAATTTAAAAATATCAATCGTAAAATCTTTTTTTACATTGAATGTTCTATCTAAAAACTTCACCACACGTCCGTGTTCCATCAAATAAAGCAAATTAGTTTTGATGTCATCAATGGGAAGTGTTCGCACTTTATTGTCTAAACTAGCCAAACAAAACTCACATTTATAAGGACAACCACGGCTGGTTTCTACATAACAAACTTTGTTGTAAAGGTCTTCGGGTTTGTCGTTTATATAAGGATTAAAGTTGGTGTAATTAGTTAAATCAAACATAGGAGCAGGCAAGTTTTCTTTCACTTTTCCGTCTTTTTTAAACACCAAATTTGGTACATTTTCTATGTTCGGATAATTATTGATAAACTCTTTAAAAGGAGTTTCTCCTTCGCCAGTAATAATATAATCTACTTCATCTAAACAAATTACATCATTGTATTCATAACTCACTTCTGGTCCGCCTAACATTATTTTTATGTCTTTGTTAATTGATTTTATTAAACGTGCTACTTCCAAAGTTTGCTGAATATTCCATATATAACAACTGAAAGCTACGATTTCAAAATCTTTGCAAAAATCAGCAATTCCAGCTTTGTCTTCTTTAATGGTGAATTCTTTCCAAGCTAAGCCTTGTTTGTCTTTATTTAATTCAAACAAAAGTCTGATGGCAAGATTGATATGAATATATTTGGCGTTAAGCGTAGTAAGTAATATGCGCATTTATGAATTTTTACAAATGGCAAATATAGTTTTATTGTGTCAAATGAGCGCAGTGAGGATTGTTGCGCCCTTTCAGGGCTAAAATGTTTGTGTTTTGCTACCTTGCATAGGGCTTTACCCACAAGTGTTCGGAATAGAATACAAATAACTAATAATGTGATGAATAAATAAA
>JBMOGB010000612.1:0-1729 GCA_049318585.1 Bacteroidia bacterium | reverse complement strand
TATTGAATAACTTCGGCACAAAATACGACATTATATTTTGACCTTTACTTAATAAATTAAATACAAAGATATAACATTTTTTTGTAACTAATGTTTAGTTGCAAAAAATATTTCCTAAGTCATTGTTTTAAAAAGAAGAAAGCAATAAAAGTAACATTGGCAAATTCTTTGAATAGTTCAACATAAAAGTTGGGATTAGAAATAAATCCTAACGGCAGCATCCAATATTAACATCTAATAAATAATATGTCCAGTCAGACTGGGAAACCTGACCTTTGGTTTTGGTAACTTTGTATTGGAACTCTTTAGAAAATGTTACATAGTATGATTATAAATTATTCATATCTTGGATATATGTAGTCAGTAGGATAATTATAATTCTCTTTCAAATCATCCCAAGTGAAAAGTTGAACATTTGGATCAATAATTTTAGATAAAAAATCTTCCAAACCTCTAGTATTAATTGATCGTGAAGTGTATTTTGTCATTAACTCAGCATAGTAGTATCTATAACTTGATTCCTTTACTCCAGAACTAAATTCAAGCAGATTGTATAATTGTCGTAAATACTTTAAGCATTTCGTATAATTAAACTGTAAATTGTATAACTCAAATTTTTTATCTTCAACATCTAAGTCTTGTTTCAAAATAGAAATCTGCCTACTATTCAACGACATAAAATATTCCATTTCAATTATTAGAATCTTATAACTGCTAATTTCTCTTTTATACAAGAAATCGCCGCTAAGAATTGTCTTAATGATTTCTTCAAATGAGGCGGTAGGAGATATTTCAGGAATAAAAATCTTAGTTAAAGTTTTTATTTGATTTATCTTAACTGCATTTGCTTGTTTATCATTCTCGTTCTCATCCTCATACCATTTTTCAAGATTTAAATCATCCAGATTTGAAAAATCGGGTATGAAAAATAATATCTTTTTTAGCAAGTCAAAAGCAGTTACTTTGGGAGTGTACATATCAAAATATTTTACAGTTTGATTTATGATTTTTGGAGAAATAAAATTGACAGATAAACAATTAGTGACTAAATTAAAAAGTAAGATGACTAATCCACTTTAGTTGTGTTGTGTGTTAAGGATGAATTAGTGAGTTTCATTGTACTGGATTTTAAATTCAGGAAATTCTTTAGTCCATGTAAATTTCCACCGAAGTTTTAGACCAGGTTCGTATTCATCTTTGTAAGTTTGTTTTAGATAAGCCCTGCTGGCAAAATAGCTGTATTCGAGAATAAAATTATCTTTTAATATTGCTTTGGACTTTGCAATCCAACTAGGATTATTGAAATAACATTTGTATGAATATATACCAACAGTAGAAGTGGCTTTGAAATAAGCTCTAAAATCAGTAGCATTAGTTTCTTTCTCTGCACCACCAATATCAACGACCTGAAAACGTTTTCCATTTACTCCTAATACAGCCCATGTAGAACGCATATATTGGGTTTCTTCTATAGAATCTTTTTTCGTAAACAATGTTCTGACAACATGTAAAGTCCAAATACTCTCTATAGGGTCTAAATTCTTATGTGTATCGAGATATCTAATGACATTATCTTTGTTCATAGGGCTTTGAGCCAGTAAATTGAAAGCTAATAACTGAGCCAGCAACATAATAACAGGTTTGATTTTCATTAATTTATATCTGATTGTGTGAGTTTAATTAGGGTCTGCTGTTAAACTCAGACTTCGTTTATATATAAAATTTGACT
>JBMOGB010000611.1:0-1738 GCA_049318585.1 Bacteroidia bacterium | reverse complement strand
TGTAGTTTTAAATCTATTTGGGTTGCTTAAAATTAATTCACTATTTTGTTTAACACTATGTAAAAAACGTTCGCCCAAACCATTCAATTGTTCTTCATACCAATCATAAGCCAACTTTATTTCTACAACAGCTTTATCTCTTAATGATAAAGAGTACTCCATTTTAAACCAAATTTGGCTTAATAATATTTAATGCTTCATTCCAAGTATAGTTATTACCTTTTCCTTGCATGTATTCTTCGAGTCTTAAATCAAGTTCCTTCTTTTGAGCTAAATTTAAAAATGAATCTTCTTCCATATCATTTTTCAAAATAGTATAAATTGCTTCTAATTTGTCTTGTTCAACAGAATCAATATAATTATGCAGTTTTTTACGAAGGGTTAGCGAATTCATTTTTGATTTATTTTCAAACAAAAATAACAATAAAATTTTAGAATGTTTGTAGAAATTTGTTTCTGTTTTTTATTCGGGCAGACACATAGGTCTGCCCCTACGGTTGCTGCAATTTATTTTTTAAATTTCTAATTTGATCTGCGTTTCGACAAGCTCAACGACCGCGGTCATTGAGCTTGTCGAAATGAACTTTCTTTAACTTAATGACCTTGCCCCTACGGTTGCTGTAATAAAATCAAAAATCCTACATCAAAAATCTTTAAAATATATACCGTGCTTCCATTCTTCCTGTATGTAAAATGGTATCGCTAATGCCCGATGTGCGGCCATCGTAGTTCAAGTTTATTTGAATATTTTGTCCAATGCGTTGTTGTAAATTGATGTTCCAAACTTGGTTTTTGCCTGTGGTTAATCCTTGCAACATATCGTAACCTAAATTGCTGCCAGCTTCCCCATTAAACTCCACTTCGTATAAACTATACTTGGCACTTAACGATCCAATTTGTGTAAAATTATAACGCATTTCTAAACCAATTTCTGTTGTTTTTCCTTTTTGATTGCCATATTCTTTGGCATTATTGGCTTCAAAATATCCGGCATTCAGCGTAGTTCTAAAGTTTTTATTGGCTTGGTAAATCAATTTTGGTTTCCATTCAGTATAGTTATAACTATAATTTTGTTGCACAAAAAACTGAGATACATAACTGCGTTCTCCAAAATTATAAAGGATATTGATGGTCCAAAATTCATTGGCATTCCAACGAGTATTTAAACCATTTTCCAACTTGCGTCTGCTGTCAATCCCATTGGTTAAAATCACTTTACTTTGGTTATCTTGAATGCTCCAATCTGCTCCAAACGTGGCATTGCTGCGGTTAAAAAACAACGTATTTCTAGCCAAACTATTTACATTTATCAAAGTAGTATCGTTAAATAAATTGGTAAAAGGATTGATGAAATCAAAAGTATTATCGGCAATAATTTTACGTTCTATCCGTAATCCTGATTGATTATTGAACTTACTCAAGAATTTTAAAACTCCTTTTTTATTCAACCATACACTGGCAGGATTTATATTCAATGTTTGGTTAAATTGAACCGAATTTGTTCTAATAGTAGAGTTAGTTGGCAAATAAACTCTGATATAATTAGCGATGTTTCTATCAACAAAACTAGCTATTACAAACTCGTTCAACTGCTGAATATTGTCTTTGTTAAAATCTTTCCAAACATAAACTCCTTGCCCTTTTGGAACTTCCAAATAACTAAAATCCCTGCGCAATTCATTACCACTTCCTATTTGATAATAAGTGTTGGCAGTAAACATTCGTTTCATAAAAGCAT
>JBMOGB010000610.1:0-1746 GCA_049318585.1 Bacteroidia bacterium | reverse complement strand
ATTTGTAGTCCATTTAAATAAAAAAGGGGAAGTGAAAACTTCCCCTTTTTTTATTGGTTGTAGTTTAGAATAGCGTTGGCAATTACAATATCTCTATAAATTCACCCTTAATTCGATTATTTGAAACTGTCTAAATTTATGATTCGAAATTCATAGGTCTTAATATTATTTAAACATGTTTAAAAATCAAAATAAATACATTTGTTTTAAAATTAAACTTCAATTAGCATAAGTCATAATTAATTGATATTTAACTTTTTGCTTGATCAAAAAGTTACAAAAAACCAAGCCTGCAAATAATTTACTCCAAAACTACGACATTAAAACCCCTGCGCAATACAAGCCGTGGCAAAAATGTAGTTTGCCTTTGAATAATATAGTATCATTTGCCACTCCTGTATTGCTTGCTGCATGGCCTAAGCTATTTTAATGTCTTGTTTTGTTACGTAAATTCTTTGAGGTCGATCCTTCTACTACCAAAAGCTGTTAATTTATATTTAAATCTTTTTTGTAATTAAAAATTTAGACAGTTTCTAAGAATTAAAAATTAGGAATTAGGAATCTGTGAAGGACAGTAATGAATCTGTGTGAATCAGTAGCATCTGCGTTATCTGTGTTCCATTTTTTTGTAGTGCAGCGTTTAACATTTAGAAAAATACATGAAGATAAATGACAAATTAAAATTATTTAAAGAAGCTTGCTGAAGAATTAAAAGCAACATTAGCCACTCGATGAAATTGAGAAATTTATAAAAACTTCATACTACCCCTCCTAACCTCCCCTAAAAGGGGAGGGACTAGAGCAGTGGTTAATAAATATCGTATTCCATTTATTGATTTTTTCAACTCCTTTTATGCTTAAGCTTGCTAAATCACAGCGTCATATAAAACCTCTCACTTTCCAATCACCTCAACTTTTAGGGGAGGCCGAGAGGGATTTTTAAAAAGAAGGAGCAATGAGACGAAGAGCGAGATGCTCATTTCCTTTTGTCATAATGAATTGAAACATTTAGAAAAATACCTGAAGGTTAATGACAATATAAAATGCTTTGTAAAGGCTTGCGAAAGAATCAAAAGCAGAATTGGAAATTAGGAATTAAAAATTAGGAATTAGGAATCAGTGAAGGACAGTAATGAATCTGTGTGAATCAATAGCATCTGCGTTATCTGTGTTCCATTTATTTGTAGTGCAGCGTTTTATCATTTAGAAAAATGATTGAAGGTAAATGACAAAAAATGCTTTTTTTCTTCCATTTCAATCCTGTTTTAAGTTGACATTTTCTTGATTATTTTGTCAACCTATGTTAGGACAAGACACATTCATACTACCCCTCCTAACCTCCCCTAAAAGGTGAGGGACTAGAGCAGTGGTTAATAAATGTATTCCATTTATTGATTTTTTCAACTCCTTTTATGCTTAAGCTTTCTAAATCACAGCGTCATACAAAACCTCTCACTTTCCAATCACCTCACCCTTTAGGGGAGGCCGGGAGGGGTTTTCAAAACGAAGGAGCAATGAGGCCTTTGCTAATTTATTTATTTCACGACCTACTAAAATTCTATGCTATTTATTAAGCTCATCTTTTTATATCAGAAATTATTAAAGGATATAAAAATGGGATTTAACCCAAAATATAGGATAATTTTCAATACATTATAGTTGTGAAAAATTAAATAAAAAATTTACAAACATTGATATAAGTAGTAGTTAAAATATAATGTCGTATTTATATCCAAAATTATTCAG
>JBMOGB010000609.1:0-1756 GCA_049318585.1 Bacteroidia bacterium | reverse complement strand
AGCAAATGATAATTGCAGGCGAGGACAGGCTGCAATGGCTGAATGGCTGAAATAAATTATTGGAGCTTTTTCAATAAATATTGTGCATCCATTCTATTATCCCAAACCAATAAAATATAAATTTTTTCATCAACTAATTTATAAAAAACTGAATTTCTATTTAACACCAATTCTCTTATTAGGTATAAACTAGTTGGTTTTCCTGTAAATGGAAATTCTTCTAAAATTTTGATAGACTTTTTTAACTGAACTAATAATCTTTTGCTATAAATGCTATTACCATTTTGTAATTTATAAAATAATAACATTTCATTCAAACTAGCTAATCCTTTAGCCGTCCAAATTATTTGTTGTCTAGCCATTCTTCTGCATTTTTCATGGCTTCATCATGAGTAAATGTATTCCCATCATCGATATCTTTTAAACTGAGCTCAAGTAGTATTTTTTGCTCTGGTAATAGTTGAGGAATTTGATGTGTAGGAATATTTAAATCTTTCAAAAAAGCAAGCGCTTTTTTGCCTATATCATTGTTATCGTCTATTTCTACTTCGTAAATCATATTCAAATTTAAAGTTTTTTGATATAATAAAAAACTTTAAAACTCCCACCAAATACTATTAGGGTAGTTTTCCCTCTGTTCATAGTCTTGCATGCTGTCCAATAGCATTGCTGTCCGATAGCTATCGAACTACGAATTAATAAATGAAAAAGAGTTTGCAACTCGTTCTTACCATTATTTAATTGCCCGTGTCGGAGACACTACATAATATTATAAATCCGTAGAGCGCTGCGATAACGCTACGAATAGTTGTAGATTTCTACTTATTTTACATCAATTAATGTGTTCTTCTTTTCCAAACTTTTTGGTTTCTATGTTGATGTATAACGGTGTAAACCACAACTTCTTTTTGATGTTCGTTTACGTAATAATAAATACTGTAAGGAAATTTTTCAAGTAAAATATGTCTCGCATCTTTATATACAATTTGAAAAATAATTGGATTATGAGCAATGATATTAAGTGCTTCTTCAAAATGTTTTACAAATGAAACACCAAGTCCTGCTTGTTCTTTTTCGTACCAAACAATGATGTCGTCAATATCTTTTTCTGCATCCTTTTCTATCAGGATTTGATAACTCATAAATTATGTTTTTGAGTTAATTCTAACTTTAGTGCACTCCAAGTTTTTAGTTTGGTTGTATCTAAAGTTTTGTTTTCAATCCGCTCATCAAGAACCTCTTTATGCCAATCAGAAACAATCAATTCGTGTTTAGGATTTTCAATACTATCCCAAAGATAATTGGCTAGTTCAAGCCTTTCTTGTGTATTCAATTTTTCAATATCTATAAGAAGTGCCATGATTTTTTTTTATTTCAAAAGTACAGAAATAGAAAGTAATTAGCAAACGGACGAAGCGTTGTGCGTCATTGCGATGTATGAAAAAATCTCTCTGTGGGATTGCTTCGTGCCTCGCAATGACGTTGATAATTGCAGGCGAGGACGCCTGCAATGGCTGAATCTCTCTGTGGGATTGCTTCGTACCTCGCAATGACGTTTGCTTCTCACTATTCGTAGTCTTGTGTGCTGGATTGTAGCGTTGGTGACTACGAATTAATAAATGAAAAAGAGTTTGCAACTCTTTCTTACCTTTATTTAATTGCCCGTGTCGAAGACACTACATATCATTATAAATCTGTAGAGCGCTACGCTAACTCTACGAATAGTTGTGCAATTTTATTTATTTTTGCCTCATGA
>JBMOGB010000608.1:0-1756 GCA_049318585.1 Bacteroidia bacterium | reverse complement strand
GATTTTGGATAGCCGATATTGGCAAAAGAATGAAAAAAATAAGCAACTAATTATATCATGAAATTAATTTTAAACCAAGCAAAAATAGATTCAAGTAAATTGCCAGATATGTTTGGTGGCAATAAAATGGATGTTGTTATAATTGTTATAGCAATAATTTTTACATTATTGGCTGGATATTTGGTAATGATGGATTTGAAAGTAAGAAAAATTGAAAAGGACAACGATTTAAAAAAGTAATAAAATGAAAAAATCAAGTATCATCATTATTGTATTAATTGCCTTGGCAATTGGTGCAATTATAAGCACTTCTAGCGATGCAAGTAGTTACGAAAACTTTGGCGTTGCAGCTGAAAATCCGGGTAAAGAATTTCATATAGTTGGCACTTTAAATAAAACAAAAGAAAAATATTTTGACCCTAAAAAAGATGCAAACTATTTTACGTTTTTCTTGATTGACGACAAAGGCGAAGAACAAAAAGTAGTATATCATGCCCCTGAACCTGCCGATTTTGAACGCAGCGAGAAAATTGTAATCATTGGTAAAATGGATGGTGACCATTTTGAAGCAAGTAAAATACTACTGAAATGCCCAAGTAAATACACCGATAATCAGGTAAAAGGAAAGTAAAATTGATTTTACACTTTGGTGACTACTGTTTTTTTTTGCTGCAAACTTGAAAATTTTTACACCTAAAATCTTTACAAAAGTTATAGGTAATTCTATGAATCTTTTGCTGCTTTTTAAAATTGGTACAAATACGGATTGACAAAACAGGCAGATATTAGTAAAAATAAAAAGACACCGTTTTAAACCTTTATTTGGTTTGGTATAAATTAGGCAAGCATGCATTGTATTTAAAATGCCCATACTTTCTTTAACAAATCTTGACAAATTCTTTTAAAACCTTTATAGTTATGAAATACCTAAAATAAAATGGCTGCACTTATAAAATAAATGCAGCCATTTTTATTAGAAACTCTTTTATAAACTCATTTGAATGTAAAAGCTTTGTCAGATAAGAAAATTTCAAGTTCGAGGCATGTGAAGATAGAAAAATGAGAGTTTACAACTTGTACTGAGCGAAGTCGAAGTATTGCAAATGACCATTTTTATAGCGAGCATAACGAAGAAATTGGAATTTTCTTGCTGACACTAATTGCCTGGAAGTAATACTTCATCAATTACATGAATAATACCATTAGAAGCTGGAATAGAAGCTAAAATATGTGCTTTTCCATTAATCACAGGTTTACCATCAACCATGGTAATTTTTATATTTCCACCATTTACTTGATTGATAGTTTGACCATCGGTAAATGATTCTGGTTTAAGTACTCCTACATAAACATGGTATTGTAAAATATCGGTCAATGCATCTAATTTTTCAGGTTTTAACAAACCTTCAACTGTGCCAGCTGGCAATTTATCGAAAGCTGCATTAACAGGAGCAAAAACCGTAAAAGGTCCAGCATTACTCAATACATCAACTAATTTAGCAGCAGTAACAGCAGCAACTAATGTAGTGTGATCTTTACTTCCAACTGCTATTTGAACTACATTTGGATTTGAAACATCATCTTTAACCCCTGATTGACCTGCACCTGTGGCTTCTGTTTGTGTTCCTTCAGCTTCGGTAGCTGGAGTGGTAGAGCTATTACAACTAGCAGCTATCATTGCTGCAACTACGATACAATTTTTAATTACTTTTTTCATATTTCAGTATTTTATACAACTTCAAATTGACAACTATTT
>JBMOGB010000607.1:0-1762 GCA_049318585.1 Bacteroidia bacterium | reverse complement strand
ATGGATAAATGTTTTGATAGGTTATTTTTTTAAAATGTTGAACTTTTACAATTCCATTGTCATTTGTATTTGAAATATAATAATTGATATAATCTTCAAAAGGTTCGTCTGCAATGATGCTAGGCGCTGGATTTGATCCAACAAATGAAATATCGATTCGATGAAAATTATATTCGAAACTATTTGAATCAGTTTTATTTAAAAGCGATTTTTCATCAACATTTTTTGTGTTTGGTAGTAATTGTTTCTTTATTACTTCATAGCTAAAACTGTTTTGTCGTAAGTGAACATTTAATCCCTTACAAGTCAATTTATACAAAACTTCTTTGTTTGGCTGATTATATTGATCAACAATTTGACCCTTATTCTCAACAAAACCATATTGAATTTTTGTAGGCTTTATTGTTGCAATTGCAAAAGAAGTTTTAAACCCCAAAAACAATATAAGTAGTAATAATTTAGTAGATTTCATAAATAATATATTATCAAAAATAATAAAAAATTTAAAAAAACTAACTAATTAAACACATCTTCATTGGCCATAATACTCAAATAACTTTGGTAACGTTCAGTAGGAATTTGTCCGGCTTCTAAAGCTTCCAAAACTGCACATTGAGGTTCGTGAATATGTTGGCAATTATTGAATTTACATTTACCAATAAAAGGTTTCATTTCTTTGAAATAATGCGAAAGTTCAGCATTGTTCAAATCAACCACACCAAACTCTCTAATTCCTGGCGTATCAATAATAAAACCTCCAAAACTTAAAGGATGCATTTGTGCAAAAGTGGTAGTATGTTGTCCGTTAAAACTTGTTTTGGAAATAATGCCCGTTCTCAAATTCAAGTTGGGTTCAATGGCATTCAACAACGAAGATTTTCCAACTCCTGAATGTCCGGCCACTAAAGTGGTTTTGTTTTGCAATAATTCTATCACTTCATCTAAACCTATTTTATCATTTACCGATGTTTTTAAATAAGCATAACCCACTTTTTTATGGTATAAATCAATGGTTTCTTGAAGCACATCATCTAATCCATTTGTGCATAAATCAACCTTATTAAATATAATAGTTGTTGGAATATGATAAGCTTCAGCAGTAACCAAAAATCTATCGATAAAACCAAGCGAAGTTGTAGGAAAAGCAATGGTTACCATTAAAATGGCTTGATCAATATTACTGGCAATAATATGCGTTTGTTTAGAAAGATTACTTGACTTACGAATGATATAATTTTTACGTGGTTCAATAGAAAAAATCACACCATTTTCGCTATTGGGTTCCATTTCATAATTTATTTTATCGCCAACGGTAACCGGATTGGTATGTTTTAAACCTTGCAACCTAAACTTTCCTTTTAAACGGCAGTTTACTATTTCGCCACTTGGTTTCATTACTTCGTACCAACTTCCCGTTGATTTTACAACAATTCCGTCCATTAATTTTTAATCGAAAATCCTAAGTAAGCAAAAGCAATACAAGTAATATTGCTCAATAAAATATAAGTAAAAGCTTGTTTGAACAATTGTTGTTTAAACATCAAAACTGTTTCGAAAGCAAAGGCAGAATACGTGGTAAATCCGCCTAAAACACCAATAATTAGTAACAACTTCAGGCTATCAAAATTATTATTAGTCATAAACAAAGCATAGCACAAACCAATTGCAAAGCACCCAATGGCATTCACCAAAAATGTATTGATTGGAAAATTTATTTGGGTATAATCTTTTAACAAAACCGAAAACAAATAGCGCAAAACTG
>JBMOGB010000606.1:0-1763 GCA_049318585.1 Bacteroidia bacterium | reverse complement strand
ACAACCAAATTAAAAAATATTTTAAAACAAGACACACTTAAATGAACTATCCCCTCATAAATCATAAAAATCACGGGTCATACAATTACTTCTTCTCCTGCGTCAATTGGTTTTGTTCCAAATACGCTTTAAACTGCTCAAAAGTCATATGCTCAGTCTCTTTCGCAATTTTTTCCTTAATATCTCTAAAAACTTTTACAGTATCGAATTCCTTTTCAATATTAATTTTAGTCTTCATAATTTACAATTTCTTTTGGAGAGTGAATTTCCAGCTGAATATATCCATTTTTCAAGTTTACTGAATTGTAACCACGGATCCTAATAACATTTACAATATGCTTAAAATTCCAACTTACCAATAAATCAACTTTGTTTATAGTAGCTGCTGCAATATGGCAACAGTCATCAGCACTGGTTTTTCCTACGACTCTTTCATTTAAATATTGATTTGCCAATTCAAATGCCTCCTTGGTCACTTCAACAAATTCCATATTTTCTTTTGGAAGTTCCAAAAAATAATCTCGAACATTTTGGGGAGCTCTGCTCAATTCTGTCAGCGATAAATCTGAGTAAACGCAGATAATTTGACCAAGTTTTACTTTTTCAAACAATAAGGTCGTTTCTCTTTCAAATTCGGCATCAAAAAGCCCTCCAAAAACAGAAGTATCAAAATAAAATCGTTGCTTCATTAGACAAATATAGTAAAAGAAATTGGTAGTTGCTTCATTAGCATATATGAATTATTTTCAGGCCTGCAAACCAACATATTCTTGTTTCTATTTCAATAACAAAATTTAAAGCTCGTACCTCTAATCAGATACTTTTTTGTCTACAAAACTAAAATACTTTTATATCCTTAAATCATATTCAGACAGAAGTTGATCTCTTTATCGACAATAGTGGTTTTGGTTATTTTGATGTGCGATACAAAATCCCCGCTAGCCGCACATCTTCCCTTTTTCTTCTCCTCTAAACCACCGCGCTGGGTTAAATTTGTAATTTAACTCAACTGCATGCCTGCCGTCAGGCAGGTTGAGCGTTTCAAATTCCACGCAAACCTTTCAAACCCCGACATAATCTACTGCTTATGTCTCGTTTCAAACTATGCATCGGAAATTGATTGGCATTTCCGTTGGTAACCATTCTGGAAATTTTTAAGCTAATTTTCCCGTAACACAGTAGGGGTTTAAAATTTTAAACCCCTACTGTGTTACGGGAAAATTAGCTTGCCATTCTGCACAAATTATAAAAGCAATTTCCGGTAGATCTTTCCGCTTCTTAGCCCAAAATGGTATTTTGAGATTTGGTGTATAATCTGCATTATCCACTAGCACCACATCTTCACTTCTTCTTCTCCAAAAAAAACACCGCGCTGGGTTAAATTTGTAATTTAACTCGCGTGCCTGCCTGCCGTCCGGCAGGTTGGGCGTTGCAAACACAGCGAAGCAGCTGAGTTCTTGCATTAAACAATAGTTCAAATATAAAGTATCAGAACAAATAAGTTGATAAAAAATACAAAATTATATAGTTTTTAGTACAGAAGAGTACCTAGATGTCGTGACAAGAATTATTTTGCTGTCAATGGCGTCTTGGTTTTTTTTTGATTGAATTTCATGCAAGTTGGATTGCTTAATAGGTTTTTCATATGTTCAGGGTTCTAAATTATTAGTAGTTTTGAGCTGCTGCGCTGCGTTACAATTTGGCTAGGCGGGAGTGTAATTTAAACTCTGTCTAGGTGTTTTTTTTAATGTCAAAACGTTCAA
>JBMOGB010000605.1:0-1767 GCA_049318585.1 Bacteroidia bacterium | reverse complement strand
ACTTCAGCAACTGGATTAGCAGCAGCATCTAAAGCAGCTTGCTTTTCAGCAATTTTTGCAGCACGAGCAGCATTTGCTTTTACTTCAGCAGCCATACGTGTTGAATTAGTATCAGTTTTTTTACTAGCTTGTTTAGTAATGTCTGCTTCTACTTTAGCATTTTTCTCTTCCAACCATTTTGCTAATTTAGCATCTGCTTGTTCTTGAGTTAAAGCTCCTTTTCTAATACCAGCATCTAAGTGGCGTTGTAATAAAACACCTTTGTAAGAAAGAATTGCACGAACTGTATCAGTTGGTTGCGCTCCGTTCTCAAGCCATTTAATAGCTTTTTCGTTGTTTAATTCAATGGTTGCAGGAACGGTTTGTGGCTTATATGAACCTATTAGTTCAATAAACTTACCGTCTCTGGGTGCACGAGCATCAGCCACAACTATGTGGTAATAAGGTGCTTGTTTGCGTCCATGACGCTGTAATCTGATTTTTACTGACATGTTTTTAAATAAATTAAATGTATGTGTGATCCTTTAAAAATTAAAGGGCTGCGAATGTCGTGATTTTTAACTAGAAAACAAATAGTTAAGATAATAATTATGAAATATTATTCAAATATTTTACCTAAAATTCTTGCAGCTACTTCTTCCATCGGATTTTCTCTGTCCAATAATGGGTTGATTTCTGTTATTTCAAAAGCCACTGTTTTAGGATTATTAATCAAGCTTTTTAACAAATAAACAGCTTCATTTTCTGTCATTCCATTTGGAACTGGAGTTCCGGTTCCTATAGAAATATTAGGGTCTAAACTATCTACATCGAACGAAACATAAATTAAATCACAATGTACTAACTGTGTCAAAGTTTTTTCTACTATTTGTTCAATTCCAATTTCAGTTCTAATTTGTGGAGTATAAAAAGTGATATTTTTATTGCTTAATAAAATCTCTTCGTCTTCTTCTGTATCTCGTAAGTCAATAAAAACTAAATCAGATGGTAAAATTTTAGGACTAATTTTTTTACTGCCTAAGTGCATTAAATGCTGCCAAACTTTGATTGACTCTTCATCTACTTCATTTGCCTCTTCTATCAAATCATTGATTCCTAAAGCAGCAGCCAAAGGCATTCCATGCATATTACCACTTGGAGTAGAAAATGGGCTGTGTAAATCGGCATGCGCATCAATCCAAATTACACCTATTCTTTTGTCACTATAAAAGTTTTTAACAGCCGATATTCCTGCGCAGCCGTTACTATGGTCGCCACTTAATATAAAAGGAAATAAATTTTTTGATAAGGTTTGCTCAATTGCATCTAAAGCTAATTGCTGAACTTCGTAAATTGATTCAATATTTTTATTGAATGGATGAGCTGTATTTTCCTCTAAATCATCTGCTACTATTCGTAAATTATTAGCATGAGAAAGATGCTTTATATTTTGTTTGTTTATTAACCTAATCAATGCTTGAGGACCTAATTTAGCTCCTTTTTTTCCTGCACCGAAATCAGATTCAATGGATATTATTTCTACACTTCGCACAAATTTTTTTGGATGGTGAACGCTTGCGAAAGTACAGTTACCAAGTTACAAAGACAAATTTATTGTTGAAAGGCTAAAGGTTAGATTGATAAATTGTTGGATTACTAAATTGTTCTGCCTCAATTTTCGTATTGATCTTGTTCACGTTTCATTAACTGATCTTGTTGGTTATCGTTTTCTAAAATTGCATCCATTCCATTGTCTTTATATTCAGCTTGCTCTTTTATATAAAAATC
>JBMOGB010000604.1:0-1771 GCA_049318585.1 Bacteroidia bacterium | reverse complement strand
AAAAATTATTCACACTTATTCTAATTGCATTGCTGGCATTGCCAACAATGAATGTTTTTGGACAACAACTAGATGGACCACCTCCATTGCCTTCAAAAGAGAAAAAATTGTATCTTACCGTTTTTCTTCAGGGATTTTTTGATGTAACAGATATGCACAAAGTTATAGCTGACCCTTCAGGTCCTGTTTATCAATGGCCTGGAGCTATCGTTGATACTATTACTGTAGAACTACATGACGCTGCTGACTATACCAATATTGTATATACAGCGTATGGTGTTAATCTTAATCAGGACGGAACTGCGAATACAGGTTCTAAAACTTATGTTAGTATTCCACCAACATATAATGGAAGCTACTATATTACTGTAAACCACCGTAATCATATTGAAACTACAACTGCAGCTGAAGTTCTTTTTAATACAGCTTCAATTACTTATGACTTTACAACATCAGCATCTCAGGCTTATGGTAGTAATATGAAAATGTTGTCAACTGGTGTATATGGTTTATTTGCTGGTGATGTTCAAAAAGACGGAACTCTTGAACCACTTACCGACTTGGCTAATGTTAAATTAAAAATTGACACTTTCCAAGGTGGATATATCAATGAAGATGTTGATGGTGATGGTCTTGTTGAGCCACTTAGTGATTTAGCTAAAGTTAAATTAGCCATTGATAATTTTGTAACTGCAGTTCATCCTTAACCAAATCGAAAACCTAATAAATTTATAAATTAAAATATTAAAAAAAATGAAAAAAATAATTACATTAACAACAGTATTATTTGTTTTTTTGCTAACAAGTTATCAAAGTTATGCAAAAACTATTGACATGGATATCTATAATTTGGTTCAGATTAATGAAACTGAAATCAGATTCAGTGTTAGAATCAGAAATACTACTGATTTCCCTGAATCTAGCGGTGCTATAGCTTTAGCAGCTTGGGCTTTTAAAATAGATTTCAGCTCTGCTTTTAAAGTAGGAGGAACAGTTTTAACTCCTTCATATGTTGGGGGTACTGGATTAACTAGTGGTGATAATACTCCTTCAACTGGAAACACTACTTGTAATTTTGCTTCTAATTATTTTCAATCTTATAGTTCTCCTGCTAATGTTGATTTACCTGTTACATTGCTTGATCATGCAAATTGGGTAGATATTGGTACCTTTAAAATGATATTAAAAAATGGTGCTAATCTTAGGAACTTTGCAAGTAATGCAGGAGCAGTATTAGCATTTAATACTGGTACTTTTACTGGTGTAAATGAATGTTTATGGTATGATGATGGTTTAGGAAATGGCGCTGCTAGTATTTTGCGTCAAACTCCAGATAATTATGTAGTTACTGTTAATAGAACAGTTACACTCCCAAATAATAATATTCCTTTAGCAAGTTATTTTTTCTCTAGTGTAGCTTCAAGTAACTGGAGTGTAACAACTAACTGGAATAAAGTTGCTGCAGCAAGCAATGGTAAAAATACTATTCCGGTTGCAGGTTCATCAGTTATGATTGGAGGATATACTACTGCTGCAACACTAACTGCATCTCCTGGTACTGCAGTATTTGATGGTACAAATATTTCTTTAGCATCATTAACTATAAAAGCAACTTCAAGTTTAACTCTAAATGCAAGCAAACAATTAACTGTAACTGGTACTTTAACCAAAGAAAATGCAGCAGCTACAGCTTTAACTTTAAAATCAGATGCAACTGGAACCGCTTCATTAAAAAATAGCACAGCTGGTGTTACTGCAACTATAGAACGTT
>JBMOGB010000603.1:0-1786 GCA_049318585.1 Bacteroidia bacterium | reverse complement strand
CCAATATTCGTCCTACTACCAAAGACAGAAAAGCCATTATTGGCGAACATCATGAACATAAAAACATGTTTGTTTTAAATGGTTTAGGAACCAAAGGTGTGATGCATGCACCATATTTAGCCAAGCAGTTATTGGCACATATTACACTTGGAAATGAGATAGAAAAAGAAATAAATATTAAGCGATTTGATAAGTTAGTTGTTGGTTGATAGTTGATAGACGATGGACCATAGATGATAGACCATAGACGATGGTTAAATCTAGTAAAGGTCTGATAGTTGTTTACCACACGATCGTTGAGCTTGTCCGATAGTTATCGGACGAAACGTTTAAATATTGAAAAAAAATCTGTGTAATCTGTGGCTGAAATAAACAATTACAATTTTTCAACTTTTTGAATCAATACACCGTTTGCAGTTTTTATTTTTAAAATATACAATCCTTGTTTCAATTTATATGATTTATTTAAAGGAAAACGATTTATTCCAAATCCCACTTTTTGTTTTTGTTTAAACACAACCATTTCATCGGTTGATTGCAGTGTAATTTCCACTTTTTGATTCATTATACTATTCAAACAAACATGCAAATTACTATCTGCTAATTGTTTGGTTTGAATCAAAGTATCATTGAAATAATATGCCAATAATTGATGCGCCAAGTACATATCAGGAATTCCATAACCCAAAAATTCATTCGCTTTGAAATACTGATTTCCACTTAACATCAAAGCTTGCTTCATTTCAAAAGGCGTTTTCATTCTATTTCCTTGTATTAAGCATGCGGCAGCACCAGCAATTAAAGGCGCTGAATACGAAGTTCCATTTCCTTTTATAATTTTTCCATGCTCATTTATTAACTCTACTGATTCGCCCAAAGTGGCCATTTCTGGTTTCACTTTATTTCGTTTTGCAAAACCAACAGAACTAAAAGCAGCTGCCTTTTTATCCATATTACAAGCACCAACAGTAATTACACTATCAGCATCGGCAGGTGAACTAATAAATCCCCAAATTTTATCACCCTCATTACCCGCACTTACTACTACTAAAATGCCGTTGCTTACTGCCAAATTTGCAGCTTGTGCAACAATGGTTTTATGTCCGTTTAAATCTTTCTTTTTGTGACCAAATATTTTATCATCAAACTCGGTATAACCAAGTGAAGATGTAATAATATCAACGCCTAAGCTATCAGCCATTTCAGCGGCTTTAGCCCAATAATATTCTTCAATTGGATATTCCGAAAAATTGTTTTCAGTGTTGAATAAATGGTAATTTGCTTCGGGGGCTGCGCCAATGTATTGGTATGGTAATTTGGCTGCCATACACCCAACTACATTCAAACCATGTTCATCATTATTGGTAAAAATATCTTCCTCAATACTCACTAAATTGAAACTGTTTTTGATGTTATTTTGGTTAAAAAATGGCAATTTATTCAAGTTATTAAACCCTGCATCAAACACGGCAATGTCAATTCCTTTACCATTCAAATTTTGTTGATGTAATTTTTGTGTATTGGTAATAAATAGTTGATCTGTGGCCTTTCCATAATACAAACTCGAATCTAATTTTTCATCTTTTTCAAATTTTTGTTCCAATAAATTTATTCGGTCAGTGAGATTTATATTAACTTGTTTTTCTTTCTTCATATCGTATCCAATCAAGATAATTTCTTTGATGCTTTTATTGTTTTTTAAACTATCAGCCAACCCAGCATTGGCCATAACTATAATGCCATTGAACCACTTTAAAGGATACAAATAACTACTCACATAAGGCAA
>JBMOGB010000602.1:0-1786 GCA_049318585.1 Bacteroidia bacterium | reverse complement strand
ATCGGGACCGTTGTTACAATATGTTTCGTTCCTCCGGAACTCAATGTTTATAAAAGTATACAAGAAAAAAATCAAAATTAGCTTGACGCATATGCGATAATTATCGGTAGAAATGTATTTTCCTTAAGTAAATGGAATTGAGACGCAATTGGTATAAAACCAATTTAGTTAAATCAAAAAAAAGAAGCTGTCCTTTTGAGACAGCTTCTTTTTTTTATGTTACTTTGAGCGAATACCGATAGCTATCGGACTACGCTCGAACTGACGTTTTTTGAAGCTTTTGAGACAGCCTCTTGTTAATATTTTACTGTACTAATTTTTCTTCCATTTTATATCAAAAGTAGCAAAACTTGTGTTAGAAATAGCTACTTCAGCTACTAATATAAGTCCTTTACCTTTGGCAGTTTTAAATGCAATAACTTGTTGTTTTTGTAAGTTTTGAATAAAATTTTGGTTTGTTGCGGTATTATTGAAATCAATTTTATCAATATCAGCTTCTACATTGAAGTTAGATGCAGCAAATTCTGATTGAGTAAGTAAAGTAGATCCTAAAGTTTTAAATATTGTTTTATTCAATGGTTTAGTCCAAAATCCAATTTCAGTAACCCAACCAAATGAAGAAGGTAAGTTAAAATTGTAATCAGGTGAATATAAACTTGCACCATTACTTGTTCCAAACCAGAATAAAAAATCAATTTTATCAGAATTAGAAAAGAAACGTGCTCTGGTCATTGAATCAGCTGTGGTTGTTGGAGTTGGTAAAACAGCAATACCTGCTTTGAAAAATGCTACAGTGTTCAATAAATTTTCATTTAAACCAAAAAATTTATTTTGAAAAGTTGCACCTGTATTTGCTTGTGCGCCTATAGTAAACTGACCCGAAACGTATAAATCTTTAATAGTTAAATTTGCTGTTTTCATAGCAGATTTTCCTTTGTCGTCAGTAACTGTAATTGTATAAATAAATTTATCGCCAACGTTTCCATTACTGTTTAAAACTGAATCATTGAATGTTCTAGTTACTGTTAATGAATCAGCTAATTTTGTTGTTGAATCACCATAAACTTTTATCGTTAAATCAGTGCTTAAGTTCTTTCTTGTTATCAAAATTGATTTAAATTTTGCACCAGTTGCAGGAGCAGCTGTAAATTTTAAAGTTGCAACATCATTAAATCTTAAATTTAAATCAGCAATTGGAGCTATAAGAGTTAAAGTAGGAGCACCTACTACAGTTTCAGTAGTTGTAGTTGGTTCATCTTTTGAACAAGATGTAGAAAGTGTAGCTACTAATGCAAAAGCAGCAATTGTTTTGAATATTTTTTTCATTATGTTTTTGTTTGTTAGTTATTTATTTAATTGCAAATAAAAGTTATTATATCAAATGTAGCAAGTAATTTTTTATTTAATTTAGTCAATGTGGTTTACCTAAGTATTTTATTCTAATTGAAATTCATTTTGTCCAAAAGTAATAAGACAAGCTCAACAACTGCGTACAATGAGCTAAGTAGAAATGAATTTCCCTTAAGTAAACAATATTGATATTTAATTAGTAATTATTGTTTTCGTTTTTGTATCCTTCATTGTTACTTCGGTAATCTTCTCTGGTAAATTCATCGAAATTATACTCTGGCATCAACTCAGTTTTTACGTAGTTAATTGTTTCTACAAATGCTTCTGTAAATTTATTGAAATCTTCTTTGTATAAAAATATTTTATGCTTTACAAATGTGCCATCTTCAAAACGTTTTTTACTTTCGGTTATTGTTACAAAGTAATCATTCGCTTT
>JBMOGB010000601.1:0-1789 GCA_049318585.1 Bacteroidia bacterium | reverse complement strand
TCGTCCTAAAATAGGTTTACAGTAAAATGTAAACAAAATGGATAAAAAAACAATTTGTCTCGTCCTAAAATAGGTTTACAGTAAAATGTAAACAAAATGGATAAAAAAACAATTTGTCTCGTCCTAAAATAGGTTTACAGTAAAATGTAAACAAAATGGATAAAAAAACAATTGATAAAGAATCAATAATAGCAGAATATTTAACAGGTACTTCCACTTATAGAAAAATTGGAATTAAGTATGGAGTTGATTTTAGAATAGTACATTCGTGGGTTATGAAATATCAAGGCAAAACACGAAATAAAATACTAAAGTCCAAGAAATCACAAATAGAAGAGCCTTCGCTTTCTAATGAAGTAAAGCAATTGCAGCGAGAGCTTCGCAAGGCTCAACTTCATAACAAACTACTTAATACAATGATAGATATTGCAGAAGAGCAGTTGAAAATTGATATTAGAAAAAAGTCTGGCACCAAGCAGTAGAAACAGTTGAACAAAGTGAGCCCCGTTGTGTAAACGAACTTTGTTTGCTACTTGGTTATAGTAGGCAATCCTACTATCAAGGCATAAAATACATTCAGCAGAAAGCTTATGAATCAGATATTATCATTGATGAAGTATTGCGTTATCGCAAGCATCAGAAGCGTATTGGCACAAGAAAACTTCTTGATGAGATGCAATATTTTTTAGCAGCACATCATTTTCAAATAGGCAGAGATGCGATGTTTGGGTTACTTTCAGAACGTGGTTTATTGGTAACTAAACGTAAGCGAAGAGGTTGCATAACCACCCTTTCAAAACATCGTTTTACAAAGTATCCAAACATCATTCGGGATTTTATACCGGTAGCTCCCAATCAACTCTGGGTAAGTGATATAACCTATATTCATTTACCGAACAGCTTTGCCTATTTAAGTTTGATAACTGATGCTTACAGCCGTAAAATAGTTGGCTTTCACTTGAGTAAAGATTTAACAGCAAAAGGCCCTTTACACGCACTAAAAATGGCCTTACAATCAAATCCTAATATAACTGGATTAATTCATCACAGCGACCGCGGAGTGCAATACTGCTGCGATGCTTATGTTAAAATATTGAAGCAAAAAAAGATAAAAATTAGCATGACAGAAAATGGAGACCCTCTTGAAAATGCAATTGCAGAAAGGGTAAACGGCATATTAAAAGGCGAACTGTTAGAAGAAGTTTTTTCAAATTTTCAAATAGCTCAAAGAGAAGTTGCAATAGCTTGTAGCACATACAACCATCTCAGACCACACGGCAGTATCAATAATCTTAAACCAGCAGAGGCGCATCTGAGATCAGGAGAATTAAAGAAACGATGGAAAAATTATTGGCACTTAAAAAAAGAAAAGGAGGTAACCATGGTGTAGGTTTTAAGAGGCATAAAGGGCTTCTGAATTTTATTAAAAAAAACCAACCTTTCCAGATTGGTCTTTGATAACGATAAAATTCGTCAGCCACCGAAGTAATTCCTGGTGAGTTGCTCCTCAGCATTGCTCACTTCCGCTTTGTTCGGAAATACAAAAGTAAAATAATAATGTAAACCTATTTCAGGATTAAATTTAATGTGTAAACTTGTGGTAGGATTTTTAGTATAAATGTGTAAACTTTTTTCAGGACGAGTCATTGTGGTGACAAGGGAGTAATAATTTATAAACCAAAATGACAGCGATACTTGACACGACAACTTTTCGTATGGAAAGTATTACAGCCGCTAACAGCGGCTAAAATATATTGGCTGCATTCTGCTTCTAATGAAAATTTATTTT
>JBMOGB010000600.1:0-1808 GCA_049318585.1 Bacteroidia bacterium | reverse complement strand
ACTTCTTTTACAGTATCAATAATTTGTTTTACACTAGGTAAAAATGCTTCCACAAAAGTAGGAGCGTAGCCAAGTGGCGCATCTGCAGTATTTATTCTGCGAATAGGTGCATCTAAATAATCAAAAGCACGTTTTTGAACCATGTAAGTAATTTCAGTACTGATATTGGCTAAAGGCCATGCTTCTTCTAAAATTACTAACCTGTTAGTTTTTTTAACCGATTCAACGATTGCATCGTAATCAATAGGACGAACAGTGCGTAAATCAATAATTTCAACACTAATTCCGTCTTTTGCTAATTCATCGGCAGCTACATAAGCCAATTTTATAATTTTACCAAACGAAACAATAGTTACATCTGTTCCTTCACGTTTGGTAACCGCTTTTCCAATTGGAATTAAATATTCTTCTTCAGGCACTTCGCCTTTATCGCCATACATTTGCTCACTTTCCATAAAAATAACTGGATCGTTATCTCTAATAGCAGTTTTTAGTAAACCTTTGGCATCGTAAGGATTTGAAGGAACCACCACTTTTAAACCTGGGCAGTTAGCATACCAGTTTTCAAAAGCTTGGCTATGTTGTGCGCCTAATTGTCCGGCACTAGCAGTTGGTCCTCTAAATACCATTGGCATATTAAATTGTCCACCACTCATTTGGTACATTTTAGCAGCCGAATTTATTACTTGATCAATGGCTACCAACGAAAAATTGAAAGTCATAAACTCAACAATAGGACGCAAACCGTTCATGGCTGCACCAACTGCTATTCCAGCAAAACCTAACTCGGCAATGGGAGTATCAATGATTCTTTTTTCGCCAAATTCTTCTAACATACCTTGGCTCACTTTATAAGCGCCATTGTATTCGGCTACTTCTTCGCCCATTAAAAAAATATCTTTATCTCTACGCATTTCTTCGTTCATTGCTTCGCGTAGGGCTTCTCTAAATTGTATTATTCTCATGTATGTTTTAAAAAAAAGTGTTGCAAAAATAATCGGATTACTATGCTTTCAAACTGTTAAGTGAAAGTTTTTTGTAAATGATTTGTAATTTGAATAGATTACAGTTGAATATTAGAAAATATTGTTGTAATAATTATTGCGCAACCTAATAAAAATTGTGTAAAAATTAAGAAAATAGTTTAATAATCCTGTTTTTCTTTGTAGTTCTAAAAACCCAAAAAAGTGAGAAAAATATTTGTATTAATTTGTGCTATTTCAATTGTTTATGCGTGTCAATCGCCAAAGGAAAAAATGATTGACGAAATTACAAAGCTAGAAAATAGTGATAGTGCTTTTAGCATTACTCAAATTTCAGATTTGTATTGGAATTATGCATCCTTTGTTGAAAAATACCCTGACGATGAACGTGCGCCAGAATTTTTATTTAAAGCAGCACAACGAAGTAGTATTTTAAATAAAGCCAAAGAAGGAATTGGTTTTTTTGAAAAATTAATTGTAACCTATCCTAATTCTAAATATTGTGAGCAAGCACTTTTTTCAATTGCTTTTAGTTACGAAAACAACTTGAACGACTTTGATAAAGCAAGAGTTTATTATAATCAATTTTTACAAAAATACCCAAATAGCGAATTGGCAGAAGATGCAAAACTTTCTATTGAAAACTTAGGTAAATCGGATGAAGAGTTTTTGGAATCAATTAATAAAGACAGTACTTTGGAGAGTAATTAGTTGGCAATAGGCAATAGGCAATTTGCAATAGGCAATTGGCAATATGCAATTGGCAATATGCAATATGCAATACGCAATACGCAATTGGCAAAATGCAACAATTAGAAAAATGTA
>JBMOGB010000599.1:0-1809 GCA_049318585.1 Bacteroidia bacterium | reverse complement strand
GGTTCTAATACATTTTCAACAGCAGCGCGGTATGCTTCTTTTACATAAATGATATCAGAAAGAATAGGCGCAGTATGATTCCAATTGGGATTATTATGAAGGAATTTTACACTATCTGGATAGCCTTCCATCGAATCAATCAGGCTTTTCAATAAATCGTGTTCATTCTTCTTGCTGTCTAGCTTCCTGCTTTCATCGGCTAGTTCGTTTCTTAATCCATCCAGCAAAGATTGTGTGTGTAACAACTTTTCTTTTGTTGCCTCCTGTTGTTCCTGCTGTTCTTGTAATAAATTCCGTTTATCTGCTAATGCGTCTTCTTTTTCTTGTTTCTCAGGTTCTAATTGTTGCAATTGAGCCTGGCGCTGTGTTCTTTCTTCTTCTATTTGAAAAATACTGCGTTGTAGATTTTGAATAGAAGTGTCTGCAACAGCTACTTTCTTTTCGGCCTCAAATTGCTGGCGTTGGATGTTTTGATTCTGGCGACGCAATTCATCTATGCTGCTTCTTTTATCATCAAAGATGCTGCGTTTTTCTTCTACTGCATTTTTGAGCTCATTTAATTTCCCTTCGAATTCAATCAGTTTTTGTTCGTCTTCCTGTATTTGATTACTGGTCAATTGAATGCCTTCTTCCAGTCCTTGTAATTGACCACCTGCTTTTTGTAAAAAATCTTTCAGGCTTTTTTCTCTTTCCTTTAAAAACTGCAAACTTTGAACACTGAGGCTTTTTTCATTTTCTTTATTGCGTACAGTATCCAGCATATCGTTGAATGCATGCTGCATTACCTGTAGTGCTTTCTCCTTTTCAATCAAGCCAAGTCTTTCTTGTTCCAGTGCTGCTTCTTCTACTGCGATGGTAGTTTCCAGTTCAATTCTTTTGTCTACTTCTGCTTGTTGTTTTTCATTTAAATCACGATAAGTAATATTGAATCCTTCTAAAGCGGCTTTCGCCAATTCAATACTAACTTCCTTGTAGTCTTTTTTTATTTCAAAGTACTTCTCTGCTTTTTTGGCTTGACTTTCCAGCGTTTTTAACTGGTTATTGATTTCAAATAGCAAATCCTCAATACGAGCCAGATCCTGTTCTGTGGCATCTAGTTTTAATTTCGCTTCTTTCTTTCTTGTTTTGTAAATAGAAATACCGGCAGCTTGTTCAAGCATTTTGCGACGACTATTTTCCTTGTCCTTGATGATATCGTCTACCATGCCTAATTCGATGATGGCATAGCTATCGGTAGTAATACCGGTATCCATAAATAAATTATGGATGTCTTTCAAGCGGCAGGCTACATCATTCAATCGATATTCGCTTTCTCCGTTTTTATAATATTTGCGGGTAACCGTTACCGTATTAAATTCTGTGGGAAGCAGGTTCTTGGTATTTTCAAAAGTGAGACTAACCTCTGCGAGACCACTGGCACTTCTGCTTTTGCTTCCGTTGAAAACTAGGCTTTCCAAGTTCTCACTACGCAGGTTGCTAATCTTATGCTCTCCGATTACCCACCGAATGCTATCTACAATATTACTCTTGCCACATCCATTGGGGCCAATGACACCGGTAATACCTTCGTCGAAATTGATTACAGTTTTGTCGGCAAAACTTTTAAAACCTTTGATTTCTAAACTTTTTAAGCGCACGTTGTTCCTTGTTTAATGGTCAGGCGGCAAATATAATCGAATGGGAGACAAGAATTTTTGAATGTAGGCACTAGTTATCCCTACTTATTCACAGATTTTTCACAGTAGGGTGGATTACTTCCTTTAACCCAAAATAAGTAGGGTTTATATTTGGATTAGTTGCTAAAAAATA
>JBMOGB010000598.1:0-1820 GCA_049318585.1 Bacteroidia bacterium | reverse complement strand
AAATGGAAGAAATGCTGTTAAACCTTGGACCTGCTAAAGGAAAAGATTTTTCAACTGTGATTGGGCCATATTTTGTAACTCCTGATGAGTTGGAACAATTTAAAGTTCCTGCTAAACCAAATCATGTGGGAAATGCATATAACTTAAACATGAAATGTTGGGTAAATGGTGTGTTAGTAAGTGAAGGAAATGTGGCTGATATGGACTGGACTTTTGCCGAAATATTAGAGCGTTGTGCTTATGGAGTTGATATTCTTCCTGGTGATGTAATAGGAAGCGGAACTGTAGGAACAGGTTGCTTTTTAGAACTAAACGGAACAGGTTTATTAAACGATAAAAACTTTAAACCACAATGGCTTAAAGATGGCGATGTAGTAGATATGGAAATAACTGGTTTGGGTAAATTAAGCAATACTATTAAAAAAGTAAATACTGATTTTTCAATATTGGCTTTAAAGAAAAAACCATTAACAGCTTAATTGCTGGCTTGAAATAAAAAAGGTCGTATGTTTTTAAAAATATACGGCTTTTTTTGTGGTTAAAAAAACTGTTTTCTTACTGAAGAAAGTGGAATGAGTAATTATTGTTTTTAGCTATTTGGTGTAATAGTATAAATTATCAAATCGTTTTTATTTCCCGTAAGGAATTCTACTCACAATACTTCTACCCAATGTAATTTCATCGGCATATTCTAGTTCACCACCAATGGATATTCCGCGGCTAATGGTGCTTATTTGAATGGGTAAATGTGCTAATTTTTTTGAAATATAAAAAGTGGTTGTATCGCCTTCTGGTGTTGCACTCAGTGCAATAATTAATTCTTTTATTTGTTCGGTTTCAGCCCTAATAATTAAAGATGAAATATTTACATCGTCAGGTCCAATGCCATTAATTGGAGAAATAACTCCACCCAAAACATGGTATAATCCGTTAAACTGTGAAGTGTTTTCAATGGCCATTACATCGCGTAAATCTTCTACCACACAAACCAATTCAGGGTTACGTTTATGACTTTGGCAAATATTACACAAATCGCCATCGCTCACATTATGGCAGCGTTTGCAGTATTTTATTAAAGTTCTTACTTGTTCTAAGGCTTGTCCAAGGCGTATGGCATCTTGTGGTTCTTGCTTTAAAATATGCAAAACCATGCGCAAAGCCGATTTTTTTCCTACACCTGGAAAGCGTGACAATTGGTTAACAGCCTCTTCAATTAAGGCAGATGGAAAGTTCATTCTAAACCGCTACTGCTCCTTTAATTCCTGCGTGTGGGTTATAATTTTCCAATTCAAAATCTTCGTATTTAAAATCAAAAATAGACTTCACATCCTTGTTTATTTTCATGGTTGGATAAGGCCTAACATCTCTACTTAATTGCAAGGTTACTTGCTCAAAATGATTGCTGTAAATATGCGCATCTCCAAAAGTATGGATGAAATCGCCTGGCTCTAAATTACACACTTGCGCCACCATTAAAGTAAGTAAAGCATAACTGGCAATATTAAACGGAACGCCCAAAAACATATCGGCACTGCGTTGGTATAACTGGCAACTTAGTTTTCCATTGGCCACATAAAACTGAAAAAATGCATGGCAAGGCATCAAAGCCATTTTCTCTAAATCGGCCACATTCCAAGCGCTCACAATAATTCTGCGGCTGTCTGGATTTTTTTTCAGGGTTTCTATTACTTCGGTTAATTGGTCTATATATCCGCCATCGGCTTTAGGCCAGTTGCGCCACTGATGACCATAAACAGGCCCAAGATTTCCGTTTTCGTCAGCCCATTCGTCCCAAATTTTTACACCATTATCGGTTAAAT
>JBMOGB010000597.1:0-1834 GCA_049318585.1 Bacteroidia bacterium | reverse complement strand
AATCTTTCAATTAAAAAATTAACTCCTATATTGCAACAAATTATGCAATCGGCTTCGTTATCGGAAATAAAAAAAGAGTTACAAACCCTCCATCCTGCTCAATTAGTGGAGCTTTGCACCAAACTAGCTAAGTATAAAAAAGACAATAAAGAGTTTTTAAATTACCTGCTTTTTCAAACACATAATGAAGCTCAATTTATTGAAAATGTAAAAGTTGAAATGACTGAATTGTTTGGCGATATGAACACTTCCAATTTATATTTTGCTAAAAAAACCATTCGGAAAATCCTTCGATTAGCCAATAAACATGCAAAATATTCTGGATTAGCAACTACCAATATTGAATTATTGACACATTTTTGCAAAGCACTAAACGATACCAAAATTGAATTCAGGAAAAGCCCTGTTTTGTATAATTTATATAAAGCACAATTGAAACGTATCAATGATTCGATGAAAACTTTGCATGAAGATTTGCAATACGATTACCAAAAAGAAATAGATTTATTAAGTAAATAAAATACAAAAATATGTTAGGACTTAAACTTCCAACCGATCCGCGTTGGGTAAATATAGTAGAAAGTAATTTAGAAGAAATATTAACCGATCATGCTTGGTGCGAGCAAAAGGCAGCCAGCAACGCCATTACCATTATTACATACAACCCTGAACTAACCGATTTAGTGGAAGATTTACTAGCATTGGTAAAAGAAGAAATTAGCCATTTTGAACAAGTTTTTGAAATCATAAAAGCACGTGGTTATACATTAGGTCGTGAGCGAAAAGACAGTTACGTAAACGAATTGTATCAATTTATGCAAAAAGGTGGAAGCCGCAGCGCATCGTTTGTAGATAGAATGTTGTTTTCGGCCATGATTGAAGCCCGCAGTTGCGAACGTTTTAAAGTGCTTTCTGAAAATATTGATGATGCCGAATTGGCAAAATTCTATTATGATTTAATGGCAAGTGAAGCCGCACATTACACCACCTTTTTAACCTATGCACGTAAATACGGAAAAGAGGTAGACGTTGATAAACGTTGGAAAGAATGGCTTGAACACGAAGCAAAAGTAATTGCCAATTATGGCAAAAAGGAAACGGTGCATGGGTAAGTGATTACGGTTTATAGTTGATAAAGTAACTAGTTAATAGGTAATTTAAAGTAATAATTTACTTTTGAAGTATGACAACTCAAGAATTTGAAATAATTTACTTAGTAAATGAAATTGATGAAAGCAGAAAAAACGGCTACGCTTTAGAGGAAGATGTTTTAAAAATTCTTGGCTTCTAAATTGAATACCTATTTTACTTCATATTCAGTTTCAAAAGGTACTGTATCTGAAAAATTCTTATAATCAAAATTTCTAGTAAGTACTTCATAACCTTTAATTTTATACAACCCTTTTTCTTTAATTTTAAAGTCAATCATTCTTCTTTCTTTATCGTAATTTAAATCCTTAATATTTAGTGGTATTCCATTCCTAGTAAATCGAGTAAAATTCCATGCAAGCCTCTCTTTATAGTAATCTTCACTGAAATATACTTGCAAATTATCACCAATTTTATAGTTATCTTTTGTTGGTACAATTCTCATATTGCTTTCATCTATGCTGAAATCAAGAAGACAACCTAAATCAAAGTCATGAAGATATTTATTAAATATTATAGTTGAAATCAAGGAATAAGTTTTTAAATCATTTATTTTCATCTTACGATAATTTTCAAAAGGAATCTTGGAATAAAAAGTATCAAGTGTTAGTGAATTTGCAAATAAAGTATCTAAATAGGGTTCACTCAAAAAGTAAGGCTTTCCAAAAATTGATTTTTTTCCCAA
>JBMOGB010000596.1:0-1835 GCA_049318585.1 Bacteroidia bacterium | reverse complement strand
GTTTGAGTAAGGAAAGCATTCACCAATATCAATTAGAAGAACGTTCAATAATGGTAGCGCGATTAAAAGCAGCAAAATGGTTGATATTTAACTTGCTTCAAGCTATGAATAAAGACAATATTTCTACTCCTGAAAATGTAGAAATTTTAAAACATGAACTTTATATTCATTATCAAAACTCCAGGTTTTTAAAAGCCAAAAACATGGCTGGAATTTTAAAAACTTGTTTGCTTCAATTGATAAAAAATAACGCTAACAGTTAGTTTTTAAAACTTAAAATATAAAGCTGCTTCGCCTGTAACATTTAACTTATTTAAGTTGTCGTAGGTGGCATAGCCAGTCATTAAATTAAATCCAACTTTTGATGCAATAATAAACTCCACTCCAAAGCCAATTCCGTTGTTGAAATATGCTTCATTTTTTCTATATGATAAACCAGTATTATCATAAGCAATAAATGATGATGATAAATAATGATTGGCTTGGTACAAATACAAGTTGGTTTTTTCAGATTTCATTAACATATACAAAGCAGTTAAGCCGAAACTGTATGCATAATCAGCCCCACTTTTATAAGGAGCAAAATTTACTTGAACACCTAATTTAGTTGGTGTATAACGGTAAGAAAGACCGTAGCCAGTAGTAAATCCTGCACCAGCACCAATGGCATGTTTTGTTTTTTCTTCTGTAGGTTTATTTTCTTGTGCATTTACATTATTGCCTAGAAAAAAAGAAATTAGAAGGATAAAAGTAATTCGGCTAAAAAGAATTTTTAAATTCATAACATTTTTGATTTATTAACAAACAAAAGTAACTAATATTATGTCAATAAAAATTACATAAATCAAGTTATTTAATTTTTATTCCATTTATAAAAACTTTTTTGGGTTTGGCGTTTCTTATTTTTATTAGATCTCTTTCAGTCAATAAATCAATATCAGAAACAATAAAATCGGCAAACTTATTTGCTTCAATGCTGCCTTTTTCATTTTCTTCAAAAGCTGCTTTTGCTGCCCAAATGGTCATTCCTTTTAAAGCTTGTTGGCGTGTTAAAGCGTTCTCTATGTTAAATCCATCAATTGGTTTTCCATTCGCATCTTGCCTGGCTATCGCGGCATAAAAAGTATAAAATGGCGAAACGTGTTCAACAGGAAAATCGGTTCCTAGTGGTAACCAATTATTTTGTTGTAACAGTGTTTGATAAGCGTAAGCATGTTTAATTCTATCTTTCCCTAACCTGTCAATTGCCCAGTTCATATCGCTGGTTGCATGAGTTGGCTGAACAGATGGAATAATTTTATAGGTTTTAAATAATTCAATATCCGCTGGATTTACCACTTGCGCGTGTTCAATTCTCCAACGTCTATCGTTATTTTTTGGCAATGCTTTGCTATATAATTCCAAAATGTATCGATTGGTTGAATCACCAATACAATGTGTATTTATTTGAAATTTACTGGCAGCTATTTGATAAATATAACGCTTCATTTTTCCTATATCGGTTAATAAAAATCCATGATGATGAACTTCATCAGTGTAAGGTTTAATAAGGCAAGCACCTCGCGAACCCAAAGCGCCATCGGCATACATTTTAAAACTTGAAACATTCAGTTTTTCTGTTTTATAAACACCAATTTCCAAAGCTTCTTTTAGGTTTTCATCGGTTAAATTAATCATGGCGTAAATGCGCATTTTTAAAGTTCCACTTTGCTGCAAGCTATCAATTAAATGGATGATATTTAAATCCAATCCTGCATCGCAAACGCTTGTTAAGCCATAATCAAAACAATGTTGCTCTGCAATTTTCAATGCATTTATTTTATCGTTTAAAGTAA
>JBMOGB010000595.1:0-1837 GCA_049318585.1 Bacteroidia bacterium | reverse complement strand
AACGAATTAAAAAGAAAGGAGAAGATTTAACTCAAAGAATTATCTTTGAGGTGAACAAAAAACCCTTTCTCATGGCAAATGTATCACTTTTCTCACAAATTATTTCAAAATTAGATCGATTAAAATTTTCAAAACTTGTAAAAGAAAAACAAACAGACAAGCATCAAAAGGGCTATAATACTTGGACTCATTTGGTTTCTATGTTATTTTGTCAGTTTGCTAAGAGTAAATCAGTACACGGTATTAGTAATGGACTTCGCTCAGCAACAGGGAATTTAAATCATTTTGGGATTCAGAAAACTCCATCAAAATCAAGTATTAGCTATCAAAATAAGCATCGTAATTGGGAATTGTTCAGAGCATACTATTATTCACTATTAGGAAGTTTTGGACAGCAGGTAGGATTTAAGCAAGTTAAATTCATGATTAAGTCAAGAATATTTCTTTTAGATTCAACTACCATAAGTTTGTGTTTAAGTCTATTTGATTGGGCAAAATACCAAACGACTAAAGGAGCTGAGAAAATGCACACTTTACTTGATTTTGATGGGAATTTGCTAGCATACATTAATATTACGAATGGTAAAACTGCCGACAATAAAGGAGTATATGATATTCCATTATTAAAAGGAAGTGTTATTGTTGCTGACCGATTTTACAATGATTTCTCATGTTAAATATTGGGGACAGCAAAGGCGTTTATTTCGTGATTAGACACAAAGAAAATATTCAATATGCAATTATTAAGGAAAATGAATTGCTGGAAAATAGGCATCTGCATATTCTTATTGATGAAATGATTGAACTTTAAAATGCATCATCGAAAGATAAATGCAAAAAATAAGAAGAGTAGTCATAAGGGATGATGTAAATATGCAAACTATAGAACTTATTACAAATCAAATGTCTTGGACTTCAAATACAATTTGTGAATTATAAAAAAGTCGGTGGCAAGTTGAAATATTCTTTAGAGAAATTAAGCAACTATTACATATTAAGTCGTTTATTGGAACTAGTGAAAATGCTGTTATGATACAAATTTGGACTGCTCTAATAACAATTCTAATTCTTAAAGCTCTAAAAGTAATGGCTAAATTTAAATGGCATTTATCAAATCTAGTTGCATTTATAAGATTAAACTTATTCGTAAAAATAAATCTGCAGCAATGAATAGACAAACCTTTTGAAGAAAACTACGATCCACCTAAGCAAATAAACAGGGGGGCTTTTTTAAAAAGGTAAATATATATATGTTTTATTCAACAAAATCAATAGTTTTGTTGAAAGATAAAATTATTATAGGAAAGTATTGGTTTGTTATAGTTTGTTGACTTAAATCAATATTAATAAAATCTGCTTTATAAGCATCAGTATGATAAATTTGTCCCTCAGCATCAATAAAACTAAAACTAAAAAAAATAGTAGTTGTGTTTTCATAAAAGGCTTATAACGTATTAGCGTTTTATTCATAGTTTCCATATAAAAGTAAATAAGAAACATAATAAACATTAAATTAGGATAAAAAATATTAATAGGGAAAGAGGAAATGATGAATAAAACCAAGTTGAACTAAACCGCTATTGGCATTCTATTCTATTTTATTTTTAGTTGTATAGGACACTATTATTAGTCTTTGTATTTCTTATTAAAAAAGTTTTTTTATCTAACACTATTTAAAGGTTTGTTTGCTGTAAGTATGTTTTATAAACCCATCAGCATCTAAGCCTTTATTAGCATTTAAAGTATAAATGCTTACCTACCTTCAAAAATTAAATGGCAAAACACTATTTTTACATTTACATACAACCATTTCTTATCTTTGTGTCTCTTTATTAAA
>JBMOGB010000594.1:0-1843 GCA_049318585.1 Bacteroidia bacterium | reverse complement strand
CTTCCCATTTGAATTGTTTTTCTTTCTTGGTTCTTTCAGTTGTTACATCAAATACAATACGCTGCCCCGGAATGAAATGATAAGCATTGTAAAGTGATTGGTTTTTTTCTATATTTAAGATGGTATCATTTTCTTTAGGCTTTTGATAAGATTCTAATTCATATTTTCCATTGTTATACAATATATAATTTCCTAAAGGATAATCCAATGTTTTGGAACCAATATAAGGTGTCGCTTGCAACTGGAAATGTACATGAGGTTGTGGTGATCTACCTGAGTTTCCGCCACTGGCTATTACATCACCTTTTTTTAAGTAATCGCCAACCTTTACTTTGAAGCTTTCTTTTTTGATATGACATATTTTACTGAACAATAAATCGGTGTGTCGAATAATAATAGTATTTCCCCAATTTTGTTCGATATTTATGTCGCCGATATTATTATCATCTACATTGTCGATAATTTGTTCAACCCAACCAGCAGCTGGGGCTATAATAGGTTTGTTGTAGCAATAATAATCAGAACAGCTTAATCCTGATCCTGTGAACATTTTGCCGGTTTCATCTGCAATTTCAAAATCCCAGGCATGCTTCCATTCTGCCTTGTGTGTTATTTTCCCATTGTGTGCTTGCGTTACCTTCCATTCGCCCCAAAAGGGTAATGATATTGGAATGATATATGAGTTGCGAAATCTTCCTAAATAATTCTTTTGAGTATATAAATTCTTCTCAGGAGAAAACTGCTGGATACCCACTACTTCCGGATTTAGATAAAACCGCTCTCTAAATTTGAGGACGTACAAAAATAGTAGTACTACAAAATTAAATGGCAATGAAAATATTGAAAGCTGAAACATTGAAAGTACAACATTGGTACCCGAAAGTACAATAGATATTACAGGAATCATTAATAGCACCCATAAAAAAGAATATTTAGAAGATACAATAAAAAAGCCACCAATGGCAATGGATGTAAGTATATAATTAAATCCTATATAACCATAACTGAGTTCGGTAATATTGCCGCCAATTATTTGGTAAAAAATATAGGCTGACCCAAAACCAAATATAGATAACAAAAATGCAATGCGTGAATAAATTAATAAGCCTAATGCAACCAATAATCCTGCAACTAAATGGTATTGAAAGAAAATAGCTCCTAACGAACGAAAGTATAAAATAACATAATCGGGTAGATTCAAATTATTAAACCATTCGTAAATAGCTACCAACGTAAAACCTCCTAATGAGTACATTTCGTTGAGCGAATATATTCCCCTTTCGCTGATAGTAAGTAATGTAAACCCTCTTGTTGCTAAGGTTACCATCCATATTACGAACAAAAAAGAAAGACTGAGATAGGGCAAGCCATATTTGCCAACAATGCCTTCCAATGATACTGTTATAAACAATGTTAGTAAAGATGCAAAAAACAAAATCATGAAGAATTGAATGTTGGGCTCATAATAAACACCCAATCCCAAAGCTACTAATAAGCTATTGAAGCCATAATAACCGGAGCTGATATTGTGACGGTTGAAACCTATTAAATAGGCAGCCGTATTAGAAATTGTTACAGCAATGATACCACTTAGTCCCGCATAAAAATCAAAAAAAGTAACTATTATCAATAAACAAGCAAAGATTGTGCTTTTGGAAAAGAAAATCTGCGAATAGCTATTTAGTAAGCTACCAATATAATGTGGAAATAGTGTTTTAAGTTTCTGCATTTATGGATTTAGTTAGTAAAATCAACAATTTATAGTATGTAAAGTTATTTGTTTTATTTCTGACAAAAGTAAGTTTTTTTTAATATTTAGTCTGCAATATTAGCAATACTTAAC
>JBMOGB010000593.1:0-1843 GCA_049318585.1 Bacteroidia bacterium | reverse complement strand
CTATCGTCCATTGACTATCGTCTAAATTACTGTTCCCACTGCTTAACCCGCATCACTTTTACAAAACGTTTGCGGTAATAATTACTTGCCAACCAATCTTCTCTCACACCATCGCTAACCGAAGAGTGAATAAATTTTACGGGCATTCCTCTTTCAGAAATAACAATTCCTACATGTCCAACTCTATGTCCTCTGCGGCTTCTTGCTTTAAAAAAAATCAAGTCACCTTTTTGAATATTTTTACTATTTACTTCTATACCAATTAAAGCCTGTCCAGCACTGGTATGTGGCAAACGAATTCCAAATTTTGCAAAAACAGTCATGGTGTAACCACTGCAATCATAACCTCTGTTGGTAGTTCCACCTCGTCTGTAATTTAAACCCAAATATTTTTTTCCAAAAATAATCATAGAATCAGCTTTAAAAACTTTGGGCTTTAAACTTGAAAATGTAACAATTTGACTCATTGAGTCGTTTGAGTTCTTTGAAATGCTGTCGAAATTATTCAGATTACGCAATTGAGAATAAGAAATTAAACACCAAGTATTCAACACTATAAATAAAATAAATGACAATATTGAAATCCTTTTTTTGCTCATTGGTATTTTACGAAAATAAGTTTTCTATTTTAAACCAAAAAACATACTTTCGCAGACCTGTAAAAATGAAGTATTTAAGTTTATCAATTATTATAATAAGTTTAGTATTTGGCGGCTGTAGAAGTAAGTTCCAAAAGGCTTTAAAGAACACTGATTCCAAAAAGAAATTGGAAGTAGCTGAATATTTCTTTATGAAAAAAGATTTTTATAGGGCACAAACCTTATTTGATCAATTAGATAACGAGATTGCAAATACACCATTGGCCGAGAAAATATTGTATTACCAAGCTCAATGCGATTATGGTTTAAAAATGTACTCTTTGGCAGGTTACAGGTACAAAATTTATTACGAAACTTATCCTACCAGTGTAAATGCTGAAGAAGCTTTATATTTAAATGGATATTGTATTTATTTAGAATCGCAAGATTCGGAGCTTGACCAAATTGATACATACAAAGCCATTGAAACATTTAAAATATTTGTAAGTGTTTATCCTGAAAGCAAATATTTAAATGATTGCAATAAATACTTAGATAAATTACGAGCTAAACTTTCACTAAAAGCTTATAACAACGCAAAATTATATTACAATATTGGTTCTTATAAAAGTGCCATTGTAACGCTAAGAAATTTAGTAAACGATTTTCCTGAAATTGCACAAAGAGAAGAAATAGATTTTTTGATTTTAAAATCAAATTATTTGTTAGCTGAAAATAGCATTCCCGAAAAACAAGTTCAACGTTACCAAGAAACAATTAGTGCCTTTGATGAATTTACGGAGTATTACACCGAAAGCAGTAAGTACATGGCCAATGCTAAAGCAATAAAAGAAAAAGCAGTTACCGAATTAAATAAAATAAACAAATAAATATAAATGGCAAACTTAAATCACAATTACCAAAACGTACCTACAACTACTATTACTCGCGACTTGCGTAAATTAGAAGCTGAAACTGGAAACTTGTACGAAACAATTGCAATTATTGCTAAAAGAGCAAACCAAATTAGTGCTCAAATGAAAGAAGAGTTACATAGCAAATTAAACGAATTTGATAATGATAACGATACTTTAGAAGAGATTTTTGAAAACCGTGAGCAAATAGAAATTTCTAACTATTACGAAAAATTACCAAAGTCAACTTTAATAGCAACAGAAGAGTTTATGAACGGTAAAATTTATTACAATAATCCAGCTAAAACTGGAGATGGAAAACAATTCTAGTATTTTTCATAAACTACTTTT
>JBMOGB010000592.1:0-1846 GCA_049318585.1 Bacteroidia bacterium | reverse complement strand
TATGTATTTCTGCTTTTTTCATTGTATTGTGTATATATTATATTATTAAAATTCTTTTCTTTATTCCTAAAAACCTAAAGTCTAAAGTCCAACAGTCTAAAATCCTATTTAATAAACCTGAAAAGTTTACTCCATCTGATTTTGTTTAAAAAACTTTCGTCTTTATCAAGGGATAGCCATACAAAACTTGCCTTACCAACCACATGGTCTTCGGGAACAAATCCCCAGTAACGTGAATCTGCTGAATTATGTCGGTTGTCTCCTTGCATCCAAAAATAATTCATCTTAAATGTATAAGTTTTACTTTCCTTGCCATTGATGAAAATTTTATCGTTCTTAATTTCCAATGTATTTCCTTCATAAGTAGTGATGACTCTATTGTAGAAACAAATATTTGCAGTATTTATGTCTACCGTCACCCCAGCTTTTGGGATGTAAATGGGCCCATAATTATCAAGACTAAACCGATAGGTTGAATCGAAAGGGAATAATCTTTTATCCCACATACCTTTAGGCGAAACCACAGCTTTTACTTCAACAACATTGGGTAATGCTTTGATAAGTTTTACACTTTCTTCAGTTAATGGAATGAAACCATACTCATTCATACTTCTAATATCTTCTTCAGAAATCCCAAAACTCCTAAATTGTTTTTTATAAACAGGTATTCCATTGGTGATGATTTCATAACTAAACTGACGATCCTCAGGATTCTCCGCTTTTTTACCATTCACATAAACCTGCCTGTCAATAATCTGAACACTGTCACCAGAAATACCAATACAACGTTTGATAAAGTTTTCGCGTTTGTCAACCGGACGGGCAATGATATCTCCAAAATTTGCTTTATCATTCCATACCCTTTCGCGTCCAAATTCTTTTATCAAAGCATAATAACTTGCATTGCTCTGATAAACAGTAGATACAGTATCTCCGTCAGGATAATTAAATACAACTACATCATTGTTTTTAATTTTAGCTAAACCAGGAAAACGATAATAGGGTAATTTAATCCATTCAAGATAAGACTTTATACTTTGTGTTAATGGCAACGTATGATGAGCAAATGGAAAAGCGATGGGTGTATTGGGGATTTTGGGACCATAACTGATTTTGCTTACAAACAAAAAGTCACCTACCAACAATGATTTTTCCATGGATGAAGTAGGAATGGTATAGGCTTCAATAAAGAATGTACGGATAATGGTTGCAGCAATAACTGCAAAAATGATAGCATCAGCCCATTCGCGGGTAACTGATTTTTTAATCACCGGCCATTGATCGGGATGTAAATAAGCATCCTTTTTATTAAATCCAATGTAAGGTAAGTAAATAAAAGGAAACAATACACTTACAGCCTGTTCTCCCAAACCGAATTTCTTAAAACATTTTACCAGCTCTACGATCATTAACATGATTGTAAATATATTAATAAAAGGTATGATAATAAAAATAAACCACCACAAAGGTTTTTTAATGATTTTCAACCAGATGTAAAAATTATAAAATGGCACCAAAATTACCCAACCAGGAGTACCGGCTTTTTCAAATATTTTCCACAATCCAATGATAGAAAGGATGAAGAATAAAACGGTCAAAATTGCAAAAATGCTCATATTAAATATTATTAATTATTTCAATTTAGGTGACTTCTATAAATTGTCGTTATCTTAGTTTGGTTTAATTATTTAGTTATTAAGTTATTGGTTATTATGTTATTTTTAAAACAGTATAATAATTACTCAATAACTTATTAACTTATTAACTCAATGACTTATTAACTTATTAACAATTTTCTACAAAAGTCTTATAAAACGGTGATTTATATAAATTTATTACTTTAAAA
>JBMOGB010000591.1:0-1847 GCA_049318585.1 Bacteroidia bacterium | reverse complement strand
TTATGAATTAGCTTCTACTTCTTGTTTTATCCAGTCGTAGCCTTTTACTTCCAGTTCTTTTGCTAATTCTTTGTCACCACTTTTTACTATTCTTCCTTTATACAATACATGCACAAAATCTGGAACTATATAATCTAATAATCTTTGGTAATGGGTAATGACTAAAAATGCATTGTCTTTGTTTCTTAATTTATTTACACCATTTGAAACCAAACGCAAAGCATCAATGTCTAAACCAGAATCGGTTTCATCCATGATACATAATTTAGGTTCCAACATGGCCATTTGAAACACTTCATTTCTTTTCTTTTCACCACCACTAAATCCTTCATTTAACGAACGAGAAATTAGAGATTTATCCATTTCTACATAATCCATTTTTTCGCGCATCATTTTCAAAAAATCAGTTGCTTCCATTGGATCTAAACCCAAGTATTTACGTTTTTCGTTAACGGCTGTTTTTAAAAAATTGGTAGTTGAAACACCTGGAATTTCTATTGGATATTGAAATGCTAAAAACAAACCTTCTCGTGCTCTGTCTTCAGGACTCAAGTCCAATAAATTCTTACCTTCATAAGTAACACTTCCACCTGTAACTTCATACTCAGCTCGTCCAGCTAACACCGATGAAAGTGTGCTTTTTCCAGCTCCGTTTGGACCCATAATGGCATGAACTTCACCAGCTTTAACTTCTAAACTTAATCCATTCAGGATTTTTTTACCTTCTATTTCTGCTTTTAAATCTTTTATTGATAACATTTTTTCTAGTTTATGGACCATGGACAATAGTCCATAGCAAATAATAATTTATTGATTTTTTCTATGGTCTATCGACCATTAACTATCAGCTATCCAACGCTTCCTTCTAAACTTACCGCTAATAACTTTTGTGCTTCTACCGCAAATTCCATTGGTAATTGGTTCAATACTTCTTTACAAAAACCATTTACAATTAAGCCAACCGCTTCTTCAGTTCCAATACCACGTTGGTTACAATAAAATATTTGGTCTTCACCAATTTTACTGGTACTTGCTTCGTGTTCTACTTGTGCAGTTTTATTGTTTATTTCAATGTAAGGAAAAGTATGTGCGCCACTTCTATCGCCAATTAACATGCTATCGCATTGGGTGTGATTCCTCGCATTTTCAGCACGTTTATTTACTTTAACTAAACCTCTGTATGAATTATGCGATTTACCAGCCGAAATTCCTTTCGATACAATTCTACTTTTGGTATGCTTACCAATATGAATCATTTTGGTGCCGGTATCGGCAATTTGTCTATTATTAGTAACAGCCACCGAGAAAAATTCTCCAGTTGAATAATCACCTTTTAAAATACAACTTGGATATTTCCAAGTAATGGCACTACCAGTTTCTACTTGTGTCCAGCTAATTTTTGAATGTGCACCTTCACAACTTCCGCGTTTTGTTACAAAATTATAAATTCCACCTTTTCCATCTTTATCACCAGGATACCAATTTTGAACAGTAGAGTATTTTATTTCCGCTTTTTCCATAGCAATTAATTCAACAACAGCTGCGTGTAATTGATTTTCATCGCGCATTGGTGCGGTGCAACCTTCCAAATAACTTACATAACTATTATCGTCAGCTATAATTAAGGTGCGTTCAAACTGACCAGTATTTTCAGCATTGATACGGAAATAAGTAGAAAGTTCCATTGGGCAACGAACACCTTTTGGAATATAAACAAAACTTCCATCACTGAAAACTGCTGCATTTAAAGCCGAAAAATAATTATCGGTATAAGGAACTACAGAGCCAATGTATTTTTTTACTAATTCTGGGTGCTCGTGCAATGCTTCACTGATGGCACAAAAAAT
>JBMOGB010000590.1:0-1851 GCA_049318585.1 Bacteroidia bacterium | reverse complement strand
AAACATTTTGTAACAACGGGTTTTAACCCGTTGAAAAAACTAACATAACCTTCTGCTCGAAAACCTCAAAAACTTTACGAAAGCTAAAGGCTTTCGTAAAGTTTTTGAGGTTTTCGATATGTTTATTTTATTCTTTAAACCACCAGTTTCACTGGTGGCTATTGATATTAAACTCCTTCAAATTTTTCCTTAACTTGACGCACATACGATAGCAATCGGGTGGAATAAAATAGATGGGTATTTGGTATTACTAAAACAAATGATAGTTTTGAGCATTACAAAAATCAAATTTAATGGTACAAAGTTTGAATATCGGTTTGTTAAATTTGTAATAAATACTTTTATGTTAAAAAGAATGCTTATAAAATCAAAATTTCTGTTCCCATTATTCATTTCAATGGTTTTGTTTTCATGTAGTTCTACTAAAAATGGTGCAACAAGAAAAGACAGAAGCAAGCAACCTGACTGGGTTCAACAACGACCTGTAAATGTTAAATATTATGTAGGAGTAGGCTATGCCAACAAAACATTAAACCCTGCCGATTACCAAGGCATGGCAAAAAAACGTGCTTTAAACGATATGATTGGTGAAATAAAAGTGGAGGTTTCGTCTAATTCTATTTTATCGCAATACCAAAACAATAATTCTTTAAACCAAATATTTGCTACCGATACCAAAGTTATGGCACAAGCAAAAGTAGAAGATTTTGAAGTAGTAGATAGTTGGGAAAACAAATCGGATTTTTACATTTACTACAAACTTTCAAAAGCGGAATATGAAGCTGCCAAGCGCAGAAAATTACAAGCTGCTATTGAACAATCGATTAATTTTCTAGAAAATGCCTACCAACTTTCTTACCAAAATAATTACATGCAAATAATGCGTTTGCGTATAAAAGCATTAAGTGCTTTACAAAATTATTTGAATGAAGATGTGGCCACTGTTTACAAAGGAAAAGATGTTTATTTGGTAAATGAAATTGTGAGTCAAATTCAAAACCAATTATACAAATTACAAGTAAAAACCGATGTTACAGAGTTAAAAGGTAAAATTGGAAAACCAATTAAAAATCCATTTACAGCTAGCGTACTTTTAGTTGAAAATAAAACCTTAGTACCTTTTGTACCTCTAACTTTAAAAGCCACAAATGCTAAATTTGATTTTGGAAATAGTGCTGAAACCGACCAAAACGGAATTGCTACTTTTTCTTTGAATAGAATTCAAGCCAAAGACCCTATTCAACAAGTAAAAATTATAGTTGACATTGCTACTATAATAAAAAGTGATAGTTTAAACGGATTACTAAAAAGCATTTTAACCAATATAGATGCACCTAGCACTAATTTTAGATTAGCAGTAGAACCTATAAAAATTTATACCAATTGTAAAGAACAAATTTTAAATAAAAACCTAGAATTTAACATTATAGAACCACAACTAAAACGCAAATTAGTAGAAAGCGGCTGCAATTTTGTTACTGATAGAACTAATGCTGACTATGAAATTAAAGTAACAGCAAACACCACTGATTTAGGAATTATGTGGGGTAAAATGTTGCAAGCAAATATTAACATGGACATTAGTATTGTAGAAGTAAAAAATAACCAAGAAATTTATAAAGATGCTATAAAAGACATCAAAGGATTTCAGTTAACACCCGAAAATGCTAGCCGCGATGCTTATAACAATATGCTTAACAACTTTTGGGAAAAAGTTTATCCTACTTTTTTAAATGAACTTTTGCTAACGGATCATTGAGAAAATCCTAAACAAAACTACTAGTAAAACTTGAAACGCTGGTTCACGCCTGTGGCCACAAGTGTTCGGAAGTTACCAAAATGCTGATTTTA
>JBMOGB010000589.1:0-1857 GCA_049318585.1 Bacteroidia bacterium | reverse complement strand
AAATGATGATGCAACCTTATTACGATGATGTGGCTTATTTTGCCAATGGATTATGTCCTGTTAGAAAAGGAAGTAGATGGGGCGCCATCAATAAAGAAGGCAAATTAGTTTTAAAGTTAGACTTTGATTTTGTGGGAACTTTTGAAGATGGAGTAGCTGAAATTATTTACAAAGACATTTCGCTTTATACTGATTTAAGAGGAAACATTTTGCCTATTTGGGATAAGTAAAATGAAAAAATATGCACTCATTCTTTTGACATTTTTTTTGGCTTCTTGTGAATATGAAGCACAGCTTTCCTATAAAGTAAAAAACAATACTACAACGAAAATAAAAGTGATAAGCAGCTACAATAAAAGCCAAACAGACACATTTGATATTCCTGCTAACGACCAAACAACAATAGCTATTATTGGAAAAGGGTTGAGCAGTGTAGACAATTATAAAGAGAAAGGTGAAAAGCTAAGAAACTTTTCAATAATAGCTATTTTAAAAAACGACACGATTAAATCAAATATAGACTTTTTGAAAACAACACGTTGGATTTATAATGAAAAAAATGCACACAGTGCAGACTATATTTTAACAGTTTTACAAACAGATTTTTAACAATAAATAAGATAGTTTTGCCTTAGGTTGGTGTTTTAAACCAATCTAAAAGCCAAACTGGCCGGTGAAAACACCAACCATTGACAAATAAAATTAAAAAAATACAAATATGAAAACAATGACATGTAAAGAATTGGGAGGTGCTTGCGATTTAGAATTTAGTGCAAATACATTTGATGAAATAGCAATGATGAGTAAGCAACACGGAATGGAAATGTTTAAAGTTGGTGATGAAGCACATATTCAAGCTATGAATAAAATGCAAGAAATGATGACAAATCCATCAGCTATGATGGAATGGTTCGAAAGTAAAAGAAAAGAATTTGAAAGCAAATAAGTAAATATACTTTTATTAAAAATGTAAATTATAAATGTTTTGTTTTCAATCCCAATATTTAAAACTTAAAAATCAATTTTGTTAGCAAATGTTTTTAAATATCTTGTTTTACTATACTTTATAGTTTTTGGACTAAAGTTATACGCCCAAACCGATTCAGTTTTAAACAATCAAATGAAGTTTGATTTTGGCTTGGTGCGTGATAAAAACAGACATATTTGGCCATTAATTTATAAACACAAAACCAAAGATTATAAGGATTTACAGTTAATTTTTACCATTTATAGGAAATACCAATCGTACGAAATACCTTATAAACACAGCCATTTACTTCCATTTTTTTGGTACGATAGCAGCGCTGCCAAAAAGGATTTACGAATTGGTACCTTATATTATCCAAGTTTATTCAGAATACTAAACGATACTGCAACCCAAAGTAAATCGTTCCGACTAATGGAACTTGCTCCTGAAATAAATTTGCTAAACATTACTAAATCGAAAACAGGCTTATTTACGCAAAACAATTTTTTCTTTTTTATTTGGAGTGAAAACGATGTTTTAAAAAACAAAAGTAATTTCATTGTTTTCCCAATTTACTGGTATTACCATAATAATTACAGAACCACCAACACCTTATTCCCTATTTATAGGTATGTGAAAATAAACGATAAAAATGAACAAAATTTCTCCTTTTATCCTGGATTATATTTTTACAAACAAGAAAATAAAACCATTAGACATTCGTTTGCTTTATTGTTTTATCATAAAAAATACGAGCAAAATAATACAAGCAAACTAGCTCAAAAAACCGTTGTGTTTCCGTTGCTATTTTCAAATAAAAATAATTACGAGCAGAAATTCACCTTTTTTCCATTGGTTCATTTTGATAAAAACTATAACAGCATAAATCC
>JBMOGB010000588.1:0-1862 GCA_049318585.1 Bacteroidia bacterium | reverse complement strand
AAGTATAGTCCCTACGGGACATTTATAAAAGGCACAGTTCATTATTTAATTACCAATATTTAACTCCTAACGGAGTATATTTGGTAAAGATTATGTAACAGTAAATAGTTGGTTTTGAAATTGGATTCTGCCCATTGTTGGCGTTTTAGCGATGCGGAATCAACAATATAACTGAGTAACCGTTTGACGCAGCTTACTCAAAAGCTTAAAATGCGTCTAACCATATTTACAATTATTTCAAACAATTAACAACGGAATTTACCCTTCCTAACAAGGAAGGGCAGGGTAGGTGTTTTTTTGAAAAATGTGGATTGCAAATAAACACTAACAGAATACTAAAAAGTTACAAACTTTTATTATTTATTCTCACAAGTGACTCATGCTTTGCATGATGTAACACTTGCGAGAGCAATGGTTTAAATTTATTTTATGTTATTTACTAAATAAATGTTTTAGCAATTAAAAATATCTATCAGTTTTAGTAAACCAGGATTCAGTTCTTTTTTACAAAAAATAGCATCATGATATTTGGTTAAAACAACTTGGTTATTAACCAACCCAACCATTTCATTTTTACGTCCTGCAAGTAATGCTTCAACAGCACCATTTCCTAGTCTGGAAGCCAAAACTCGGTCGTAAGCACTTGGCGAACCACCTCTTTGAATATGACCTAAAATTACAATTCGAGGGTCAAAGTCGGGAATTTCCTTTTTTACTTTTTCAACAATTGCCATCGAACCACCTTCTTCATTTCCTTCAGCAACAATAGCAATTGTAAAAGATTTTTTACTATTATTTATGCCTTTAAAAAACGATATAATTTCAGTGTAATCTTCTTTTATTTCGGGAAGTAAAGCAATTTCGGCACCACCAGCAATGGTTGAAGCTAAAGCAATAAAACCAGCTTCACGGCCCATTACTTCAACGAAGAAAACACGCCCATGAGAATCGGCAGTATCTCTAATTTTATCAATTGCATTCACAGCAGTATTAATTGCTGTATCAAAACCAATTGTTAAATCGGTTCCATATAAATCGTTATCAATAGTACCTGGAGCGCCAATGGAAGGAATTTGATATTCATTATAAAAAATTTCAGCACCGGTAAATGTACCATTACCACCAATGCAAATGATGCCTTCAATACCGTTTTCTTTTAAGTTTTCGTAAGCTATTTTACGTCCTTCAACGGTCATAAATTCTTTACTTCTTGAAGTTTTTAAAATGGTTCCACCCCGTTGAATAATATTTCCTACCGATCGAGAAGTTAGTGGAATATAATTTTCTCCACCTTCAATCATTCCTTTGTAGCCTTGCATTATACCAACTACTTCTACATTGTTGAATATGGCAGTTCTAACTATTGCTCTTATACAAGCATTCATTCCTGGTGAGTCGCCACCTGATGTAAATACGGCTATTTTTTTCATTTATTTTTTTAAAAGTATTGTTTTTTAGGGCGTAAATATAATACCAATTGCGCAAATAATTTAACCCAAAATACGCATTAGAAAATCTATTACGAGCCAAATCTACTTCAAATCAGTGTTTCCTTAAATTTAAAAAACGTAGCGCTGCTATGATTTTTAAATTTATGGAACTGTTTTATTGAATATTTAACCCTCATAACGAAGTTCTAACGGGTATTCTGGGTTTAATCTATTCTACTTGTTCTTTTTTACCAATACTTCTTCAAAAAATGGTTGTAAAAAAAATGCTTAGTATCTTTAGACTAATATATAAAAGTATTTCAATGTTGTTTACTTAAACTTTTATATTCTATTTGATATTCGTTTCTACCGATAATTATCGCATATGCGTCAAGCTAAGGAAAACTCTGAAGGAGTTTAATATCAATAGCC
>JBMOGB010000587.1:0-1862 GCA_049318585.1 Bacteroidia bacterium | reverse complement strand
AGTAAAGTTTGGCCAATGTTTATTTTGATGTATGTAAGGACTTATTCTCCGCATATTATGCGGTAAATATATGTTTTATTCTCCGCATGTCAATATTTTATTTTATCTAAAAAATTGATTTTTAGTTTTTAGCAATAAAATCAGCATAGTAATTGCAGTATTTTCAAATATTTTTATCCGCAAAAAATGCGGAGATTAGTAGGTTTATTCTCCGCATGATTAAGATTGTTTCGCCTCGATGAGGCTATTTGTTTGATTTCCTTTGCAATAAAAATCAATTCATTATTCTTCTAATTTGTTCAATATTTTGGTTACTCTTTTTTCAAAATCTTTGGAGTATTTGTGTTGTTGGTCTTTTAAGCAAAGTGCCAATTCATTTTTTAGTTCAGGATATTTTTTGGTGAGTTTGAACAGCACCAATATACACCTTGATTTTATAGTCATATTTACATGGTTTGATAAAAGCCATTGAAACAACCAATCAATTGCCACACCTTCGTTTTCCAAAGGAACACCTGCAATGTGCCAATAAGATGCTAAAGAAGTTTTATGTTTTGGATTAAGTTGATCAAAAAATATCAATAAAAATGGAAGTTCAGCCAATAACTTATTTGGGCTGGCTAATCCAATTTCACTCAATAACCATTGAAAACGAGTGGCAATTTTAGGTTCACACTTTAATAAATTAGCAAGATTTTTTATATCAATATCTTCTTCTATAATTTTATTTACCCATAATTTTCTTTTGTGAGAAGTGCTTGTTGGCAATGAATGTTCCAGCTCTTTGTAAAATTCAGTTTTTGAAAAATTCATTATAGTTTATTTATGTTTTTATTCGTTTCGGCTTCGCTCAACGACCATGAATAAAAAAATCCTTTCTGTGTAATCTGTAGCTCAAATACTTTTGGTTGGTGTTTTCTCAAAACAATTTTTTTATTCATTATTTGTTTCAAACTATTGAATTTGTTTAAAAGCTTTGCCTAAGTTTTCAATTACATCGGTAATCAACATGCTTTCTACACTTTGTTTTTTTAAGGTAATATCAGCAGCTAATCCATGCAAATAAACGCCTAAAACGGCTGCATTAATTGATGAATAACCTTGTGCTAAAAAAGCGGTGATAATTCCTGTTAGCGCATCGCCTGAACCACCTTTTGCCAAACCTGCATTTCCTGTTACATTTTCATAAGTTTTATTACCATTTGCAATAACTGTATTATGGCTTTTTAAAACAATTACAATATGCAATTCCTTCGATTTGTTGACCGCAGTTTTTATCCTTTCCTCTTGATTTTTATGATTGCCAAAAAGCCTGTCAAACTCTTTTGGATGTGGAGTTATAATGGAATTTGCAGGAATTTTTAGCAATAGTTTTTTATTTGAAGCCATCAAGTTTAACGCATCGGCATCAAACAAAATTGGCTTGGTAAATGACAACAATATTTGTTGTAAAATTTTAAGCGAATCATTGGTTAAACCCAAACCTGGACCAATGCCTAAAGCGGTATAATTTGTAAAATCGGTTTGATTATTTGCTCGCATTTCCAGCATGGCTTCGGGAATAGCTGTTTGTAAAATAATCCTTTCATCATTAGGAATATTAACAGTAAGCAAACCCGTTCCTGCTCGCAAGCATGCCTTTGCCGAAATAACCGCAGCACCCATTTTTCCTATATTGCCCGCAATTAATAACGCATGACCATGTGTGCCTTTATGTGAATCAATGGCACGAGGTTTAAAAATGTTTTTGATAAATATTTTGGTTAGTTTCATGTTGCTGGCTTGATATGTGATTCCATTATTTTGGTTACGAAATTACAAGTTAAATTTGTTGTTTGAATTTTATAGTTCATCTGGCTTCA
>JBMOGB010000586.1:0-1864 GCA_049318585.1 Bacteroidia bacterium | reverse complement strand
ATTTAGCACAACCAGCGGTTAAAATGATGGTATCTTTTGGTAATTTTTCAGCAAACTCGGTATAGTAACTACGATCTTTCATTCTTCCATCGCAACCTGCCATTACAAAGAATTTCTTAACAGCACCTGATTTTACAGCATCAATAACTTTATCAGCTAATGCAAATACCTGAGCATGTGCAAAACCACCAATAATTTCACCGGTTTCAATTTCGGTAGGAGCAGCGCATTTTTTAGCATGGGCTATGATTTCAGAAAAATCTTTATGTCCATTGGCATCAGCTTTAATATGTTTGAAACCTGGGAAACCTGCTAATCCAGTTGTGTAAACTTTGTCAGAATATTTAGATTCTGATTTTGGTGGAACTATACAATTGGTTGTAAATAAAACCGGTCCGTTAAATGATTCAAATTCTTCTTTTTGAGCCCACCATGCATTGCCATAGTTTCCTACAAAATGTTTGTATTTTTTGAAAGCAGGATAGTAGTTTGCTGGCAACATTTCGCTGTGTGTGTAAACATCAATTCCTGTACCATCAGTTTGTTCCAATAATTCCTGCATATCTTTAAGGTCATGACCACTGATTAAGATACCTGGTTTATCACTAACACCGATATTTACTTTGGTAATTTCTGGATTGCCATAAGTCGTTGTGTTTGCTTTATCTAATAATGCCATAACACTAACACCATATTGACCAGTTTCCATAACCAAACCTACATTTTCTTCAACGCTCATGTTGTCGTTGGTTAAAGCAACCATTGCTTTCTGTACAAAAGCATAAATAGCTGCATCTTCGAAACCTAAGTTTAAAGCGTGGTCAGCATAAGCTGCCAAACCTTTTAAACCATAAAGAACCAAAGCACGCAATGAGCGAACATCTTCATTCGGAGCATCAATACGACCGTCCATTGACAACGCTTTTTCGTAGATTTCTTCATCATTATCGCTGTACCAGCAGCATGGATCGCAGCAGTTTTCAACGATTTCAGCACCAGCAGCAATAGCCTGTTGTTTCATTTCTTCCCTTAAAACCAAAGTTTCCCGAACTTGCTTTAAGAAAGCTTTTTTGTCAAAATTTACATTGGTAATGGTTGAAAATAAAACCTTGTTGATAAAACGATTTACATTTGCGTTTTCAACTCCTTTTTCTCTGGCTTTTACTGCATAATGAGCAACTCCTTTTAATAACCATACATTTAAATCCTGTAAATTTACAACTTCTGAATCTACTCCACAAACACCTTTTAATCCTGTGCATCCGATTCCTTTTGCCGCTTCTTGGCATTGATAACAAAACATACTCATTTTTTGAAATTTTTTAATTGATTTTTTTATTTTATTGATTTACTTTATATCTCATTATCTTTTATTTAGAGATTAAAGTCTTTACTTTTTACATTACGAACTTTAAAACTTTATAAACTTTATGAACTTTATAAACTATTTAAACCCATTCTTCAGAAACAATATCTCCTTGAATACCTACAACTATCTGTTTAACAGGAATTTTTCTTGCTGATGCGTCAACTGCCATTTTAGCAATTTGAAGTAAACCACCACAACATGGAACTTCCATCATAATTACACTTAAAGTATTGATTTTGGATTCATCAATCATTGCAGATAATTTTTCGATATAACTTTCTTTGCCTGAATCTAATTTTGGACAAGCAATTGCCAATGTTTTTCCTTTAAGAAAATGATTGTGGAAATTTCCGAACGAAAAAGCCACGCAATCTGCAGCCAACACTACATCGGCATTTTTAAAATATCCTGCCATTGGATTAAGCAAGTGTAATTGTACTGGCCATTGGCGTAATTCTGATGGAACGCCTTCGTTTGTTGTTACTGTAGCACAAG
>JBMOGB010000585.1:0-1866 GCA_049318585.1 Bacteroidia bacterium | reverse complement strand
AACGGATGTTTCATTTTTCAAAGTGAATAAACGCCCTATATAACACTGTTATAATGTCACTTACGTCTTTGAGGCAATTTTCTTTTAGTGTTTACAACGCATTCTTTATAACTAATCATAGATGGCATTGTAATATTTAAAGCATTAAGTAACTCGTTACAACTTTTATTTGGATTTGGTAACCTAACTAATTCTTTTTCGCCAATTTTAATTTTTGAACCGATTATTTGACCAAGCATTTTGATTCCTTCCTCTACCGTTAAATCAATATCCTTCCAGTATTCTCTCAGGTATTTCTCGACTTTATATGCTAGCATACAAATAAATACATGAGCTATCGTTCTTTCTCTATTTCTTAAATATATAGGACGAATTTCCAATAAAGATTTTTCGGTTCGAAATGCCCATTCTACTTCTGCTAAAGATTTATATCGTGTATGAATTGTCTTTGTATCAATTTCGCTCTTTAGTAAATCTGTTTTTATTACATAACATCCATCTAAGCGTGATAAATGCTGTATGGCTTCATCATTAATAACAATGACTAAATGCCTGTCTTTTATATCACAAAAAACTTCTATTGCTTTGGATAAATTTACTCTGGAAATATAGTTTTTTATATTTTTTTCTTGTACTTCTGGTTTTGCTTTGGGATGCTCCTTTAAATAATTATTACTATTGGTGATTTTTGCTTTTATCTTTACTATTTTCGAATCCCTGTTTTTTTGAATTTCTATGGCTCTTACAGGATTTCTGTGTAACACATATCTTACTCCATTATCAGATATTTCTATTAGTTCATCTGTAAATAACTCTAATTGAAAGGTTTCTTTTTTTATTAAAGTTTCTATTTCCGCTTTGCTAATGCTGGTAATGTAATTGAATCCTGCTTTATGCAAATCATTTATTTGGAATGATTTTATCATTCCCTTATCTCCAACCAAAGTAACCCTAGTGCAATTAAACTTTTCCTTGATTTTAATTATCTGGCTTTCAAAAGTTTTTATATCAACAGTATTTCCCTCAAACACTTCAACGCCTAATGGCTCTCCATGCTCATCTGTTAATAGACCATAAACAATTTGCATTTTCCCCGCTTTTTTATCTCTATTATACCCCCATGCTGCCAATTCATTATGCTCGCCCTCGAGATAGCTACTGCTTACATCATATAAAAAAAGATGAGGATTTTTGTGTTGATTTTTTTTGTTTTGTTGCCACTGTTTGAAAAGTTTTTGTTCTGTTTTATCTTTCTGTTCATACAACCAATCCATAGAAGAATAAAGCAAATCTTCATTTAGTTCTTCTATTTTCAGCAATTCACATCCAGCATGGATTTGAGCTAATCTAACACTTGATAATCTGCTACCTTGCTCTAAAAGCCTTGCCATTACTAACCATGAAATCAGTTTTGAATTTTCATCTGTACCCAAAGCTTTAGTAATCCCAATTTCATTAATAATTTTTTGAAGTACAAATACGCTTCCTATTGTTTTAGTATGGCTAAAATTTCCATTTGACAGTTCTTCAATATATTTAAAACCTTCACCAGACTTAAGACCAATTTTAATAAGTTCTATAATATGATCGGGTAAGCCTGTAATATTTGCAATAGTTTTCTGCTTAACCTTACCGTTTTCACGGTAGTTATGTCTAACCAGAGCCCTACGCTGAGGTTTTCCATTTACAGAATATTTATAATCGTCAACATACATAGTGAGTACAAATATACAACATATAAATTTAATATACAAATATATAATAAAATATTTATTAACAATTATGTGTTTACTAAATTATATAAAAAAGCAATGTTACGTGTTGTTATTCTGACAGATAACCTCTTTGCGAATTGAAACATCCGTT
>JBMOGB010000584.1:0-1871 GCA_049318585.1 Bacteroidia bacterium | reverse complement strand
TATTATCAGATAAAGTATCAAAATTTATAAGATTTTTATTTCTTAAGGAACTAATTGTGGGTGAATTTACAGACTCTATTAAACCTAAATCTGTTAATTTAATTCCTAATTTACTATCATTGGTCTCAATAAAATAATATTGTGAGGAATCGGGTTCTGAAAATGTTTCGATATTTATATTTTTAATTTCATATTCTGTTGTATTTTGAGTAATTACATTGTTCAATCCAAAATATTTTTGAGCATAATCGCAATAAGGGCCTTTGATGTTTTCTTGTTGATTTATTATAAAATCAACTTTGATATACGTTTTTGGTAAGGCATAATAAAACCCACTTTTATTGTTTGGAATTGCATCTTTTGTAACATGAATTACCTGATAATTGCTTTTGCATGAAAAAAGCAATACTGTTGCAATAATCAAGGTGTATAATATATTTTTTGAATTGAGCATATCTATTTGATATTAAATAATAATTGAAAAACCTTCTTCATTTACAAAAATACGATATAAATGTGAATTATGGATTAAACTAAGTCTTTTTTTCGTGCCAACCAAAGTCCGGAATATGTAATTAAACCATTAACAATGAGTAGCTCAAATCCGAATTTATAACCGTTCAATAAGTAAATACTATTTTCGCTGATTATATAACACAATATCGGTGAAATAATTGCAATAATAGGAACCCAATAATCTCTAACTTTCAGCTTGGTAAACAATCCAAAAGCATATAAACCTAATAATGGACCATAGGTATAACCTGCAACGGTAAATAGCTTATCTATAACAGCTCTATCATTAATGGCTCTGAATATTACAATTACAACTAACAGCAAAAGAGCAAATCCAATATGAACCATGTATCTTGTATTTGTTTTTTGTTTTTCGTTTAGCTTATTATTTTTATTTAGCCCTAAAAAGTCGATGCAAAACGAAGTGGTTAACGAAGTGAGGGCTCCATCGGCACTTGGATAAGCTGCTGAAATTAATCCAAGCACAAATACCAAACCTGCAACAGGTCCTAAAAATTTAATAGAAACTACCGAAAATAAATCATCGCTACGCTCGGGCATTGCTATTCCTTTGGTATTGGCATAAATTAATAAAATAGCTCCCAGGAATAAAAATAGCATGTTTACTAAAACCAAGACCATGCTAAAACTAATCATATTCTTTTTCGCATCTTTTAAATTGCGACAACTCAGGTTTTTTTGCATCATTTCCTGATCTAAACCCGTCATTACAATAGTAATAAACATACCGCTAAAAAATTGTTTGATAAAATATCGTTTATCTGTCCAATCGGTAACAATTATTTTTGAATAATCTGCATTGAGCACACGATGTAGCATATCTCCAAAGCCAATATTCAAGTCTTTTAAAATAAAACCTATTGTTAAAACCAAAGCTCCCAACATAAAGGTTGTCTGGAGGGTATCCGTCCATATAATAGTTTTTATACCACCTTTAAATGTATATAGAATTATCAGCAAAATAAACATACTTACAGTAAAAGCAAAGGGAATATTCCAAGCATCGAAAATAAAAACTTGAAGAACATTTACTACTAAAAACATGCGGAATGAAGCACCAATTACCCGTGATAAAATAAAAAAGAATGCACCTGTTTTGTATGACCAAAAACCAAATCGTTGTTCAAGATAAGTGTAAATAGAAGTAAGATTCAAACGATAGTACATTGGCATTAATACATTGGCAATTATTATATATCCGACCAAATAACCCAATACTACCATCAAATAGGTAAATTGTGTATCTTTAACCCAGCCGGGAACCGACATAAATGTAACACCTGAAAGCGAAGCACCTATCATACCATAAGCTACAATATACCATGTAGATGTTT
>JBMOGB010000583.1:0-1876 GCA_049318585.1 Bacteroidia bacterium | reverse complement strand
AGATTGGTTTTGTAAGCCGCAAACCCCGTCGAAGTGCGTAGCATTTGGGCGGGGATAGGCTTATGCCTTTGGTGTTTCCTGATTTTCAATGTAATGTTTTATTGCTTCTAAAGAGTTTTCACCAGAAGTTACAATAAAATAACTTGGTTCCCAGAAATACGATTCCGAATAAAATTCTTTTAAATAATCTTTGTGGCCTTTCCTTATTAACCGAGAGGATACCGTTTTGAGACTATTGACAATAGCCGATGGCGTATTATGTGGAGACATTTCAACCAAGAGATGAACGTGGTTGCTTTCTCCGTTTGCTTCAACGAGTAAGCAACTCATTTTGGTTAGTGTGTTACGAAAAATTTCAATCAAGTCAATTAATATTTCAGCAGTAATACATTTGTGGCGGTATTTCGTGACCAAAACAATATGGTACGTTAAATTATAAACAGAGTGTCTGTTTTTCCTTATGTTTTGCATGAATTTTCCTTGACAGCCAAGTTTTAATATGCGATAACTATAACCATAATAATTTTGAATTGCAAGGTTTTTTATGGATGTCGTAAAAACAACTAAATCAAAGATTCTTCTGGGCGATGAAGATATGAAAAACACTATTGAGGTTTTTCGTACCGCATTGACTCATATGATTACCGTTGTTTTTAACAACTGGGGAACTGTCGCAAAAGGAAGCACTTCTCAGTTAAAACAGCAAATTGTGGAACGTCTGTTAATTCCAACCAAAACAAGAATTGTCCTGCCGGAAAATGATTTATCTGCTAAATTCCATAAACTGCCATCCTATTTCAGACGGGCATTAATTACTGAAGCCATTGGAACTGTTTCTTCCCATATGTCCCGAATGGATAACTGGAGAGAAGCTAAATCTGAAATCGAAGCAAAAGGGAAAAAGTTCTATAGCAAGCCACCAACATTACAGTACGAACCGAAATCATATCCAACCTTTTATTTTAAAAATATGTTTCTTGGTGAACCTGAAAACTTTGTAGGCAAGAAAGAACTGTCCCTGAAAATAAAGGTGTACCGGAATAATGATTGGGTCTGGAAAAATATTTCTGTAGATGCTAAATCATTACAGAAAAGAGGATTGTCTGTTTACGAACCAATGGCACCAACAGTAATAAAGTCTCACGGTGGATATTTTCTGCATATACCGTGGCAGAGAAAAATCAACCTGCCTGATATAAAAACATCGGTAGATGGATTACTTGTTTGTTCGGTAGATTCAAATCTGGGTAATGATGCAGTAGCGGCTATTATTGATTCTAATGGAACTGTCCTGGCGAGAAAGTTTATTTCTTTCCCTAGAGAAAAAGACCTGATGATTCAAGCAATAGACCGTATCAGTAAGGCAAACCGGTTGTCTGGAATTGGTAGTAAACCTAACCTTTGGAGAAGGGTAAACAACCTTAAAACGGAAATCGTTAACAGAACAGTTAAGACTGTTGTCGATTTTGCTTTAGAGTTTGGTTGTCACCTGATAGTAACTGAAAACCTGAAAAGTTTAAAACCCAATGGTAGCCGTAGAGAAAAAATACACCATTGGCGAATCATGGAAATTCACCGGAGACTTGAAGTGGCTGCACATCATAATGGTATGCGCTACAGTAAGGTGAACCCATGTAATACCTCGAAGTTGGCCTTTGACGGAACCGGAGTTGCTGCACGGCCCGGCAAGGGAAAACTGTTGACGTTTACAACAGGTAAAGTTTACAGCGCCGATTTAAATGCTGCATATAATATTGGCGCTCGGTGGTTTGTAAGAGAGATGTACAATCGGCTCCCCAAGAAACATCAGGCGGAGTTGCGGGCAAAAGCTCCCGCACTATATCCAGGGTCTGGAACGACTCTTGACACGCTAAAA
>JBMOGB010000582.1:0-1881 GCA_049318585.1 Bacteroidia bacterium | reverse complement strand
CCCGAAGAAGGCAAAGCTATTAGCGAACCAACCTACGCAGCCATACTGTACAATAAAAATACTCTTTACATTGGCTTATGGGGCTATGACTCTCATCCTGAAAAAATATTGGCAAAAGATATGGCACGCGATGGAAGATGGGGAACTTCTGACAATTTTATTATCAATATTAGTACTTTTAACGATAACCGAAATTCTTTTCTTTTTGTAGTAACACCCAGTGGATTAAGAGGTGATGCTTTGATTACAGATGAAGGAAATGGTTTTAATGAAGAATGGAATGGAGTATGGGATGTTGCAGTAAAACGCAATGATAGTGGTTGGTTTGCCGAAATTATTATTCCATTTTCTACATTAAAATTTCCGGATAATGCATTACAAGTTTGGGGATTGAACATAGAAAGAAATATTAAATATAAGAAAGAACAAGCTTCTTGGCAAGGTTGGTCAAGAAATTACTCTGTTTTTAAAATATCTCAGGGCGGTACTTTAGTTGGTTTAAAAAATATAAAAGGAAACCAAAATATTGAAATCAAACCTTTTTTAACAACTGGATTTCAGAAACAAGCGAGTAATGGTACAGAAAAAACTTTAAAAATTGGTGGAGATGTTGATATCAGATTTACACCTACTACTAAACTGAATTTAACTGTAAATACTGATTTTTCGCAAGTAGAATCAGACAGAACGCCTATTAATCTTACCCGTTTCTCTGTATATATGCCTGAAAAAAGAACTTTTTTTATCGAAAATAAAGATTTGTTTGATTTTAGCATGGCTGGAGGTAATTTGAGTGCTTTTTATAGCCGTCGAATAGGAATAACCAATGGAGAGCAAATACCTATTATTGGAGGTGTAAAGATAACAGGTAAAGAAAATAGAACAAATTTTGGATTTCTTTCAATGCAAACAAGTGCTAAAGGTGATATTCCTTCAGTAAATTATTCATTGATAAGGGTTAAACAAGACATTTCAAAACAATCTAGCATAGGTTTTATAACCACTGCTAAAAATGTAAAGGGTCATTATAATTATGTATATGGTGTTGATTTGAACTATACTACATCTAAGTTATTCGCAAACAAAAACTTAATGATTGGAGGTGCAATCGCTCAAACCCAAACTAAAAATGAAAACAACAAGAAGAATTTAGCTTATGAAGTTTATTTACAATATCCTAATGATTTAATAAGTTATTCTTTTGTTGCAACCTCTGTTCAATCAGGGTTTAATCCTGAAATAGGATTTAAAAAACGTGATAATTATAATATGTACAATACTTCACTAGAGATTAAGCCTCGCCCAAAATTTATTCCATGGATTAAACAGTTGTTTATTAAACCTATTAATATTACTTATTATTTATCGGATGATAATAAATCATTAGAAAGTGCTCAATATGCAATAAAACCATTAGGTATAACGACTAAAAGTGGCGAGAATATTTCATTCAATTTCATTAAATCATTTGAAAATCTTAGTTCAACTTTTAATATTTATAATTCCGTCAGTATCCCAAAAGGAGATTATTGGTCTAATCACTATCAAATAGATATTTCAACGTATCAAAGTCGAAAATTTTATGTTTCAACTTATTTGGTTTGGGGCGAATTTTTTGCAGGAACAAAAACAGAGACTTATATTAACGTTTGTTGGTATCCCAATAAACATTTTAATATTACAGCAGATTGGACTCGTAATGAAGTTTATTTGCCTCAAGGAAAGTTTATTACAAATGATATTGGTAGTAGGATAGAATATGCATTCACACCTAAGTTTAACAATAGTGTTTATGGGCAATGGAACAATGAATCTAAAGAAATTTTATTGAATTACCGTATCAATTGGATACCGATAATTGGTAGTGATTTCTATTTTGTA
>JBMOGB010000581.1:0-1884 GCA_049318585.1 Bacteroidia bacterium | reverse complement strand
CTAACGGAGTATATATGGTAGCTTAACACTTAACGGAGTATATCTGTAAATATAAAGTAATGAAATTGAATTTTGCTACACAGAAATTCGAGAATATTGTTTAGGACAACAATGATTTTTTTTCAATAAATGCTGTTTTAGGAAGAAAAATGATTTTTTAGGTAATGATCTAAATGTTAATATGTTCGATTATGGAGATATTATTTTAATTTATTTTACAAAACTACGATACATTTAAATCTTTAAATGGTGTTGATAAGTTTAATTAACAAATTCGTATTTTATTGATTTTGTTCATATAATAGTAATTGATTAAATACAATTACCTTATAGTTAGTTTATTGCAAATAATTGATTTTAAAATTGATTTATCAACAAAATAGAATAAAATTTGTCATTTAAGTATTTTTATATCAATTATTTAAATGTGGATATGATGTGGTAAATAAATAATTCGAATTTTTTTGTTATTCATTAATTTTGTCGGAGTATTAAATCATACTTTACAAATATGTGAACTAATTATATATTAAGTTAAATTTTAAAATAAAAATCTAGGCTTTTTATTTTAAAGGAATCCCAACCTCACTGGTAGATCTTTTGGTTATAAGATATTTAAAATAACTATACAATTGGAAAGGAGTAAATAAACCAATTGTATTCATATAGCTCCAATAATTTAAATAGTATAGAAATGAGTAAAATTAGAACCGGACATTATTTAAATGTCGTAAAGTTTGATGAATTGATTGTAATTTGTAAAAGTTACGATTTGATTTACAAACCATCAAAAACAAGCTACAGTATAACTGCTCTTGAATTATTATCAGCAGAAGTAAAAGACATTCTGTTAAATGTATCGCAAAAAGAAATAGCTTATGCTAAGGATACTAATGACAGAGAGTTACAATTTGTTGATTTAAAACGATTAAGTACTCGAGTACTTTTGGCTGCAAAATCATCGGGTGTAACTTCAGTACATTTTAATGATTTAGTAAATGTAAACAGGAAAATTCAGGGTAGGAGGGCAGTGGCAATTACTGCGGAGGAAAAGGTAACAATGAAAAGTCAGATTTTAAATAAAAGTGCTGACCCTAATTTGCCACTTTTGAAAAAGAATAGTGTATCGCAACTGAGTTATGATCGCTTGTTTAATAATTTTTCAAAGTTAGTGGAAGTGTTAAAGGCAACTCCCGAGTTTAAGCCAAATGAAGAAGAATTGAAGATAACTTCGTTATCAGCTAAATTGGAATTGATGCGTTTGTCTAATCAAATTGTTAGTGAAAGTACTGTCAATTTATCAAAGGTAAGGTTTGATAGAAATCAAATCATGTATTTGCAAGAAAATAACCTTGTAGATACTGCAATGGCTGTTAAAAACTATTCCAAGTCGGTTTTTGGTGCCAGAAGTATTCAAAACAAACAATTAAGTGGTATGAGATTTACTAAATTAAGAAATTAGTAATCATTACATTGTAAGTACTTAAAAGCTGCTCTTGCTTCAACAAGAGTGGCTTTTTGTTTTTTAGCAATAGCTACAAGGTTATTTTTGTCCTTCGACAGGCTCAGGATGACAATGATTTTTGATGTATGCCCTTCAGCAAGCTCAGGGTGACAATTATTTATGAGTTATGAATTTATTATCAATGACTTTTTTGCAGGTTCAGGTGACAATAAAATTCAATGTCATGGTGAGCGATCCCGAAAATTATCGGGAGAATCCAGACACGACCCTTCGGCAGGTTCAGGGTGACAGAAAATTGCCTATTGTTGGTGACAATATTTTTGATAATTTACGGAATGCAATTCCCCTTTTGAGGGGTGGCCAGAGGCCGGGGTGAAATTTTGTTTTATTTCAAAAAGACGTTGCATGCAACGTCTCTA
>JBMOGB010000580.1:0-1899 GCA_049318585.1 Bacteroidia bacterium | reverse complement strand
CTTATTAAGGATATTCCCATGAAAATTAAAGTGTCAGGTTTTATGTCAATTAGCCTAAGGGTCTTTTTCGTTTTGTCCTTAAACTGCAGGTCATAGAAACAATTCCTGTATAAGTAGAATCCAGTTGGACTGAATACAGCCATATTATCCTTTATCTCAGGTTGATTTTCTTTCTTTAAAATCATTACATTCCAAATACTATCTTGTTGCCCAACTGCATCGAATTGAACAAGAATCAGGAAAAGAATTAATGTTCTTAAAATCATGAGCTTGTTTAAAATTTATAGTTTGTTTTGCAATTGCTGGTAATGGCTGACGCAATAGCAAGTGCAAGAAAAAATTGCTGCTCAAAGCCAGCCAGCACAAATATAACTAAACATTTCCAATGTTTCAACCAACACGCAACTTAGCGAAGCAGTCTCTTGAGCGCAGCACAAAAACCCGATTTGTTGGAGCGTTTGTTATGCGTTTGCCTTTTTTCAAACAAGTTGAACATAACGTTTTTCAAGTGTTACGTTGAAATGGATGTCTGCTTTCAGCGCTTTGAAAACTTTCAAAATCGTGTCAATTGTCGCACTGTTTGTATTGCTTTCAAGTTTTGAAATTTGAGATTTCTGAACGCCAACAAGCTTTCCTAATTGTTCTTGTGTCAAGTTTCGTTCTTGTCGGGCAGTTTTAATCATTTTTCCCAAAACGTCCATCCGAAGTTCGTACTCATATTGGTCTCTGTCTTCAGTACCAGGTTTGCCGATATATTTATCTTTCATCTCGGCAAGCGAATATGATTTAATTTCTGTCTTTTCCATCGCTTATTTCTTTAGTTTGTTTTCAAAATATTGATCTTTGATTCTTACTGCTCTTTCAATCTCATTTTGGGGAACTTTGTCCACTTTTTTTATGAACCCATGAGTTGCAAAAACTAAAGTATCGGTGTTGTCCGATTTATCCCAAAAAGCAAGAAGCCGGATTTGAATTCCAGCAAAAACTGTTCGAAATACCCAAATGTCATTGTTAAGTTTTTTGAAGAGTTTTGGGTCGTTAGTCTGTTCAGCAAGGTCAATGTTATAGAATATTTTCCTAACAGTTTTAGAATCAAGTTCTGAAATGAACTTATCGGCTTCTTCTAAAAATCTGGTTTGAAACTTTTGCATTTATTTATTTTCTACAAAGATAGAAAAATGTTTCCAAATATAGCAACTTTTAATTTTCGATAAACGTCGGATTTTCGTTTTTCAAAGGTGAGGCATAACGGACGCCGCTATAGCAAGTGCGGGAACAAATTGTTGCTCAAAGTGTGCCAGCACAAATGTATATAAACATTTCAAATGTTTCAACCAACACGCAACTTAGCGGAGCGGTCTCTTGAGAGCAGCTCAAAAACCTGCATTTACTGTAGCGTTTATTGGCATTAGTTGTTTATCTCGGAATATTTAGTTTGTCAGGATTCTGTCTGCAATCCCAAACTTTCAGGATTATTATCCGGTCTTCGAGTATTTCGTAAAATAAAATATAGTCCTCAATAATCAGGCCTCTAATTTGGTATAGTTTTGTTTTTATTCCTAATTCAGGATTTTTCGAGACAGTAATAAGTTCTGTCTTAAATTTCTTATAAAGTTTTCTTGAGTATAGTCCGCTTTTGTTTCTTTTAGTGAAGAATTCGAGAATTTCTTGTAATTGAATTTCGGAATTTTTCGTCCACATTACTTCCCGCTTAGCCATTCTTCAACTTTTTGATCCATTTCCGATTGTGATATCACATTGCCCTTTTTCGCTTCTTTACTTACAAAAAGCAATTCTTTCTCCTGGTCAGCTGTTAATTCGATAATGGATTCTTTTTTCTTGTAGTCCAAAATGGTCTTAATAGCATTGAGAAAGTCAATGTCTTCAATTCTGGAGATC
>JBMOGB010000579.1:0-1903 GCA_049318585.1 Bacteroidia bacterium | reverse complement strand
CCCTACGCACCAACATAACAGCAGCTTAGCGCAATTCCCTTCCCACAAGCCAACGTAAACTGCGCCAAGCTGCAAAACGTTAGCAAACATAAAATCAGAAGTGGTTATGGCAAGCACCATCTTTCCAAAATGTTCCTTTTTCATCCTCACTATATACACGTTCTTTATTATGAGTTTCCTTACCACATAGCACACAAACATCAACATCATCACGATACCAATATTTACGTTTGCTAACAACGGGAATATTTAATGCCTGTTTCTGTGGTTCTTGTAAGTTCTGTTCTTTTTTCATCGTTATCTGTATTTTGATTATTACTACTTCTAAATCAGGCACTAAAATATACCTGCGACCGTTAGCAGTAATACTACATTTGTTCTCCGATTTGAGTTTCATCTATAATATCTTTTTCTTTTCTTTTTTCTCCACGCTCTTTAAGAGTAATAATATTATTTCTCAAAGAATTTATTTTTCTTTCGTATTCTTTGAATTTTAAATATTCATCATCATATATTTTTATTCTTTCAACATTTTCTGGTGTGTTTTCAGCCAAAGCCCAAGAATAAGTTACTTGTAATCTTTCACCAGTTTCTTTACAAGTAAATTCATAACTACCATTATCTCGTTGAATAACATTATTCACTATCGTTCCAATTTTAATTGGTTTACTTTCAAGTTTGTTAGGTGTCCAAACCATATCTAATCTGTAAATATATTCCATATCAGATTTTGGCTTTCCATTATCTTTATCTATTAAGCAATCAAATATTCCCATAGTATTTTTTATTTAGGTTGGTTTGGTAAGTTCATCCAATACTTTACAGTTCCTTTAAGTGTTGTTTCCCACATATCTAACCATTCAACACCATTAAAATAACACATTTTAACATAGCAATTATCCATAAAACATAGATAAGAACCTTCTGTTGGTTTTGTTTCACTCCATTTAGGTTGCAGTTCTTCAAACAAACTATCTAATTCTTTAAAACAATCTGTCGTTGGATATATTCCAATTTCATTTGGGTTATCAAGCATTTTGCTGATAATTTCAGTTCTTCTTTTTTTAAAAATTTCATTCATATTATTTAATTTTAAATTTTTCAAATTTATTTTGTCCATCCCACAAAAAAGAAAAGAAAACGGTTCAGTTCTTCGATTCAAGCTCTGTGGTAATTTACCGTACTACTGCTAACATCGTGTATAAAACATAATGGTTTCAGTGGTATATTCAACATTTGTATTCCTATTATAGTTCATCTTTTAATTAAAGTTTAGTGCTTCTAATCCATTACGTTTCATACACGCAGCCGTTATGGTTAATACTATCCTACCTTCTTACAATTTTTTGACAATCTATACCATCCGTGTTTATCATAAACACCATTACCATCAACTTTACTGACAGTAAAAACTTCATCATTATTTGAGTTGATGTCAATAAATTTATCACCAATCTTAAAAGTACTAACCATAACATCAGATATATTCAATTTTTCTGATTCGGTCAATCGTTGTTTAAATGTGTCTATGTATTTTCTCATTTCTTTGCTCATAATTTTATTTTATATATAAATATCAGAAAAACTAAACATATCTGTAACCGTTAGTGGCAAGTGCTACTGCTCCGTTGCCATAAGATAGTATGCTGTTGGTGGTGTCATTGGACTTCCATTTCTACTGTCAAATTTTCTATCGCAACTCAAAATAATAACTTTGTATTTTTCTCCAGTATCTTCATCAAATTTCCAGTCAATTTTTTCAACCTTTTCAATGTAATTGTGGCAAAATCCGCTATCACCACCACACCATACTTTGTTTCCTACTTCTAAATCTTTCAATTCTATTTTCATTTTCGTTTAATTTACCGCACCAGCCACTAACAAAGGCTAAAAGCAATTGCCA
>JBMOGB010000578.1:0-1908 GCA_049318585.1 Bacteroidia bacterium | reverse complement strand
AGAGACTCCTAAACAGAATACTATGACACGACCAAGAGTAAAAATTTGCTGTATTAGTAGTATTGACGAAGCGAGAATTGCCATTGGATATGGTGCTTCTGCATTGGGTTTGGTCGGATATATGCCAAGTGGGCCAGGCGTAATAGGAGATGAACTCATTTACCAAATCGCCAAAACAGTTCCACCCCCTATATCAACTTTTTTGCTGACAAGCGAAACGAAACCACAAGGCATTATTGCTCATTACAAACGAGTTCAAACTTCGACTATTCAAATTGTGGACGAGTTAGAAAAGCAAGAGTATGACTTGCTTCGTGAAGAGTTACCAAATGTAAAATTGGTGCAGGTCATCCACGTTATTGACGACAACTCGGTAAAAGAAGCCATTAAAATATCAAAATACGTTGACGCAATTTTACTGGACAGCGGAAACCCAAATTTGTCAATTAAAGAGTTAGGAGGAACAGGTCGGACACATAATTGGGAATTAAGCCGGGAAATCAGAAAATCAATACCAATTCCAATTTTTCTTGCTGGTGGCCTAAACAAAGATAATGTCAGACAGGCCATTGAAATAGTTCAACCATTTGCCCTGGACTTGTGCAGTGGCGTTCGTACTAATGGACATCTTGACGAAGAAAAATTGAGAGAATTTTTCAAAGCGATCGAAAAATAAAAAAAGCAAAGGCATACCATGCAATATAAAAAATTGCCGGGACAGTAGTCTTTTCAAAGGTTGTAGCACGCTTCAACTTTTGAGTAGCTTGATAGGGAAATCGCCATCCATTTGCAACTTTTTATACCACCAACCGTTTGCAGTCATTGTAAAAACTCGAAATAGAACATCAACACAGAATGAAACAGAATTTAACTCATATTGCAGTTGTAGTTGACGACTATGACAAAGCAATGGAATTTTACACAGAGAAATTACATTTTACACTCATAGAAGACACCATACTTCCAGATAAAAAACGTTGGGTTTTGGTGAGACCAAAAGGTGCGAATGAGTGTTCGTTATTGCTAGCCAAGGGCGCGAATGAAGAACAAAAAAGCAGAATTGGAAACCAAACAGGTGGAAGAGTTTTTCTGTTCCTACATACTGACGACTTTAAAAGAGACTACCAGAATCTGATTGACAACAACATTAAAATAGTTAGAGAACCAAGTATAGAAGAGTATGGGAAAGTGGTAGTTTTTGAGGATTTATTTGGTAACCTCTGGGACTTAATTGAGCCAACAAAATCAGAAGAGCGATTTTATTCGACAGGAATTTTTAAAATAAAAGACCCGACAAATATTGATTTCGCAATTTCTGAACTTAAAAAACTAAGAAACCTAACCCTTTTAGAAAGGGGAAACATTTCATTTGACATTAAACAAGTGAAAGATGACCCGACAAAAATAATTCTTTGGGAATGCTTTAAAGACGAACCGTCGTTTAATGACCATTTGTGTTCAACACACCTTCAAGAATTTATTAAACTTGACTTGGTAGAACTTGAAAATGGTTATATGACGAAGAATATTGAATAAACAAAGAACCACTAACAGCAAATTAATTGCGGAGGGGTTGATGATGTTTTGGGAATTTCAACGCTTTTAAGTAGCTTTATATCGAGGGACAAGAAAGCTGTTTCAAGCTCCCAAACGCAACCAATTTGCAAACGTTAGCGATCATCGTTAAAGGACGACATAACTAAAACTACTACTTATCAATATTTCAGTATTAGTCAATTATTTATTGTATATAAATTTATATTTATTGTTTATCAATAATTTTATATTATATTTGCAGAATAATTTAAACACTTAACATTTATGTCAAAAACAAACAACTTCGTATTTACGGCCGTAAAGATTGTTTCCTGGATCATCTTCGTTGGTTTATGCATTGAAGCCGGAGGC
>JBMOGB010000577.1:0-1912 GCA_049318585.1 Bacteroidia bacterium | reverse complement strand
TTAAAAGTACTACTTTTATCTTAACTTTGTGTCCTAATTTTGGGGAGTATCATAGATAATAATTTATTATCATTCACAAATATTAATTATACAATATCTTATTGGGCAAAAATTAATTCAACAATAAATACTGGTTGTGGAATAATTTGCAAATATGGTATAACTACTGATTTTGAATATGCAAGTGTTCTTTACAATACAGATCAAATAGTTTTTGGAATATCAAATTTAGGAGGTACCTGTAATCCTCTTCAAGGATCCTGTGTTACAACAAGTCTATACAATAACTGGCATCATTTTGCGTATGTAGCAAACGCTTCTAATGGTAGTAAAACATATGTTGATGGTATTTTAGTAAATACTGGAGTGTATAATTCTTCTTGTAGTACTGGAAATGGGGCAGGGAATTTATATTTTGGCATGGGTGGTGGTTGGAATCAGCAAATTTATTATAATGGATTAATTGATGATATTGGTTTTTGGAATCGTGCATTAACCCAAACAGAAATTACTGCTTTATATCTAGGTACACAAACTTCAATTCAAGATACTATAGTTATTCCTGATACAGTTTCTCATATAAGTAACACAATAGAAATACCGGTTAGAAATACAACAACTTTAACAACTTCAAACAATGTTATTTCTTATCAATTTAATGTTACATATAATGCAGCTAAATTGCAATATCTAAGCTCAAACCTTATCGGTACAATTGCAAGTGGCGGAAATGTTACAGTAAATAGTTCAACTTCAGGTAAACTTATAATCAGCTATATGAAATCTACTCCGATTTTAGGAAAAGGTAATATTTTGAAGCTTAATTTCCAACCTTTACAAATTGGGACTTCTCAGTTAAGTATTTCAAATTTTCTGTATAATACAGATACTATTTTTAATACTCATACTGGCAACTATTCTGCAATAGGTTTGTATGGTGATATTGATACAAATACGCATGTTCAGGCTTATGATGCAGCTCTGGCTTTGCAGTATTCTGTGGGACTTAATCCTTTGCCAATAACAGCACCAAGACCCTGGACTAACTGGAGATATTTAGTAGCTAACGTGGATGGAACAGATACAATTACTGCAAATGACGCTTCCTTAATCCTTCAATATTCCGCTGGCTTAATTACTACTTTTCCTGTAGGTTCCAAATCCTTAGAAAATCCAATTGCTTTTATTTCAATTACTCAAGAAAATAATGAACTGGTTTTTAAATCAACTGGGGATTTATTTGGCTTAAATATTTCAACAATTAATGGCTTTAATGTCACATTATCAACACCCACAGCTATAAATGCGAATATGTTAAGTGCATTTAATATAGCCGGAAGTACTTACAAAATTGGATTGTGTGCTGCAATTGCACCCATTAACAACTCAACAATTATGCGAATCCCATTTACCTGCAATGCATCAGATACATTAAGTTTTAATATGTATATCAATAAGAATGCTGTAGTTCAAAAAATATATGTTGATAATTCACTTGGGATTAGGGAAATAAATAATCAAACAGTCTATATTTACCCAAACCCTGCCAATAGCCAGATAAATGTTCAGATTAACACTAACCTCTTAGGTTCAACGTATACGATAACCGACCAGATTGGAAAAGTTGTATTATCAGGAAAACTAAACGCAGAAAAATCAACCATAGAACTTGGTAATTTATCGGGTGGCATTTATTTGTTCAGCATTGGTAATAATGCAAAACAGACATTTAAAATAATTAAAAAGTAATATTAACTTACAAGGCGGGCTTTGCCCGCTTTGTTTAAAAATAAAATTATGAATTTCTTTTTTAATTGTTGTAAAGATAACTCTGATACTTTATCAATTTCTTTAACTGTAATTTCAATTTTCTTTTCAATAGTTTTAACTTTATTAACTTATTATATTATTT
>JBMOGB010000576.1:0-1917 GCA_049318585.1 Bacteroidia bacterium | reverse complement strand
AAATTGCTGAAAAGCAAGCTGCTTTAGATGCTGCTGCTAATCCAGTTGCTGAAGTGGTAGAAGAAGAAGTTATTGCAGAAGTTGAAGCAACACCAGAAGTAGTTGCAGAAGTAATAGCAACTCCTGAAGTTGAAGCAGAAGTTGTAGCAACTCCAGTAGTAGAAGCTGCTCCAGAGGTTGTTGCAGAAGTTGTAGCTACAACAGAAGAAACTCCAGAAGTATAATTTTTAACATGAAGTCGTTACAATTAAAGGACTTCATTATAGTTGGTTCTGTTGGTAAAACCCACGGTACATCAGGCGAATTAAAGCTTGAAGCTAATCAAAAATTGAAACAAAAGGAATGGGTAATGATTGAATTCAATCAGAAGCCTGTTCCTTTTTTTATGGAACAATGTAGGGAATTAGTTCCCAACGAATACCTTGTAAAACTGCGTGATTACAACACGGTAGAAGATGCGCAAACGTTTATTGGTAGGAATATTTTCTATTATTCAACCAAGGCTGTTAAAAGCAAAAAACAAATAGACGAAAGCATTATTGGTTATACTTTAATAGATTTAACCTTAGGTAATATTGGCGTTTTAGAAGATATTATTGAAATGCCAGGCCAGATAATGTTTCAAACCACCCACCAATTAAATGAAGTACTTATTCCAGCTGTGGATGAGTTTATGGATGAAATAGACCACGAAAAACAAACCATTTACCTTAAACTTCCAGAAGGATTAATATAAATACGCTTTTGTTTTTTGATTTGAAATTTTTTGCAGTTTTTCAGCACACCATTTGTTAGTTGTTGAAAGTTTAAAAATTAAGTTTTTTTATATGTTCCACCAATTTCTATTTCAAATTTTTTGGTGCAAATATCTTTAAAAACTGTTGTTTGCGGATATAAATTTCCTCCACTTATTTCTATTACATTTCATTGTAATCATTGTAATCTGTGGCTAAAAACTACCAAAGTTCAATCATTTATTTGGTTGAACTTTTTTTTATGAAATAGGTTTAAAATGCTGTTATTTGCAGCCATTATTTAACAAACACCTATTTTATAAATTCAGTGTAATCTGTGAAATCTGTGGCTAAAAAATACAAAATTGAGCAAGAGAAAATTTAAACCATACGTTTTAGAAAACATTGAAATATTAAGTGCAGGCAGCGAAGGTAAAGCCATTGCTAAGCATGAAGGACAAGTAATTTTTGTTGATTTTGCAGTTCCTGGCGATGTAGTTGATTTATTTATACATAACAAAAAGAAAAGCTTTTGTTTTGGACGAATTCATAAAATGATAACTCCTTCGGTAGAAAGAGTGGAACCTTTTTGTGAGCATTTTGGAACTTGTGGTGGTTGTAAATGGCAGCACATGAGTTATCCAATTCAGTTAAAATATAAGCAACAGCAAGTAATTGATGCATTTGAACGAATTGGTAAATTTCCTTTTCCAACTCCAGAAAATATTATTGGTTCTGAAAAAATAACACATTACCGTAACAAGTTAGAGTTTACTTTTACCGATAAAAAATGGTTAGAAACACTAGAAAATAAAGATGAATTAAGTGAAGCAGAACACAAAGGTTTGGGCTTTCATATTCCCGGAAAATTTGATAAAATATTAGACGTTCATAAATGTTTTTTGATGGATGATTTACACAATCAAATCAGGAATTCAATTAAAGATTTTTGTGTGAAAAATGAATATCCATTTTTCAATGCTCGTAGCCAAGATGGATTTATGCGCAATATGATTTTGCGTAATACGAGTTTAAATGATTGGATGTTGATTGTAATTTTCAAGGAAAATCAAGAAGATAGAATCAATGCGTTAATGGAATATTTGAAGGAAACTTTCCCTCAAATTACTTCATTGCTTTATGTGGTAAATGGAAAACAAAATGACACCATTTACGATTTAGA
>JBMOGB010000575.1:0-1922 GCA_049318585.1 Bacteroidia bacterium | reverse complement strand
TAATTATTACTACTGATAAACAACAAATGGCAGGGAAGAAGTTTGTGGTGGAGAGATAAGGTTGGTTGATAGCTAATAGACCATGGACGATAGAATAAACACTAACAAACGTCATGCTGGAAGCATCTTCTTGGCTATTCATAATTACTTGCCATTAGCTAACTTGGTTGCCAAACAAAGGAGATGCGATGCATGACGAATGCTTGTGTTTTATTTGGATCGGGAAAACGTAGAGACAATGCATGCCTTGTCTCTACATGCTATAATTCATATATTTGAAAAAACACAAAAACAATGAAAAAATATTTTATCTATTTAATTTTATTAACCATAGCAGCAAGTAATAGCAGTGCAGCCGAAAGTGCTAAAGGTATATTAACCTTGGTAAAAGGCAATTACTACGATGTATATATAGAACGTGCTACAAGCACAGGAGGACTAGGCAAAACGGGTAAAATTACTGCTACTGCACCTGAAAAAGAAAAACAAAATACCAATAGTGCTTTAACGGTATATCCAAACCCTGCACAAAACAGTATTTTTATTGGGTTAAATAACTTAAATACAACCGAAGAAAATGTTATTTCATTAATAGATGTAACAGGTAAAATTGTACTTACAAAAAAGACCAATAATAATGGTACAATTGAAATAGATACCCAAAATTTAAGTAATGGTGTTTATTTTGTGCAATTAGCTAATGCTACATTAAACATTGTATCTAAAATAGTAATTACTCACTAAAATTAAAAAAGGCAGTTTAATATAGTTGAACTGCCTTTTTTTAATTCCATAATTGATATGAGAGTAATAATATTGATGGGATTTTGTATTTTTTTAAATACAACAGTACACGCGCAACCCTATTTTTCCAGGATGTTTGATTTTAACTATTATTGGGATGGTTTCAATAACTTTTTATTTAAGGAAAATTCCAATATAATATTGACAGGCACAACAGTTAATCTTTTGGTTAATGATAGTACAAAGTATCAAAAAATTCTATTACTTAAACTTAATAGTAGTGGGGAAATAATTGGAGAAAATATTGTTAAGCAATATTCAAAAAACTCGACAACACTAGAACCCATTAAAAGTTCAAAAAACAAAGTGGTTTATGGTTTTTATGATTCTATAAGTAATTTTGACAATTATTATTTAAGCAACATAGATAACAATTTGGATTTGTTAAACATTGTTCCGTTAAAATTTCAAAAAAATACTTCATTAACTAATACCGGAACCTTATTAAGCAACAAACTATACTTTTTCTGTGCAGATTATACCTCATTTGTAGCTTCCAAACTTAAATTATCTATGCAGTGTATGGATACCAATGGAAATTTATTGTGGGGTAAGGTATTTCAAGACAAAAGATGTTATACCAATAATGTAGTACAAACTAAAGATGGCAATTTTTTACTAGCTGGGTTTAAATATTATGGTGAAAGCCTTGGAGCGCAAGACTCTGCTTTTGCTTGGTATGCTAAAGTGGATACCTTAGGTAATATACTTTGGGAAAAAGATTTGATTAGAGGAAGTCCCTTTTTATGTGATGATTTGTGGGCTAGTAATGCCGATGGTGATATATATTTATCAGGGTCATTATTGGCATTTCAAGGTAATATCCCAATTGATTTACATAGAGATTCTTCGTATTGCACCATTGCAAAAATTGATGATAAAACTGGAAACATAATTTGGCATAAGCAATATTTTACTGAAAGGCAAAAAATTCAAGGATTATTATCGGTTATTAAACCCTTAAATTATTATAATGGTAGTCTTTACACGCTGGTTGACCATTTTGTTTCTGAACGCGAAAACCCTAATGATTTATCGCAATATGTAATGTTTGCCAAGTTTGATTTACAAGGTAATTTGATTTGGAAACGCCTTTTTAGCAATTGGTATTTAAGCAA
>JBMOGB010000574.1:0-1931 GCA_049318585.1 Bacteroidia bacterium | reverse complement strand
AAATATTTCCATTCTACTTTGGTAATGTTTTCTTCTAATTGTGGCACCAAAATTCCGGTATAAGTTGAATTCATTTTATACCAATACGTGCGTTTTAAAACATTTTTTCCTTTAAAAGTATACGTATGATAACTCTTGCAAACCAAGTTTTCAATTGTTAATCCATTTACAGCGCACTCCTCCTCCACTTCTCTAATGGCGGCTATTTCAGGGGTTTCCCCAGCATCAATTTTACCTTTTGGTAAGTCCCAAACTCCCAACCTTTCAATCAGTAAAAGCTCGTTTTTATTATTAAAAACTAATCCTCCTGCAGCTTCAATTATTTTAAAGTTTTTGGAAAATAACTCAAACACATCTTCCTCGTTTTCGCAAACTAGAAATACACCATTAAAGCTTTCGCTTTTAGCATTTTGAATCAAATTATCGAAATTTAAAAAATCAAATTCTACCGTATCAATATTAGTATCAATATTTAATTTTGAATTTGAAATAAAGAAAGGCTTATCATTTATAAAAATTTTATACATTTGTAAACATGAATTTAAGCAATAACGCTGCTGAAAAAATAGCTGAATATCTTTTGCAAATAAATGCAATAAAATTGAAACCCAATGAACCATTTACTTGGGCTAGTGGTTGGAAAAGTCCAATATATTGCGATAACCGCATTTCCCTTTCACATGTTGAAGTTAGGAATTTCATAAAAAAAGAATTAGCCAATTTAGTGCAAACTAATTTTAAGAATATAGATGCAATAATTGGAGTTGCAACTGCAGGAATAGCCCCTGGAGCTTTAGTTGCCGATGCTTTAAACTTGCCTTTTGGTTATGTTCGTTCAGAGGCTAAAAAACACGGAATGGGCAAGCAAATAGAAGGTGATATTACTAAAGGAATGTCTGTGGTGGTTATTGAAGACTTGGTTTCTACAGGTAAAAGTAGCCTTCAAGCAATAGATTCGTTAAAAGATTTTGGATGCAATGTGTTAGGTATGGCAAGTATTTTCACTTATGCCTTCGATGAAGCTCAAAATGCTTTTGATAAAATTAATTGTCCATATTTATCATTAAGTAACTACCCAACTTTAATTGATTTAGCTGTAAAAAAAGAACTTGTAAAACCAGAAGAGTTGAATAAATTAAATGAGTGGCGTAAAAGCCCTTCTACTTGGATGCAACCAAACAATTAAAATATCGTGAAATTTTCAAAAAACCCTTTAAAAACAAGCTATGCCATTTGGTTTGGACTTTGGACAGTAATATCGTTTACAGCATTATACCCATTAATTAGATATGCTTTAAGTAATCCAAAACGCTATCCACTTGGTCATAAAATAAGAAGATTTTGGGGCAAAATATTATTGGTTACTGGCTTTGTAAAAGTGACTCAAATTATAGAAGAACCTTTTGATACAACAAAACCGTATATCATTTGCCCAAATCATACATCACAGTTAGATATTGTAACGCTGACAGTAAAATTAAATCAATTAGATTTTAGTTTTATGGCAAAAAAAGAATTGGAAGAAATTCCAGTTTTTGGCATTTGGTTCAGAACAATTGATATTGCTGTTGATAGAAAAAATGTTAGAAAAGCAGCCGAAGCTTATAAAAAAGCAACTCGCTTTTTTGAAAGTGGCAGAAGCTTGGTTATTTTTCCTGAAGGAACCATTTCTAATCAAGTACCAAAATTAATAAAATTCAAAGACGGACCGTTTAGAATGGCCATTGAAAAGCAAATAGATCTTTTACCTGTTACCATTATTGGAAACTGGAATGTATTGCCCGATCAAGGTGTATTTGAAGGAAAACCGGGTACTGCAATTCAATACATTCACAAACCCATTTCAACAAAAGGTTTAACTTTGGACGATACAGATATGCTTAAAAATAAAGTGTTTCAAATTATTGAAAACAAACTAAAAGAATACAATC
>JBMOGB010000573.1:0-1932 GCA_049318585.1 Bacteroidia bacterium | reverse complement strand
GTGTTAATCTGTGGCATAAATAAAAAATCATGATTTCAGTTTCAGAAGCACAAAAACTAATAGCAACACATTCAAATATATTTGAAACTATCACTGTTCCTTTATACGAAGCTACAGGATTGGTAAGCGCTGAAAACATGTTTTCAACTATTAACTTCCCTCCTTTTGATCAGTCGGCTATGGATGGTTACGGTTTTAGAATGGAGGATTTAGACGAAAATAAATCGCTTACTATAACAGACGAAATTCCTGCGGGAGTTTTTCCAACAAAGCCACTTTTAGTAAATTCAGCAGTTCGTATTTTTACGGGAGCGCCTGTTCCTTTGGGTTGCAACACCATTGTTATTCAAGAAAAAGTTACTGTAATTGACAATAAATTATTTATAAATGATGACCAAATTACCATTGGAGCAAATATAAGAACCCAAGGATTTCAAACTAAAATAGGCGACCTTGTTTTGGAAGCAAAAACTAAAATTACACCAGGAGTTATTGGTTATTTAGCCGGCTTAGGATTTGATCAAATAAAAGTTTTTAGGAAGCCCAATATTTGTGTGATCACTACCGGAAATGAATTAAATAAACCCGGAAATACTTTAGAAAATGGAAAGGTATATGAGTGCAATTCTTATAGTTTACATGCTGCTTTGAGTGAGTATAAAATTGAGCCAAAAAAGGTAATAAGTGTAATTGATAATGAAGCAGAAATTACCCAAGTTATAAAACAAAACATTCCACATTTTGATATCATCATTCTTTCGGGTGGCGTATCTGTTGGCGATTACGACTTTGTAAGTAAAGCATTGGAAAACTGTGGTGTTCAAAAAATATTTCATAAAGTAAAACAAAAGCCAGGAAAGCCACTTTATTTTGGCAAAATAAACAATACCATAATTTTTGGTTTGCCCGGAAATCCATCGGCATTATTGAGTTGTTTTTACTTATTTATTTCACCTGTTATAAAAAAAATGATGGGTTTGAAAATTGAAAATAAAACACTTTTACCACTTTCAAATTCATTTACAAAAAAAGCTGGATTAACATTTTTTCTGAAAGGTAAAATGTTAGAAAACAAGGTTACTATTCTTCAAGCACAAGAATCGTTTTTAATGAGTTCGTTTGCTTATGCAAACTGTATTGTTCAACTTGATGAAGATAAAACAGAGTTTAATAAAGGCGATTTAGTGGAAGTATTTCTTTTAAATTAGTTTAGAAAATGACAGCTTCCCTCCTACTGTTTTATGCGTTGTTGGTTTTAGTTGCATTCCTGTATTCATCAGTAGGACATGGAGGTGCGAGCGGTTATTTGGCATTAATGGCCTATTTTTCATTTGCACCCGAAACCATGCGACCAACAGCTTTATTGTTAAATATTTTTGTATCGCTCATTGCATTTATTCAGTATTACAAAAGCGGATTTTTTAAATGGAATTTATTTTGGCCATTTGCATTGGCATCAATCCCTGCAGCATTTATTGGTGGATTTATAACTGTAGATGCTGGTTTATATAAAAAAATATTAGCCGTACTTTTACTTTTTTCGGTAGTAAAACTTTTAGGTGTAAAGTTTCAAACAAAGGAATTTATTGCAAAGCAAAATATATACTTAGCACTTTTAATTGGTGCTGCCATTGGTTTGTTTTCAGGAATGATTGGCATTGGTGGAGGAATAATTTTAAGTCCAATCATATTGCTTTTACACTGGGGAAATATGAAACAAACTGCAACTATTTCTGCATTGTTTATATTCGTAAATTCATTGGCTGGCTTAGCTGGATTGTTTTCAAAAGGATTTGAATTTAAAAGCGAAATGATATTGATGTTGTTGCTTGCATTAATTGGTGGATTAGCAGGTTCCTATTTGGGTGCAAAGAAAATGAACAGTAGTTTTTTAAATAAAATTTTAGCAGTTGTGCTTATTATTGCAGCTGT
>JBMOGB010000572.1:0-1933 GCA_049318585.1 Bacteroidia bacterium | reverse complement strand
TATAAACCATTTGGTCTATTTCTGCTTCTAGCTTTTTGGTATCTTGGTTTTGTTGCTTTTGTAGTATGATTTTATCTACTAATTTAATCATTTCCATTTCTTGTTTTTCTGTTGGAATAGGTATTTGTAAAGGCGATAAAGCTTGAACGCTTATAATCAAATCTCCAGTTCCTGTTTTTGGCGCAAAACGATTCAGTTCATTGTCTATCAATTTTGAATTTAAAACACCCACTAAATATTTTAAATGAGAACCAGTGGCTATACACGTGCTATCTAAAGTATAAGTTCCACTTTCATCATAACAAAAACGGAGTTTTGAACCAATTCTTTTCCAAATCAATTTTGGCTCTTCGAATTTTTTATAATAGTCACAGGCCCTAAGCTCCCACCAATAATCGCCCTTGTCTTGTCTCTTTTCTGCATTTAATTTAAACGATAATAAATGTTTTGCAATTGAAGGATAATTCATTTCCATCCAATTCCAAGCATCATCAAATTCCATATTTCCATATCTTGGTGATGGCTCTTCAACAAAATGCGGACTGTTCTTAGGTAAATTTCTTTTTATGGTATATCCTTTTGGAATAAAAATTAGATATGTTTTTTGAAATTCAGCATTGTACTTTTCTATTTCTCTTCCTCTAAACAATGGTTTTATTAGGTTTGCAGCAGATTTATCCTCTTTTATTAAGTTGTTTTTAGTTGCTTCATCAATTAAAAATGCTTCATTTAGACCTGTTAAAAGTCCTCTGTAAATTTTCAAATCCCAATCACTTAAAGCTACTCCATGTTTACTTATTTTATGAAATATTTTCCATTTTTCTTCACTTTGAAAAATCCATTGTCCGCCACCAGTAAAAAGGTTTTGTTCGTAATCTTTTGCTTTTGCAGTTATAGTTTTTTCTAAATTGTCTGGCATATCTTGTACATCAAGATATATAAAATTACTAGCTGTTTTTATTTTACTAAATTGAACGATTGCAGCTTTTACAGTAGCTTCATCAAACACATTTAGTTTATCAAAATCAATAATGGTATTTACTAAAGTGTTTTGAATAATAAAATTACGCAGTTTTTCACCATAACTTACTTTGAAAAACTTGTTTGAAACTATGAATGATAATTCACCTTTGTCCTTTAAAATTTTGTGGCCTAATTCAAAAAAATAAGTTAACAAATCAGCACTGCTATTATAAACACTAAAGTCCTTTTCAAGTTGTGGTTTTAAATGTTTAATTTCTTCATGCCTAATATAAGGCGGATTTCCAATTACTAAATCAAAACCAAGGTATTCGCCTTTATTGCTTAATACTTCAGGAAATTCAAAACGCCATTCGAAAGCATTTTTATAAATAACATTGTTCTTTATTTCGTCTATTTCAGTGTTAAGTTTTGTTATAACTTCTTCAAGTTTATTTTGCTTTTCTTTCTTTTCTTTTTTATCCTTTGCACTTAATTCAAGTAAACTAGTTTGACTAAGTAAAGTAAGTAATTCACCACTAGCTTTATTTACCTTTAATTGAATTGGATCTTGTTTGGATATTTCAGTTCTAAAATCACTTTTTATGCTATCAATAATTTTTGAAAGTCCACGTTTAGCATCTCTGCTTTTTTCATTTTTATAACTTTGAACAAAACCTCGGTATGAATTGATATCATACTTGATACTTTTCAAAGCCTTACTCAAATCGGCATCTAAGGCAAACCTGCTTATTAAACTGTTCCCACATTTTATATTGATATCAATATTGGGTAAGGTTTCTAGTTCTTTTTTCTCGACTTCGCTCGAACTGACAGAAGTTTTATAATACGCATTTTTCAGTAGTTCAATCCACAAACGCAGCCTACATATTTTTACTGAATTTGGGTTTATATCCACCCCAAAAAGACAGTTTTCTATAATGGTTTGTTTTTCTTGAAACAGTGTTTTTTG
>JBMOGB010000571.1:0-1945 GCA_049318585.1 Bacteroidia bacterium | reverse complement strand
ATTTTCCAAAAAAGCCGAATCTCCCGGATACATGGCGCAAGCAAACATAAAATCTTGCCAAACCAATATGCCGATTTCATTACATAATTGATAAAAATAATCACTCGCATATTCCCCACCACCCCAAACGCGCAGCATATTCATGTTTGCAGCTTTGGCATCAGCAATTAATTGTTTGGTTTTTGAAAATGGAACGCGTGGTAAAAAATTATCTTCAGGAATATAATTGGCGCCTTTCATAAAAACTGGAATGCCATTTAATTTAAACAAAAATGATTTCCCTAAACTGTCGTTTTCCTGAACTAATTCAATGGTTCGCAACCCAAATTTTACATGCTTTAAATCAATTTTTTTGCCAGCTGATTCTAAGACAATCGTATAATAATATAAATTTTGTTTACCCAAATTATGCGTCCACCAAAGTTCAGGATTGTGAATTTTAGCATTTAATAAAACAGTGTTTATTCCTTTTTGCAATTCAATAATAGTATCTTTAAACAGTGGTAAATCACGACTTGGTTTTGAATTATAAATTCCAAAACCATAATTCCCTTTTTGACTGCAATTTACTTCCACTTTAAATTGAATTATTGCCAATTCTTTTGTGAGTTTTTCTTGGATAAACTGCACATGATTTATGTTGGCTTGATTCCAAAAATGAAGTTGAATTGCTTTGTATATTCCACAAGTTACAAATCGTGGACCCCAATCCCAACCGTAATGATACTGCGCCTTTCGGGTAAAAACTTTTTCGTTTCCTGGTAATTCGTAAGTTAATTTTTTTGATTCCACTTCTCCCCTATTTACCGCAGATTCAAAAATAATTTTCAATTGATTGTTGCCAATTTTCAGAAATCTTTTTACGTCCAAATTCCAAGTACGAAACATGTTATTAGTAGTTAAAACTAAAGTGTCGTTTACAAATATTTTTGCGTAGGTATCTAGACCGTCAAAATTCAGTTCTATTTGTTCATTTTGATATTCAGTTTTAGTAATAATAAATTCAGTTTGATATTCCCAATTTTCTCGTTCAATATGCTGTAGAAGCTTTTCGTTGTTGCCAGTAAAAGGATTTGGAATAATTTTGTTTTCAAATAAATCTGTGTGAACTGTTCCGGGAATTTTAGCTGGAAACCAATTGTTTTCTTGGGTATTTTTAAACTGCCATTTTTCTTTCGAAAAATCTCTAGTTGAAGTTTGAGAAATTGCCAACATTGGCAACCCAATAAAAGCTATAAAAAGTGTGCTTAATTGCTTCAATTTAGTTTGGATTTTAGCATGAAAACTTCATCCATATTGGCCGTTTCGTTTTGTAAAACAGCAGATGAATGAAACCAATTGGTAGAAATATTTTCTTTCAATATTTCAATATTATGAGCACGAACACCGCCACCCGGCATGATGCAAATTTTATGATTTGCTTTTAAAGCTACCGCTTTTAAAACAGCTAATCCTTCCAATGCATTTTTAGCATTTCCTGAAGTAAGTATTGTTGTAAATCCACATTCAATCAATATTTCTAAAGCTTCCATTTGATTATTTGTATCATCAAATGCTCGGTGGAAGGTGCATGGTAAAGGATTTGCAATATCAACTAATTCTTTGTTTTGAATGAAATTTACTTCATTATTTTCGGTTAATATTCCAAAAACAAATCCATCAGCACCTGCATTTTTAAACTCTAACATATCGTTTTTCATTTGTTCAAATTCATCGTTTGAATAAATAAAATTTCTACCTCTTGGACGAATCATTATAAAAATTGGAATATGAATTTTTGATTTCAACAACATAAAATCTTCCAATTTTGGGGTGATTCCACCCACATTCATTTCTGCACAAAACTCTATTCTATTAGCACCGGCATGCTGCGCAATCATAGCAGATTCAATGTTAAAGCAAGCAATTTCTAAATGGTTTTTTTGCATAAAAAGTCAAAATTACT
>JBMOGB010000570.1:0-1946 GCA_049318585.1 Bacteroidia bacterium | reverse complement strand
TGCTTGAAGGCTTGATTTTTAATAACTGGGATGTAGTGGATAGCTTTCCGAATGAGGAGGTTATTTATTTCGGACTGGATTTTGGTTACTCAAATGATGAAAGTGGTGTTGTAAAGGTTTGTTTTAGAGGTGATGAATTGTTTGTACAGGAAGTGCTTTATCAGAAAGGTTTAACCAATCAGGATATTGCAGTTGAATTGAGAAAAAGAGGGGTGACAGATCATCATTTGTTAATTGCGGATAGTGCTGAACCTAAAAGCATACAAGAATTGTATAGGGAAGGGTTTTCGATAAAGGGAGCAATAAAAGGAAGTGATTCAATAAGGAATGGAATTGATATTCTGAAAAGGTATAAAATTCATGTAGTCAGAGGTAGCGAAAACTTAATCAGGGAGTTGAAGGGGTATGTGTGGGCTTTGGACAGGGATGGTAGAAGTTTAAATGTACCGATAGATAAGTTAAATCATTTGCTTGATCCGCTGAGGTATGTGGCTTTGTATAAGAATTATGTGCCAGGAAAAAGGTTGATGAAAGTAGGTTCAATATAAAGTTGAAATTTTTTTTAGTGTTTTGTAAAATAATATTATTTTTGTTGAATTATAAATGAGTGTCCCCACACTAACATGGAAAAATAGAAAGTTTTTGGAACTTTAGCCTGTAGTTGAAAAATTGCAGGCTTTTTTTATAACTTCAAAACAAATATATTTCAATAAATCAATATATGATAAAGGGCACGGTGGATGGTGGGGCGAGATGAAGTGGTTCTGGCGGGTGGGATTTGTTGTTGTGAAGTATGGACGTGGATTTTTCTTATGTCAGGGAGGTTGGATGTAACAGGTTGGGTGCGGTGGGAAAAAAATATAGCGGCAATTCCTGCATTAATAGTTTGGCTTGGCGTGAACGTAGCTGTAATGAATGGAACGAGCGAATGGAATGAAAGAAGCAGGGTATTTGCTATGCTTGTCTGACTTGTAATTCTAAAAATACTAAAAGCGTATTGGATGACTGACCCGAAGCATGAGGGTCAGGGCAGCCAATATGCTTAACTGTATAGCAAAAATACGCTGCTGAATTGAATGCAATGAGGAGTGAAATGAATGAAAGCGAAGTGAGGGTCAAGGCAAATAAAATTAAATACTATTGCGGCTTTATTTTTTTATGTAGGGTGGGATTGCTCTATCAGGGTGGCGAAGCTACTAAAACTTCTTGTGGTGCAATAAAGCAGGGTATTTGATATGCTAAATTTTCTGAAACTTCTTGTAATACTCAAAAGCGCATTGACTGAAGGCTCGTGTTGCGATAGCAACGCACCGAAAGGAAATGGGCTTTAACTGTATATCATAATACGCTGCGTATGGCTTCTAAATCTTCAAATCAATAATTAAAATTATGCGTAGCATACCTATAAATCAATAAAAAATAATCTACTTATGTGAAACATACCTTGCAGGCGAGAGCCTGCCGCAGACCCGATAGGGGCTGGCTAAATCTTCTCATAGATATTTTGCATAATACTACTATAGGACGCCGATAAAATATTATATTCCTTTGAAAATAGGCGTACTATAGTGCCGTGTTATGTAAAATAGCGTTGACTCAAACTTCTAACATCACAAATCTGACAGCCCAACAAAAGCATGGCTGAAATCTTGTGGGGGCAAATTTGGAAAAGATGGAGGGTGTGCTTGCAGTTGGGCTGTAATTAAAAAAGATTTAAAAAGGGATTTCTATTTTTTAAAATGTTAACTAGTTATAATTTATTCTGATCGAAATCATCTAAAAGCTCATCATACGAATTGATGGTTGGATCGTACCAATCGGATTTTGCTTTTGCCCATATTAACCATTCAGCTTTTTCCGGTAAATCTATGTTTTGCTTTTCCATATAATCAATGTATTCTTTTAACATCATTGATTTTTTCCATCTTTTAGCATCTTGCAATAAA
>JBMOGB010000569.1:0-1952 GCA_049318585.1 Bacteroidia bacterium | reverse complement strand
GTAGCACTTTCACCTATTGCGATACAGTAAGAATTGATTCATTGCATTTAGGTGGAACATTATACACCAAAAAGCAGCCTGCTTTTTATGAAACTAATCCAACCAATGAACAAGTTTCAAAACAAGCTACATCAAAACCTATTAACTTATTAACTACTCAACCTATCAACCTATCTAACTATCCAAACCCTTTCAATAACTCTACCATCATTGATTATGAAATTTGGCAAAATTATACCAATGCTGAACTAAGAATTACCAATGTATTAGGTCAAACATTATTTACCCAAAAACTAAATAAACCAATTGACAAAATACAAATAGATGGAGGCGCACTAAGCAATGGAATCTATTATTATTCCATTATTGTAGATGGCACAGTGAGCCAAACGAGGAGTATGAGTGTAGTGCGTTAACCAATACAAATACAGGCAACTTCCTTGTATTTAATAATAAATAAACTCCTTTGCGGCACAGCAAAGGAGTTTGTTATTTTGGGTTAAATAGCAATCTGAGTTTGAATAATAAAATAAGGATACTAAATAGAGATCTCGACTTCATATTTAATACACGGTTTTTAAAGGAAGTGGAATAGGTACCAAGTCCTGCAAATAAATTTGATATAAAAAACCGCTTTTTCTTCATAAGTTGCATTTCAAAAAACATAGCCGCAGCAGTTTTGTAATGGTTTTGAATTTTTAAAAATAGTTCTATCAAAATGACGTTTTAAATACTTTATCATAAAAATAACTTAATTTTTAAAAATGGACAGCAAGAATTTTTTAAGTATTGATACATTCGTAAAAAAATAAAACCATGATAAAACCACAACCCATACACATTCTTTTGGTAGAAGACGAAACCAGTTTAGGTTTTTTAATTAAAGAAACTTTACGCTTAGAAGATTATTCTGTTAGGCTTTGCAAAGATGGCGAAGAAGGCCTAAGCTCTTTTATTAACGAGCGTTTCGATCTTTGTGTTTTTGATGTAAATATGCCTAAAATGAGTGGTTTTGAATTAGCCAAACATGTTAGAATAAAAGACCAGCATATTCCAATTATTTTTTTAACAGCCAACTCTTCTGAAGCCGATAAATTATTAGGTTTTGAAATTGGTGCCGATGAATACATTACAAAACCTTTTAGCACTCCTGAGTTGTTAGCACGAATAAAAGCGGTTTTGAAACGAAGTACTTCAAAACCCGATACTGAATTAGCAGCCAAAGATGAAATTATTACTATTGGAAAAACGGTGGTTGATACTGTAAACAATTCAATAAAAGTAAATGGTATTAATAAAAAAATAAGCAATACTGAAACCGTTTTGTTAAAGCTTATGATAGTAAATAAAAATGCTTTATTGCCAAGGGCAAATATGCTTTTACATGTTTGGGGAAGAAACGATTTTTATACTGCCCGAAATTTAGATGTTTATATTAACAAAGTAAGAAAACTAATCAAAGAAGATGATAGCCTTGCAATCGAAAACATTCATGGAAGCGGTTTTAAATTAGTAGAATTGTAGCTCAATAAAAACTAAAATTATACTATACTAAATCTAAAATTTCTGCTAATTGTTTGTCTTTTTCTGTGATGGTATTTCCTGCATCATGTGTAGTTAAACAAACATGTACTTTATTATAAACATTAGTCCATTCAGGATGATGATTTAGTTTTTCAATTTCAAAAGATGCTTTAACCATCCAAGCCATAGCTTCAACAAAAGTTATAAAGATAAAAGTTTTAGTTAGTTTATTGTTTTCTTGTTTCCAATTCTCCATTTTAGTAAATTTATTTTACTAAAAGTAAAACCACCGCATAAGCTACTATTCCTTCTTCACGGCCAATAAAACCCATGGTTTCGTTGGTTGTAGCTTTTATACTAATGTCATTTATTTCAATATTACAAATGCTAGCTATACATTGTTGCATTTGCAAAGCATAAGGCATAAT
>JBMOGB010000568.1:0-1953 GCA_049318585.1 Bacteroidia bacterium | reverse complement strand
AAAAACATTTTTGAAATGATATATTTGCCCACATGAATATTTTATTGATTGGTGCTGGCGGACGTGAGCATGCTTTTGCTTTTAAACTGTCGCAAAGCACTTTATGTAACCAACTTTTTATTGCCCCTGGCAATGCAGGAACTTCTGAATTTGGAAAAAACGTAAAAATGAATCCAAATGATTTTGAAACCGTTGGTCAGTTTTGCATCGAAAATAATGTTGAATTGGTTGTAGTTGGTCCTGAAGAACCATTGGTATTAGGCATGCGCGATTATTTTGAAGCCAATGAAAATTTAAAAAATATCCTGTTTATTGGCCCCGATAAAATGGGAGCAACCATGGAAGCCAGCAAAGATTGGAGCAAAGCTTTTATGTATAAAAACAATATTCCAACGGCTGTTTACCAAACTTTTACCAGCGATAATTTAAACGAAGGAATTGAATACTTAAAAACTCAAAAAATGCCAATTGTGCTAAAAGCCGATGGATTGGCAGCTGGAAAAGGAGTTTTGATTTGCCAAAATTTGGAAGAAGCAACCAGTGAATTGCAACAAATGATTAGTGATAAAAAGTTTGGTGCAGCAAGCAGCAAAGTGGTGATTGAAGAATTTTTGACTGGAATTGAATTATCGGTTTTTGTTTTAAGCGATGGAAATTCTTATAAAATATTGCCAACAGCAAAAGATTATAAACGAATAGGAGTGGGCGAAACTGGTTTAAACACCGGTGGAATGGGCGCTATTTCTCCAGTTCCTTTTGCTAATGATGCTTTTATGCAAAAGGTCATAACCAAAATTATAGAACCAACCATTAGCGGACTTAAAAACGAAAACATAAAGTATGTAGGATTTATATTTATTGGTTTAATAAAAGTAGGCGAGGAGCCTGTTGTTATTGAGTATAATTGTCGAATGGGTGATCCTGAAACTGAAACTGTTTTGCCTTTAATTGAATCAGATTTTGTAGAATTAATGGTGGCTACTGCCAAAGGAAAATTACATGAAACAGAATTGAAAATTAGCACTCAACATGCTGCTACAGTTATGTTGGTATCAGCTGGTTATCCTGGTGATTACGAAAAAGGAAAACTCATGACAAACTTGGAATCAACAAATAATTCCATGTTGTTTCATGCAGGTACAGCATTGAATAATAATAACGAAATAGTTACCAATGGCGGACGAGTTTTAGCAGTTACATCGTTAGGGAATTCATTGAGCGAAGCTGTTTCAAAATCGATGAAAACATCCGAAAATATTAGCTTTGAAGGGAAGTATTTTAGAACGGATATAGGATTTGAATTTTTGTAAATATTGTCTGCAAGAAAATCCAATTTCTTCGTTATGCTCGCTATAAAAATGGTCATTTACACAAAAGTAAACTCCCATTTTTCTAGCTTCGCAAGCCTCGAACTTGAAATTTTCTTATCAGACACCAATGTCTTTGTGTAATGCTTTATAAATTTCTGAAATTTGTAAGAAAGGTAACCAAAAAAGTGATAATTCTATGTTTTCTATGTAACTATGTGGTTCAATTTTTTATTGTTGGAAATCCTTTTCCAATCATTTAAGAGATTCCTTCGTGCCTCGCAATGACGTTTTTCAGCACTCGTCATTGTGATCACGCTTTAGCGTGAGAAGCAATCTCTTTTTTAAAATTATTTGATGAAGGAATAAAAACCTCATAGGAACATAGAAATGAGAGCTTGCAAACTATGTTTTCTATGTTCCTATGTGGTTCAATTTTTTATAGTTGGGAATCCTTTTCTAATCACTTAGAAGATTGTTTTTTACGAACATACTTTTATGTTTTATAACCAAGTCACAATAATAAGTTTCAAAAATCACAATAAAATTAGTCAATAAAAAGCATTTATTTGCACCAAATAAGTTTCAGAAAAATGATAAATAAAGAAGATGTTTTAAAAGCATTGAGCACTGTTCAAGAACCAGA
>JBMOGB010000567.1:0-1957 GCA_049318585.1 Bacteroidia bacterium | reverse complement strand
GGGCATAGGCGTCAACTTAAATAAGACATCTTTGTTGAAAATTTAGTCTATCAGTTCGTACATCATAGCGACAATAGTAGATTATTCTTTCTTCGAGAAGTCTTTGAGATCGGGAATTTTTAGAATAATTCTCAAGAATTATGTTATTTATATTATCTGCAAAAAACTTTGTTAATTTCATCAAACTTATATAACCATCGTTATTCTTTTTTTTCTGTTCTGTTTTAATTCCAACATAGTACCGGTAGGCGTTAACCTGTAACAGAATGACAAAAATCAATACACAGTATATATACGCTTCAAGCCGGATTTTGTTACATCCGATGGGGACTTGCTCTACTTTCATGCAACTCTTCCAACACTTGAATATTATCTCTATCCGCCATCGCAAGAAATAGAATGCCGCAATATCTGAGGCTGTCAGTTTTTCCTTTTCAATATTGGTAATAAACAATTCCCACCCTAACAAAAACAACTTATCTTTTGCCATTTCATTTCGTTTGTTTTGATCCAATCTGGCTCTCCGCCTGCGTTCTGAAGCTACTGATTCCTCCACTGGCAATGCAACAAGTCGTACCGGAAGTCTATCCTTGACTCCCAGAAAAACACTTATATCTAAGCTTCCTCTCTTACTCAACATTTTGGTTAAATCAATTGGTTTATCATCATCCTTATGTAAATACACGTTGGTTTTTATTCTAAACCGACTAATATAAGAGACTCCCTTATTCTGGAGATTTTGGAATACCGACAAAACATAATATCCTAAATCCCGAATCAGCAAATCTCCTGATTTCACTATGTCAAATATCTCTTCAGAATAGCTTTGGTCATTTTTTCTGAAATTGGTGATATGAAATCGTTCGAATTTCGCTTTTGTCAGGTTATAACAAACCTGCAATTTTAGCACGGCTTTCTTGGTCTTATGATTGGCAGCTGCATTGCCAGGATAATCATCGGCGAGATTATCATTAACCTGTATATGGGTAGCATCTTCAAGGATGATATTCTTAAACAATTTGACTTTTTTCGAATCGGTAAATTCGAAAACTTTACGCATGGAATCTGTTATAACGTGGGCAAGAACCATTTGCAAGAACAACAAAACCTGTGGTTGCATACGTTTCCACAAAGCCTGCTTGGATATGAGTTTATTTGTTAATTGGCCAATTTTATTTGCCCATTGTTCGAAACTATGTATGCCGGGACAACTAAGCATGAGAAAAAACCCAAGGATAAATTCCTTTGGTGTAATTTTTTTTGGTTTCCGTTTGCAAAACCCGCTTGCCTTTGATAGCTTACACAGTGGGATTCTTCCCAACATTTTTACTATTGAACCTGAGTTTGGACTATTCGCCTTCATAGAAAAGCCTTTTTTGTTGCAAATTAAAAGTACTTATTCTTAGGCTTATAGTCCATTTCTTTTTTTTAAGTTGACGCCTATGCCGACGGGGGCGAACTTTTCGGAGGAAGGCTAAGCAAACAAAGAATCATAATTCTAAATTTTGGTAGGTTGGAGTTTTACTAATGTAAAATGCTTCTCTATCGCTACTCATCTAATTAAACCATAACAGTTCGCCACCTTCGGCGGCGGAATAATTTGGGCCCTGTCCGGGGGTTTCACCCCCGGTTATTCAAATTGAGCCCTGTCAGGGCTCTAGAAAAGAGCAAAACCTCATTAAGGGAATTCAACAAACATCACTTTCAGCTAGTTGCCCACCTATATTTACGGTGAACCAACCACCCGTAAACAAGTCACCGTTCCGTCTGTAGATGTGAAAATTATGCTCCCGTCAACTACCAGCGGTGTTGAAAAAATTCCTCCAAGTTCAAATTCAACATCAAGAAATTGTTCATTGGAAGTGATAATGGAATATATATCATCACGGTATGAATCATCGGCTTTGAAATATTTTGATTTGTTAGTTGTGTATGCATCGGTTGCCTGTGCCCATAG
>JBMOGB010000566.1:0-1961 GCA_049318585.1 Bacteroidia bacterium | reverse complement strand
TGGCTTAATTCATCTACACTTAAAATATGACCTCGTTTGGTAACTCGTTTATCAATAATAGAAGTAGAGTTTTCTAAAACATATACCAAAGGCCTAAATAATTTATACATGTAAAACATAAAAACTGCCACCCAAGCCGAAACCTTTACATTGTTTTGAACTGCATACATTTTAGGAATTACTTCTCCAAACAATACAATCATAAAAGTTACAAATACTACTTCAATCAAAAAGCCAAACATAGGATTTACTTTAAAGTCAATTATGATTTCTAGCAAAACAGTTGAAACCATTACCATAGCTACGTTTATAAACGTATTACCAATTAATATAGTAGCCAATAATTTTTTAGGATGATTGATTAAATATTTGATAGCTTTTGATGTACTTGATGTATCTTCGGTTAGCTCTTCAACTTGAGTTTTGTTTAATGAAAACAATGCATTTTCAGAACCTGAAAATAAAGCTGAAGCTAATATAAATAACACAATTGCAATCACACTTCCAAGTATAGAAGGCCAATCAGCTAATTGTAGGTTTGAATTAATATATGAAAGGGTTACAAATTGCAAATTAAGCGGAGGTTCCATTTATTGAAATATTTTTTTTTGCAATTATAAATAAAAAATGTCTCCTATTTTATCAATATATTTTTTTATTCTTTGTAAATTACTCTAATTAAATCATTGTAGTATATTTAATCCCAAAATATGCATTATAAAATCTATTACGAGTCAAATCTACTTCAAATCAGTGTTTCCTTAAATTTGAAAAACGTAGTGCTGCTATGATTTTTAAATTTAAGGAACTGATCTATTGTATATTTAACTCTCATAGCTAAGTACTAAAGCATATTCTGGTCTTATGAAAAATATGCAAAGCAAATTCTTGTAAAAACTATTTTTATTTAATAAAATAAATAGCAATAAAACCATTATAATAAAATATTTTCGCAGTAGATATATTACCATGATTCAAGACTTACTGAAACACCAAATAGCAGCTGCTTTAAAGCATTTATACCAAATAGATTTACTCGATAATCAAATAGTAATTGAAAACACCAAACCTGAGTTTGATGGCGATTTTACTTATGTAGTTTTTTCTATTTTAAAACAAAGCAAAAAAGGGCCAGAACAAACTGCCCAAGAAATAGGCGAATATTTGAAAACAAACTGTTCGCAGTTAGCCGATTTCAATGTTATCAAAGGATTTTTAAACATTTCGCTCAGTAATCAGTTTTGGTATGAGTTTTTAAACGACACTTATGCCAACAAAGATTATGGGTTTGTATTTACCCATAGCGGACAAAAAATATTGGTTGAATACTCATCGCCAAACACTAATAAACCTTTACATTTAGGACATATCAGGAATAACTTATTAGGTTATTCGGTTGCACAAATTTTAAAAGCTAATGGACACCAAGTAAACACTTGTAATTTGGTTAATGATAGAGGTATTCATATTTGTAAAAGTATGTATGCTTGGATGCAGTTTGGAAATGGAGAAACTCCAGAAAGTGCGGGTTTAAAAGGCGATCATTTGGTTGGGAAATATTATGTAGCTTTTGATAAACAATATAAACTAGAAATAGCAGAATTAGTAGCCAATGGCATGCTAGCTGAAGAAGCTGAAAAGAAAGCTCCTTCCATCATTGCAGCGCAACAATTACTTTTAAAATGGGAAGCCAACGACAAAGAAACTGTTGATATTTGGAAATTAATGAATGGCTGGGTTTATGATGGTTTTGCTGTTACTTATAAAAAATTAGGTGTTCAATTTGATAAATATTATTACGAATCGAATACATATATTTTAGGTAAAGATATTGTGCAACATGGTCTAACTTCAGGTGCATTTTTCAAAAAAGAAGATGGTTCAGTATGGATTGATTTAACAACCGATGGTTTAGACCAAAAACTATTGCTTCGTGGCGATGGAACTTCGGTTTATATTAC
>JBMOGB010000565.1:0-1968 GCA_049318585.1 Bacteroidia bacterium | reverse complement strand
TACTGATAGGAAACAAATTCAATGAGCAAATTATTTTGTCGGTAATTGAGATCAAAAGTGCTTTCTGAAGTTTTCTGTTCTAACTCATTTACTTTGATTCCTAAAAGGTGTAAATTTGGTGGAACTCGGTTTAGCTTCATCGCTTCAAATGGCATTGAAATAAGACCTTTAGAAGTGCCGATCAGCAAAACATTTTTACTGGAGCAAAGCGAGATAATTTCATCACTTGGAAGCCCGAAATATTTATTTATATTGAAAACCTCGGAAGTTTGCAAATTGCACCGATACACCCCTCGATCTGTTCCGAACCACACAAAATTACTATCAATAGCAACACAATGTACAACGTTTGTCTTTAATGATGTACTTTTATCGTAAATTTTTTCAATTTTTTTATCCTTGACGGAAATTACACCATGATTCAAAGTTGAAATCCATAATCTACCGTCTGAACTTGTTTTCATATCCGTAACCCTACATGGAAATTGTGAATTAGAAATATTATCGATATAGGGTAAAAAATTCTTTCTATCGTAAGTATAAATCCCTTTGTCAGAACCCACCCAAATTAAGCCATCATTAGTTTCTGAAATGGCGTAGGTGCGAAGATTTTCAATTACTTTAACTTTATTTGTAATTGGGTTCAACCATCCAAATGCATGAGAGGCCCCGAAAAATACTAATTTTTCACTATCTAAATATAAACATTTAATTGCGGTTTTAATTAGTGCATTCTTGTTATTTAAGTAAAATAGACCCTCATCTGTTCCAATTAAATACTTTTTTATTGGTAATAAAATAGAAGTTATTTTACTACTATACGTTTCTCTAAAAGATCTGATTTGATTTCCAACTACTTTACTTAAATTTCCACTTGGTGTTCCATAAATTACTCCTCTATTGCCATCATTAAAAAGTACATGTACTTTATTTGATGAAATTATTGAACTACATTCTCTTCTATTTACTTGTTTAAAATCAGAAATAATAAGTACTCCTTCACTTGTAGAAAAGAAAAAGTTTCCTTCAACATCTCTGATAACATTATTTATCGTTTTATCAGGTAAAAAGCTAAAACTATGCTTTAAATCAGATTGAACAACCCCTTGATTTAGAGCAAAATAGAAATAATTATCTACATAAAGAATACTTTTTGTATTTCTTTCAAGTCTTAATTGTCCTTTCTTTATTCCTGACGAAAAATCTATTAAGTCAATGCTTTGATTGTCTTTTGGAAGTAAGATTGTATCTCCTTTGAAATATAAGTGTTTAGAAGAGCAATTATAATAGCAATTTTGATAGTTATTAGCAAACGTTCTACAATCTGGTAAAAAGGTTAAATAAGCATCATTTTTAATTCCTGAATACAACACTATTCTTTTATTGGTTTCTACAATAGCGTATAGTAGTCCTTTCACACTAATAGTATCGTCAGATGATTCTTGACGGTAAAAATTAAATTTTCGAATTAAAGAATTTAAAGTAAAAGAATTAACTTGACCAAATATTAAATATTCTCCAGAAATAGTAAAATCAATAACTTTATTAAGATTTACATTACCTAAAGAAGAAACCACCTCTACTTCAAAATTATCCGCCCTAAACAATTGCCCAGATAGATTGAGGCCCCAGATTTTACCATCCGGTGCTTCTTGGATTTTCAAAATTTCAAGATCATTCAGCGAGGAGCAATCGTAATTGTGAATAAATTTTCCGTCGAAGCTACAAAGTCCATTCGCAGTTGCAATCCAGATAAGCCCATTGTGATCCTGAAGCACTTGATATACCGTAAGACTAGGTAATCCATCCTCGTCTGTCAGTTTCCAATAATAGGGGTCTTGCCCATAGACACCCGAACTTGGAACTAAGTAAAAAAAACAAAGGAAGGATGCAATAATATAGTTTTTCATATTTCATGCGAATTAAGGGTTGAATTTTGACACAAAGAGAATAAAAACATATAAATTA
>JBMOGB010000564.1:0-1971 GCA_049318585.1 Bacteroidia bacterium | reverse complement strand
AGACCTATGTGTCTGCCCGAATAATAGAAAGATGAATAAAATTTTTTATTATGTTTAATCCAATCAAATTCATAAAACTTTCGTTCATTCATCAATGAAAAATAATTGCCTGCATTTGGTGTTTTATGTTTATCGACTCACATAACAGTTTGGTAAAAAACAACCAAAGGCAATTTTACAACCCAATAATTTTCTTATCATTGCCTTATGAATAAATTCAAATTTGTAATTCCATTTTTGTTACTTACTCAAGGTGTTTTTGCTTGGGGTTTTTACGGACATAAAATGGTAAATCGATTGGCAGTATTTAGTTTACCTCCTGAAATGTTTTCGTTTTATAAAATACATATAGATTATTTAACCGAAAACTCGGTAAACCCCGATAAACGCAGGTACAGCGATACCGCAGAAGCTTGCCGACATTATATTGATTTGGATCATTATGAAAAAAATTTACCCATAGATACTGTTCCCCGATTTTGGAACGATGCGGTGAATAAATTATCAAAAGATACTTTGTTAGCTTATGGAATTGTTCCTTGGCATATTCAAGTAATGTTAGCACGTTTAACTTATGCTTTTAAGGAAAAAGATTTGGATAAAATTCTTCGCATTTCGGCCGAGTTAGGTCATTATGTTGCCGATGCACATGTTCCTTTGCACGCCTCAGAAAACTATAACGGCCAGTTTACTAATCAACATGGAATACATGGATTTTGGGAAAGTAGATTGCCTGAATTATTCAGTGCAAATTACGATTTATTTGTAGGAAAATGTATGTATTTAAACAATCCATTAGAAAATGCTTGGCAAGCCAGCGAAGGCAGTTTTGCTGGCATTGATACCGTTTTAGGTTTTGAAAAATCGTTGAATGAATATTATGATGTTAGCAAAAAATACAGCATTGAATACAAAGGTGCAACACAAGTAAAAACATATAGCAAAGAATATGCTTTGGCCTATCATCAAATGCTAAAAGGACAAGTAGAACGTAGGTTAAAAGAAAGCATATTAATGGTTGCAAATATGTGGTATACAGCTTGGGTTAATGCTGGTCAACCAAATTTAGACGACATAACCAAAGATAAAAAACAACCAAAACCAAGCGATGAACAAATGCAACAAATTATTGCCGATGAACAAAAATTATTGAACAATAACCGAATGATTGGAAGAGATGAGAAGTAGCTTTTTGACAGTTTATTAGTTTAAAAATTTACTAAGAAACTGTTTAAGATTGAAAATAAAAGGTTTGGTATAAAATATATTTATAATCAACGCTGTTCACTTACCGAAAATACTTTTCTACTTCGATTAATGTTTGGTTAGTTAAGCTAAGTAGAAGCGAATATAATTTAGAATAAAAAAGATCAATTAAATTACATTGAATTGTAAATGGTTTTTGACCATTGATTCAAATTCTAATTATTTTCTTATTTTCGAAACTTTATTTAACTTTTTATATGATCAAAATTCTTTTCACAACGATAATTTCTTTGTACTCGCTCAATTGGTGTATTTCACAAAATATTCAAAACAATCCTCAATCTAATCATGGAAATAAATTTGAACAACTAGGAACTATTTTACCCGATGCTAATAATTTCAGAACGGCTTCGGGCGCTCCTGGAAATCAATACTGGCAACAAAAAGCTGATTATGAAATAGACGCATTTTTAAATGAAAAAGAACTAATTTTAGAAGGAAATGAAAAGATAGTTTACCACAATAACTCACCCGATAATTTGAATTATTTATGGCTACAGTTAGACGAAAACGAACACAATCCGAATACAGAATCGAACTACTTTAATGGCAGTAAAATTAATATGCCAGTAACCAATACGGAATTAAATGCGTTAGATGTAAAAAAACATTTGAAAGGTTTTGGTACAAACATTATTTCGGTAACTGATAGTGCAGGAAATAAATTACCATTTACCATTAATAATACCATGATGAGAATAGATT
>JBMOGB010000563.1:0-1972 GCA_049318585.1 Bacteroidia bacterium | reverse complement strand
AAAAGCATACCAACATTTAGGATTTACACCTACGTACAAGAATAAATTGTTTTAGTAAATTCGAAAAACGAAATTCTAAATTCGAAAAGGATAATTTTAAATATAATAATGATTTTATAGTTTTACATTAGTTATTTTTGATAAAGGAGCTTCAAAATTCCAGTTTTCCTCCAAAAATTGTTGAAGTGAAAATAAACTAAAATCTTGTCCAACCTACTTAAAATAATGTTGTTAAGATTTAAAATTCTCAAATATTCGACTTTGTAACTCATGTCAAAAGATGAAATTCCTAATAAAATATGCTCTGGTTTAATATATTTTTCTTTTAAAATTATACAATGAAAACTACTAGTTTTTAGAGCAAATTCCATTTGCTTAGTTAAACAAATGGAATTGTTATCAATACTATCAACTCGCTTTCCTCTTATACTTTTTATACATAATTTCAACTCACTAATACTTATTTTTAGTTTAAGTTTTTCATTTTTATTGTATTTATTAAAGTTCAATAAGAAGTGCTCTGCACCAATGTAATTATTGCCATATCGCTCAGCAATTTTCTTCATATCAATGATCAATTCTTTAATTTCTTCGGAAAATTTTTTTGCCATTGTTATTAATAATTTGAATCGGAATTGAATGAGTTTTTTCGAATTTCGAATTTATTTTTTTCGAATTTAAAAACGTGCAAAGCAACGTTTATTTTACTCCTCTTCTTTAAAATAAATTTTATAGAATTTACGTCCATCTTCCTCTACACCTTGCTCAATTAATTCGCGGTTTCCATGGATATAAATATGGAAATTTTTATCTAGTTTAAGTACGCTTTTAAATATTCTGGCTTGTTTTTTTACTGCTTGGCTCGATATGTCAAAACTGTCGGAAATATCCAATTCATTGCTCATTCGGTAAGCTTCATCAAAGGTGCGGAATGATTCTATTACACCTTCATCTTTAAACACTGCTTGTTCAAATTCTTGCTTATCAAATGTGTCGTTTGTTTTAAAATAATCAACCGAGCGGTTTAAGTAATCTATTTGGTCGGCTTTACTTACTTCAAACTCTTCGTTCAATTGTTTGGTCACAAAGTTTTTGGCAATATTCATAAACTCTTTGGTGTGGTTATAATTATTGCTGCAAGGTTTTAATTGTAAAAAACTATCCTTCCAATATTGGGCTTCGTTGCCTTTATTTCCTTTATCTATAATACAAACTTTATAACCTTGATCGGCATTGGTGTTAAATATTAAACAACCTTTGTCTAGTTTATCTATGTTAATTCCATCGTTATAACTTACATCAAAAATGTTATTGGTTTGGTTCAGTTTTAAAAAGTCGTATTTGTTTTCCGACTTAAAAATTCCTATGGCTTCCACGTCTTCATCTTCCACTTGAATATTGGCAAAATATGCAATAAATAAATCACCACTTTTTATTTGTGGATGAGTAGAAAGTTCATATAAATGCTTTGCAATATTGATGCTATTGATATGAAAAGCACTGCCATGTTCAAACATTTGCAAAGCATAACTATAAATAGGATTTAAAGTAAAATCGTTATTGCTAAAACTGAAATTATAAAACTCAGGATTACTGAACGATGTAACGAAAAATTTCATCAATAAATCTTTCAATTTCCCATCGCTTAAATCCAACAAATCCTTCGATATAATGAAGTCTTCGTTATTAGTTTTATTCCCTACTTGATGCACCGAAACTTTTTCTAATTGAGTAGTTTCTAGGTCGAACTTTTCTGCCATTAATTGTTAAAATATAGGGGGTAAATATAGGTTTTATGTGTGATTTTTGATTAGTGATATTTGATTTTTGAAAAGTAAGTTTAACATTTTTGGAGTCAACCTGTTTTAGGACTATACACATTCACACACCTCGTCCTTCGGACACACTTCTGAGAGTGGAATTGCTTTTGATTTCATTTTAGAATTATTTTATCAAGGTGTTTTTTTAGTGT
>JBMOGB010000562.1:0-1973 GCA_049318585.1 Bacteroidia bacterium | reverse complement strand
AAAAAACATCTTAACTTGCTGCGAAATTTGTCCGAACATTGGGGAGTACTTTATTTGACAAAATGAGATAATTGCCATTAAGACATTATTATTAGGGAAAGGGTTGCATTGGGAGGGAAAAATTCTTATGAAGATGCTGTCTCTAATTATTGATGGGTTTAATAAATATAATGCTAACGTTTTTGGGCTTGTCGAAGGTGGGGTTTAGAAAGTACCAAAGTTTAAATTTAGTACAAAAGCTAATAGAAAGTACAAATGTTCACCCTAGTATTAAAGCCCCACTATTGCCAAACTCATGTTAGTGGCTGGTGTAGGTAGTGATTTATCGTTTTAATGTTCAAATCGATATTTCAATTTTGGTTTATCAATTATTTATTCCTTCATAAATCGAGAGGTGTAGGTTTTTGAATTGCTTTGCAGCGTTAGTATATATATTCCTTTAGGCAAATTTTGAACATCTATTAAAGATTTATTTGCTTTGCAATTTTCTGTGTAAACTTGCTGTCCAATAATATTTATTATTTTAATACTATAATCATTCTTTTGGTTTTGGATATTAAGAACTCCTTTAGTTGGATTTGGATAAATATTGTAAATTGGTTCTGATAAGTTGTTTATGCTAGAGGTAATATCTGGATTATATCTTACTACCATGAAATTAGTATAACTAGAATTATAACCATGACCAACTACTACTATTTTACTATCGTTTTGTATTGAAGTTGAATAGGCAAAATCATCTGTTCCAAAACCAAAATCTGTTGTAACTACACCATCTGTATCAAATGTTAAATCTAAAGATCCATTTGTATTATATCTTACAACTACAAAATCCATACTGGAGCCAACTGGATAGGTTCCTGTGGCAATTATTTTACCATCATTTTGAACTTTTACACCATAAACAGAACAAACATTTGAACTTAAAACAATTCCATCTGAATCAAAGGTTGAATCTAAACTGCCGTTAGTATTATATCTTACTAAAACATGAACATTTCCGGCAGCATTTGTATAACCTGCTAAAATAATTTTTCCGTCACTTTGTATTGCTATAGAAGTAGCTATTTCATCTGCGATTGAAATGTGAGTTTTTACTTTGCCATCCGTATCAAAAGTATTGTCTAAACTTCCGTCAGTGTTAAGGCGAACTGCAGAAAAATCCATACCGCTTGTTCCTGCAACTACTATTTTGCCATCACTTTGTAAAGAAATGGCATAGGCTAAATCATCTCCATATATATCTGCTAATACTATACCATCAGTATCAAAAGTTGAATCTAAACTACCATTTGTATTTAAGCGAATTACTGCAAAATCTACATTTGCACCACTGAAACTTTGTGCAGCTATTAAAATTTTATCATCACTTTGAATTGCTACAGAATATCCTTGCGTGTAAATTGTTGTAAGAGTAGGAATTACAATACCATCCATATCAAAAGTACTATCTATGCTTCCATTGGTGTTATATCTCACAACTGCAATTTTAGTAAAATTTGCCGTACTGCCAGTTAAAACAATTTTTCCATCACTTTGTATGGCAACAGCATAACAGAAATCGTACACATCACCTAAATCTGTTGTTACTTTTCCGTCACCATCAAAACTAAGATCTAAACTCCCATCCGTTTTGTATCTTGTCAACGCAAAATCTATGTTAGAGCCAAAATAGGCATATCCAGCTGCTAAAATTTTCCCATCACTTTGTATGGCTGATGCAGTGCCAAAACTATGACCTGTTGAGCTTAATGAAGTTGCAACTTTACCATTGGTACCAAAACTTAAATCTAAAGAGCCAGCCTGTGCGTGTGTATGATTATGAATTATTACTAGACATAGAAAATTAATTATTGTAATTAACTTTTTCATTTTATTTTTTTGTATTTTAATTTTTAAGACGTAGTTATATAAATAATAGTTGTATCATTTTTTTTATTTTTTTTATTTTTTTATGGGATATAAAAAAATAA
>JBMOGB010000561.1:0-1983 GCA_049318585.1 Bacteroidia bacterium | reverse complement strand
TTATTAGTGTAATTAGATGATAATATTTTTTTCTTTTAAATCAACGAAGATTTTTTGTCATCGAATTGATCGAATTAAACGAATTGTATTTTTAGATTAATTAGTGTAATTAGCTCCGCTGAACTTCGTTTCGATGATAATCTTTTTTTCTTTTAAATCAACGAAGATTATTTTCAATAAGTTTTTAAAGTAATTTGAAAATAAAACTGCTAACTGATCACTCTTATATATTTTTTTTAAGATAAACTTTCACAACTTTTGTCAGATTTTTTTTAACATCATTCCATTTCATCTCTTTATTGCGAATCATAACAGGCCAATCTGTTAAATCAACATCCATGAACCAAATAAGACTTTTCAGCACATTTACTTCATTTTGATGCGAGTATTTTTTTTTGTAAAATCCAAGCATGGCATCCAAGGTATAGTTTTCTAAAAGAAAGAAAATATCAATAAAATCTTTTACCCTTTGTCCACTGCAAGTGATAGTATTTAGTTTCATAGCTATAATATCTTCTGTAGAAAGCATAGATATACCATCCGCAAATATGGGTTTGTTTACATAGGGATAACGATGGGCAACAATGTCAAGCTGTATATTGGAGATGCTTCCTTTAAGGGTATTCATTGCTGAATAAAATAAATTAAATTGAAAATCGATGCTTAAATATTCAAGCATTTGTTGGGTATCGAAACTAAAATTTGAAAATAAATCAATATCAATGGATTGACGATGTCCCAGCTTCAATGCCAGTGCTGTTCCTCCAACAAGATGAAAGTCCTTTAAGTAGTCTTTTGCCTGAAGTTTTTTAATTAACTCCAGTGTTGATGGGTCAACGGTTTGCGTTTGTAGCATTTAAATTTATTTTTAGGAATCCCAAAGAGAACTGAAACGAATTGTAGTGTTTTTGGGTCAAGATAATTAAGTTTACAGAGTTCCTGGATGACTTCCGGTTTTCCGTAAGCGGCCAGCACTAATTTAACTTCTTTCAGATTACCTAATGTTAATACTCTTTCAATGATAAATCGCTTTGATTTTAAAGGATCTAATTCAGTTGTATTTACATCCCAAAAATACCTGGGATTGATAGATGAAATAAAATTTTGCATCGTATGAAAATATTGAGCTTATGATTGCCTTTCGTTAAGTAAAGTTATTTGAAAAAGAGTCAATTTGAAAATTTGAAAATATAACGGTTAACTGATTACAGTTTTTACTCTGTCATTAAATCATCCGTATGAAAACCTATCCGTTTTCTTTGATTTTGTTTTGTTTGGAGTTAATAGGTAGTTGATGGCTTCGTAAACATCTGTAAATTTGCCTTCAATTTCTTTGAGCCTGGCTGATAGTTCTTTGTAGGTTAAGGCATACTGTCTGATCATTACGAAGGCTCTCATGATGGCAATGTTCACATTGATGGCCTTGTCTGAATTTAATATTCCGCTTAGTACCGATACGGTATCTGTAACCGTCCAATAAATCGGACGCTAACAGCTACTCTATCGGCATTATACAATTAATGATGTAGTAGATAATATTGTATAATTGTATAACATAGCAACACCTTGCTCTGTAAAAGCATAAGGAAGTTTTTGAGTTCCACCTCTTTTTTCTGTTTTTGATATCACAAATTGTGATATCAAAGTTTCCCATTCGTTTTTATTGAGTTGAAACATAAAATCCATTGGAAATCGTTTACTATTTCTTTTTACAGCTTGATTTAAAACTCTGGTTTCAACTTCATAAAGTTCAGCCAGATCAAAATCGAGCATTACTTTATAGCCTCTTATCTCATAAATTTTATTTTGTATAAGCTGGAGATCCATTGGTTAGTTCATTAAGTTCATAATGCTTAAAAAATGGTGTGATGATGTGATGATGTGATAATATTTTGGCTCAGCTCCATACAGCTTTGAAAATATAAAAGATAAAGCTAACTGATCACTGATCATTGTCAGTTTTATATCCGATTTGTTTTCTTT
>JBMOGB010000560.1:0-1991 GCA_049318585.1 Bacteroidia bacterium | reverse complement strand
CGTGAAATGCCTTTTAGTATTTCGGCAGGTGTTGGTTTTATTGCACTTTTTGGAGTAGCTGTTTTAAATGGAATTGTGCTCATTGCTGAGTTTAACCGCTTAAAAGCAGAAGGATGGAGCAATACAAGGAAACGAGTTTTGATGGGAACTAAAATTAAATTACGTCCAGTGTTAATGACTGCCTTTGTTGCTTCATTAGGGTTTTTACCAATGGCAATTAGTAGCGGTGCAGGTGCCGAAGTTCAACGTCCATTAGCCACTGTAGTAATTGGAGGATTAATGATTGCAACGCTTTTAACATTATTTGTTTTGCCAATATTGTATGTTCTGTTAGAAAATTTTGAGAGTAAAAGAGCAATAGGCAATGGGCAATAAGCAATGGGCAAAAGGCAATAAGCAAAAGGCAATAGGCAAAAGGCAATAAGCAAAAGGCAATAAGCAAAAGGCAATAGGCAAAAGGCAATAAGCAAAAGGCAATAAGCAATATAAAATATTATTACTTTTAAATTATACAGAAAATGAGTGTAAGGAATTTTAAGGAAACAACTTTATATAAAAAAGCTTTTGAACAAGCAATGGCTATATTTGAAATTAGTAAAATATTTCCATCAGAAGAGAAATATTCTTTAACTGACCAAGTTAGAAGATCATCTCGAAGTGTTTGTGCAAATCTTGCAGAAGCATATAGAAAAAAGAGATACCCTGCTCATTTTATTTCTAAATTAACCGATTGTGATGCCGAAAATTCTGAAACAAATGTTTGGATTGACTTTGCATATGCAACGAAATATATTAATGAACAAACTAAAAATGATTTACTTAATAAAAACGATGAAGTTGGTAAATTATTAAATCACATGATTAACAATCCTGAAAAATATTGAAAATGAAAAAAAGAAAAATGAATAAGCTCCCGATAAATCGGGATGCAAATAGCAATTTGCAAGAAAAAATTATAAAAACCACAAAACTGAAAATGTGTATTGCCAATTGTTATTTGCCAATTGTTATTTGCCTATTGCTTATTGCCAATTGCCAATTTGCAAATGCTCAAAATACAATCAGTTTACAAGCTGCATTAGATTCAGCCTTGAACAATAACTTAAACGTAAAAAACGAAAAACTGAAAGCTGATTATCAAAAAAAGTTGATTAGCACTGGAGCCAATATTCCACAAACCATGGTGAATGCGGAGTATGGCCAAATCAATAGCATTTATACCGACACGCGTTTTGGTGTTTTTCAAAATTTGAGTTTCCCAACCATTTATTCTTATCAAAAAAGTGCTTTAAAATCGCTTTGGAAAAGCAGCAATATTGGTGTGGCTTTAAAGGAAGTAGAACTAAAAAAACAAGTAAGACAAACATTTTATTCGTACTTGTATTTATTGCAAAAGCAAAAATTATTGCAAAGCAACGATAGTATGTATGTTGGATTTTTAACTAAAGCTTCTGCTCGTTTTAAATCAGGTGAAAGCAATGTTTTAGAACATACTACAGCCGAAAATCAAAGGGAACAAATTAGCATCCAATTGAATCAGCTGAATACTGATATGGAATTATTATTGATGCAGTTTCAATTGCTTTTGAATACCACAATATCTTATATTCCTAGTGATGATAATTTTAAAATGGACAATTCAAATAATGCTGATAGTAGCGTAATTGGAAATCATCCAACTATTAAATTATTGCAAGAGCAAAAACAATATTCATTGGTAAATACACGATTGGAAAAAGCGCGTTTATTGCCAGAATTAACGATTGCTTACAGCAATATGAGCATTAAAGGAGTTGGCGCTGACAATGTTGATTATGGTTATGAAAAACGTTTTCAAGCAGCACAAATTGGTTTAGGAATTCCTTTGTTTTTTAGGTCGTTTAATGCCAAAATTGGTGCTTCAAAATTAGAGCAATTAATGGTTGAAAATAGGTTGAAAACGGAAACAAATATGATGAATGCTGAATGGAATAAAACCAATGTTCAGTATT
>JBMOGB010000559.1:0-1997 GCA_049318585.1 Bacteroidia bacterium | reverse complement strand
GTAGATTGAGGACAGAACTCGAAATCTGGACTTCAGGTAAAGACATTCAAATCATTAGGTAAAAAATGGCAACACCGTCAATCGAAACAGCAATTCATACATTAAGTGATTTTGAGTCGGCTTTGAGCAAAAAGGGTCTTATAAAAAATAAAAAAGAAGATAAGATAGCTTATTCAGACATTGCACAAATTTGGAATCTTCTTACAGGAAAAACAAAAGACATAACAAAAATTAAAACACCAAATACTTGGGATAATTTTGAAATGAAGGTCAGGAAAATAACAGGTCATAACAAACCGGCCGGCGCAATAACTTTAACTGTAGAAACATTTTCAGCTGAAACCGCAAGGTCCAAATGGCAAGAATCTGTAAATACAAAATTGACAAAAATATTTGGAAAAAATTCAGTAAGTTTATCAAACCCCGTGGTGGCATCACAATCTAAAAGTTCAAGAGCTACCCGAATAGAATTATCAACACACATACAAGTAAGTACTGGTAAAAAAACATCATTTGAACCTATAGAAATTTATTTAATATTTAAAGATCCTACCGAAAAAGTTGTGGTGAATAAAAAAGGAGAACTTGACATTACGGTTGTTCCGGCCAAAATGGGTATTGCTGGTGTATGGTTAACTCCTCAAGAAATGGCCAAACAGGCTAAAGATTATTTTAGTAAAATTATATATCAAGGAAAACCTTTGCCGCAACAATATATTGATGAATTTCATGGTATTATAGATGAATCATTAAGTTTGGAAACAACTATCAATTATAATGTTCGGCAATCAAAAGACATGGCATTCTTTGCTGAAATTCTTTGTGCAATTAAATTGGCAAGATTGTTCCAGAATCCCAAATCTAAAAACGCAAAACCAATATTTGATGCGATAAAGTTTAATGAACCAGAACAATCCGATTATATGAAAATAATAGAAGCCAATAAACGTAATATTAAAATAAAGCTTCCAATAGAAATGAATTATACTTTACTTGATTATTTTTTATCATACAATGGCAAAGAAGAAGAATCTTCATCATTAAAAGTTTCGGTTAAATCAAAATTAAGTTCTAGTACAAAAGTTGGTAAAGAAGCATCCGGTGCCACAAATACGATTAAATTTGATGATGTGTTTGATAACTTACCAATAAATGTATTGGAGTGGTATAAACAATTTCAAAAATCCGGGCTGTCACAGGCAGCGAAAGAACAATTTGGACCAAAAGTAATAGCATACAAATCGATAACAGCAAAAGAAATTGGTGTAGGAGGTTTATATCCAATACAAGCTCTTAGTTTATTGTTGAGAGCATCAATGACATCTCAAGAACAAACAGACCAAATTTTGCCGGTTTTAAAAAGATTTGGCCAAAAAATAACAAATTTTTCAGAAATTTTAGTAAATCTTGAAAAAATGAATAAAAAAGATAAATCAAAATATTCTGAAGAACGAGTCGTTCAAGCTTATAAAAATGCTTTTATTGAAGTTGGGTACAACAACAATATTAAATCAAAATATAGATATCAACAACCAATAAATTCAATCAAAATTGATGATGAGGATAAATATATCATACAAAATACATTAGGATCAATTATGGTGACCACCAAGTATCCAACTGCCGGTAATGTTGATTCAAATATATTAAATTTAGCAATCTTAGCGGAAAGAATTATACAAATAAGTGCTACTGAAGAATCAAAGCCAAAATATAATTTTTATAAAATGTTTTTCGATAAAGTAATTCAAGAGAAAGGAATTATATACGGAATACCCGTTAGATTTGGCCGAGATAAATTGAAATTTAAATTTTATGGACTTCATAATTGGGAATCAAAATATACACACTACAAGAAAAACTTGTGGATAGGATTAAGAGGTAAAGCAAGTACAAATAACCCTCCTGATAAATGGGGTGGTTCATTAGGAATCTCTGTATAATGGCACTAATAGACTTTGATAAACTCGCAAAAGAGTTTGATGATGGTGATGATT
>JBMOGB010000558.1:0-2000 GCA_049318585.1 Bacteroidia bacterium | reverse complement strand
AAGTCATTGGGGATTATTCTTTATATGCAAAAGTTTTTGAAAAATATCAATCCGACTTAGGTCAAGTTCAACTTTGTAGCCAAATTACTAATTATCTTCCAATAGAAACATCAATAAATGAAATTGGTATAAATCCAAAATCAAAATCCAAAAATTCAAAAGCACTAGATGTGTCTATTGTATCAGATCGCTTATGGATGCTTTTAAATCAAAATAGAGTTGTAATAGAAAAAAATCAGTTACAAATGTTGTTGAAAAATCCCAAGACTAAACTGAATGTTATTTCTTTATATTTTTGGATGATTGAGCGATTTTCATAAATATCTAATATTTGTAAGAAAAATACCGAGAAGATAATGTGTGTAATGTCTAGCTTTTTTTAGTTCGGACTTTTTGGTTTAATTTTTAAGAGAATTTTAATGCATAATTTTCATTCTTTCTTCAAAGTTTTTCTGTTTTCTAAATTTTCTGGCCGATTCAATTTTTATTTTTCGTTCTGATAAAACCAACTGGCCTCGACCAAAAAACATATCTGCAGGGCGCAAATACTTAATTCCTGCATGCAGCCGTTGGTGGTTGTACTGATAGCTATAATCGTTTAATACATCCCAAGCCTCTTGATATGACTGGGGACTGTTCGGCCTGATGGCTTCCTGCTTTACAGTGCCATTGAGCCTTTCAATTTTTCCGTTTGTTTGCGGATGATTTCTACGTGTAAAAACTTGTTGAATTTCAAGTTTGTGAAGTAATTTTTTGAATTCGTGGCTAATAAATTGGCTGCCGTTATCGTTAATTAATTTAGGTTTTGCAAATGGATATTTGTCTTTCACACGTTGAACAAAATTTTCAACACTTGAACCCAACATGTCGGACATTAATTCCCAGTCCAGCATGTATCTGGAATATCCGTCCAACATCATTATTAAAAAATAAAATATTCCATTAATTTTTATATACGCAATGTCTGTGTGCCAATGATGATGAACATGTTTGGGCTTGTGCTGATATTCTTTTTTTGTTTCACCGTTGTCGACTTGGTTCCAACGCCCCAACTTATTATGTTCAGACAATATGTCATAAACTTTCGACTCTGATAAATGACAAATATTTTCATCAACCATTTGCCAACAAAATTTTCTATATCCAATATCAGGATACAAATCACGATGTTTTAATAACGCCGTGATTTCATCTTGCCTGACTGATGCAATATTTTCTGTAATTAATTTTCTTTCTGCTGCCTCTGGAAAACTAACCCATCCATGGTATGTTGATTTCTTGATATCGTAGAACTTCAATAATGTTGTTAAACTTAAGTTTGTGCGCTGTTGATTCTTTGTAATGTCACTGATGATTTCTAGACGTAAAACTGGATTTACAACAGGCCCCGTAAACCAAGATTTTTTTTTAAATCGATGTTCTCTTGAACTATTTCAGCAATGACTGACTGCATGCGATTATTGTTTTTTTCAAGTTCGTCAATCTTACGCAGCTCTGCTTTCGTAGGACCTTCCTCTGACTTTTTGAAGTTTTCAAGAGCACCTTTTAAAAACTTATCCTGCCACTTGTAGAAATTCCCAGCGCTGATGTCATATTTTTTACAAATGTCTGAAACCGAAGTCTTCGTCGTCAGTTGCTCTTTAATGATTTTAAATTTCTGGTCTGGCGAAAACTTCCGACGTAGTTTATCCTGTGACTGTGTTGAATTCGTGCTCATATGAACCTCTTTCTTCGCTTATTTTAGAAAGAGTTTCACCATTAAAACATCTCCTAAACTGTTGCGTCAAAAGTCTGATTAACAAAAAAGCGGGACAAAAAACCTAGCTATCAACAAAAGTTTTTAATTTATTCGATCGACTTGGATGACGTAATTTACGTAATGCCTTCGCTTCGATCTGACGAATACGCTCACGAGTAACGTTGAAATCCTGACCCACTTCTTCCAAAGTATGATCTGACTCTTCACCGATACCAAAACGCATACGAAGAACTTTCTCTTC
>JBMOGB010000557.1:0-2014 GCA_049318585.1 Bacteroidia bacterium | reverse complement strand
AAATGGTTTCTTTGATAAATTTTATGCAACCAAAATCAATGTCAACACTGGTTACTTTTTGAGCGCCTCGGCTACAAAATTCGTAAGCTATATTGCCGGTTCCACTGAACAAATCGAGACAAGTTAATTTTTCGAAATCAAAATTATTTTCTAAAATATTGAATAAACTTTCTTTGGCTCTGTCGGTAGTTGGCCTAACGGGCAAACCTTTGGGAGCATTAATAATGATGCCTTTGTGTGTGCCACTAATTATTCGCAAAGCAATACATTTAAGGCAGTAAAATAATGATGTTCTGGTAAATTTTCAAAAGCATTTGGATAAGTAAACCTAACATTTCTTTTGCCTAATTGCATGCTTTTACAATACTTTTCAAGCAAGGCAAACAAACTATTATTGGAATCAATTTCACCATAAACAATTAAATTCAAATCGCCCGAAATACCTAATTCTTCGGCCACTGCCAACACATAATAAACAATATCAGTGTTGTTATCAAACTTAAAATTATTGCTAAAATTTACTTGGTCATTTTTAAATTGAAGTAAGTCAACACTATCGTAATTTACCTGAATAAATAAGGTGGTTTCAGCATGAACATTTTGAGAAATATAACATGCTTTTATAAACAATAACGATTGATGAATAATATCGGCACTTGGCATATTGAACCTAATAAATTTCAAAGTTTCGTTTTTAACATTGAACACATTTACCAAGTGTTTAAAATCTAATTTGTTTGAAATAACTTGGGAGTTTTCCTTTATTGAATTATTTATTTTGTAGTAAGTTTCAAGTGCTACTAAATTAATTAAAGTATCGGGTACTAAAATGCAATCACTATCGGCAATAATTACGGTTTTTCTTTTATAAATAGGTAAAAACTCATTGCTAATTTCATTGAATTCTCTGAGTTCGTTATAACTCATGTTTAAAAAAGCAACTGAATTATTTGAAAAAGTTTTGAAAGAAACAATCCTATTTATTTGTTCATCAGCAATAATAGAAATCATTTGGTGCTGCGCAATCAATAAAAAATACTTATACCTAAAGCTACTTTCAGCATTATAATCGCTATCAGCGAATTGTTGAATATCTAATTTTAAATTGTTTTCAGTTTGCATGAGGTACACTTACATTCGCAAAATATTTTTTTTTACTGACAAACGTAAATTATTTTTAAGAATTATGATAGAAAAACTAGATTGGAAACCATTAGACCCTGATTTTGAAGCAAGAATGATTGAAAAATCGATAGGCAATTTATTTATGCAAGATGTAGGTTTTAAATTCAATAAAATAAATGCAGGTTATGTTGAAACCTATTTAGATTTAGAGCAAAAACATTTGCAACAAATGGGCTTTGTTCATGGTGGAGTAACTGCTACCATGGCCGATATTACAACTGGTTTTGCGGCTTTTACTTTGGTAAATAATAACCAATCGGTGGTAACAGTCGATTTGAAAATAAATTATATCAATCCAGGAAAAGGAACTCAATTAAAAGCCAAAGCACAAGTATATAAGGCTGGAAGTAAATTGATTTTTTGTAAATCAGAAATTTTTATAGTGAATGAATTTGGTGAAACTCAAATAGCATTTGCCGATAGTATTATGGCTGTTGTAACCAAAGAAGACATGACTAAATAATAAAATTTATAATTAAGTATTATTTGTAATTACATATAAATGGTAAAAAATAGATTTTAAACATTTTGTGTTTATATATTGAAAAGATGTGCTGTAATTAATTTGAATTTATTCAGTAAAATTGTAATATGAGAACTAATATTATTGAACTTTACAAAACCATAGGTGTAATTAGTATTTTACCAATTATTGTTTATTTTATCTTGTTAATTCCAAGTACAATAATTTTTGGTTTTACTTGGTTACTTTCACCATTTCAGCCAGAAAAATTTAGCGATTTAGAATTATTAAACAACTAGTTTATTCAAATCCTAGTTGTTTAATAATTTGTTCTACCTGCCAATCCTCAATTGGATTGTATTCATC
>JBMOGB010000556.1:0-2017 GCA_049318585.1 Bacteroidia bacterium | reverse complement strand
CCTCTTACTGCAAAACAGATTATTATTGGATTATTATTTTTTTGTTGATAATGAAGTCGCGGGTACTTATTTGTAATAGATACAAGCCTGTTGCAACGATACTGCAAATATCTACATTAATTTTATTCGTAGCATTACTTTTTTCAAAATAAATTTTATTGCCAAGCATATCGAAAACAGATAATTTATAGTTGCCAAAACGAAATGAATTATTAGACAAAATGGTAAATTCGCCTTTGTTAGGATTCGGAAATAAAGAAATATTATTTGATAATACGTTGGTTTCTATTATAGTTGATGGTATTTGATATTCAAAAGCTCCAACATCAAAAAAAGCACCCGAAGGGCGAGGGTTATTATCGAAATCTAAGTTAATACTATAATTTGTAAGATTAATACCAACATCGATAGCGGGAGAAGAACTTAAAAGACGATAGTTGTTAAGCAAGGTATCGACAAAATACATTTTTGACTTAATGGTATCGTAATAATTATTTGATAGCAATGCAGAAACACCACTCCCAATATTAATAAAGCTATTTCCTGTTGAATATGGACTATAACTTCCTAAAGAACCTGGTTCTACAATTAAATTGTTATAAAACCTATTGCTATCACTCATAGTGCTAGTAAATCTTATGCCATCGGTTTTAGGGTTAATGATGGTATTGTTATAAAAATTAAAGGAGCGTCCTGCAATAGTGGCTCTGTCATCGCAAAAAATACCATATACTTTTTTTGTTATATCTGATGGATAGTAATTTAAACCAGCATGTATAATTACATTGTTAAAAAAAGAGTTATTACCTATTCCAAAAATGATGATACCACTTCCAGTACCTTCGGCAATATAATTATTATAACATTTCCCTGTAGTACCAGCACTTATTTGTATTCCATTGTTTTGGCCATCTATAGCATCTACACCATAATTAATTACTTTATTTCCAAATATTTCACAATCCTCGGTTACACAACCTACCTGAATTCCATCCCAATGAGAGCTGTCAACAATATTATTATAGATTCTAACGCCTTTTAACTCATGTGGGAAGAGTGTATCGGGCAGACTGTTGCAGTTAGATGGATATCCAGTATAATAAGAATGGCCAACATAAAATCCCTCACCACCTATGTTGTGAATAAAATTATCGTGAATTATGGTTTGATATTGCGTGAAATTACCAAAATTAGCTGATAAATCACATGTTGGGTCAGACTTTGCCATAATGCCAGCAAAACCTGTATTTGCAACTTCTATATGGTCTATTTCATAATTTGTACTTTTGTCGAAGATTGAGAGCCCATTGCCGTTTGAGCCAAAAGCTTTTATTCCGTATTGAAAGCCATTACTACCTGTACCTGTAAATCGAAAGAAACTGCAATTCCCAAGTTTAATTACATAAGCTAGGGCAGCGTTTTGTACTATTACAGGCCCTCCGCAATTAATAAAAACAATATAATTATTGGAATCGCCATGAAAATTAACCAATTGCAAATATGATTTTGTACTTGCCTCTATACATATAGTATCACCTGGTAAGATATTGAGAATACTGCCATCTACATATAATTGCGATGCAGTAATGGTGTGGTCACAATGGCAATTTTGTGCTATTTGAGAATTACAAAATCCAAATAGAGAAATAATTATAATAATAATTTTTTTCAACTGTTTTTTATTTTTTATTTGGTTAACCTCTGTTATTAAAATTTGTTACAAAACATTAGAAAGGTAAACTGTTTTTGCATTATAATTATTAAATTCAACTATTTAGTTTTTTGCATTTTTGTATTTCCAGGCTAGCAAAAGGACTTTTTATTTTATTTATGCTGTAAAAATAATCAATTTTTATTAATATTACCCACTCAAACAGATTTGCAATCAGCGAAAAAAATAATTACGAATTAGGCTGTAGGGGTTTAGGGGCTTAGGCTGAAAGTAGAGAATTGGGTTATTGTGTTATTGGTTATTGTGTTATTGGTTATTGAGTTATTGGTTATTAGGTTATTGGTT
>JBMOGB010000555.1:0-2023 GCA_049318585.1 Bacteroidia bacterium | reverse complement strand
ACTAAATTTCCTTTGTCGAAGAATGAGAAAATACGATAAATATTGCTTCCAACTTCAACTCTAATTTCATAAAGTCCTTTCGTTCCCTCCAAATGCTTAAAGTATTTTTCTGGAACTTGTCTTGTTACCTGAATTAGGTTCAACGTCCACTCTATTTTAGCTTGAACGTTATCAGGTAACTCCTCGTAAAAGTCGAGAAAATAATTTTTATAAGCAATTACTTGTCTTTCATAAAGCACACTGCGAAGTTAACTACTCAGACAACTATTTGCAAATTTATTTTTGTCGGTTATTCGAGGTATTTTCTGTAAGCTTACAGAAAAATTAAATGTTGGATGATAGAAAAAAACAAACATTTTGATAATTCTATTCACTTTATTGTGAGACACAAAGTAAATTTTTAATAGGAGATTTTGTTAATTTGTAAACGTAAAAGTCTTGCAACATACATATTTTAAATGCACCAAGTCCAGCTGCTACCAGTAGTTTAAGTGTTGGGAATACCATTGCTGATATGGCGTTAGCGAGAAGCTAAGAGATGTTGAATTTTGGATTTTGGATGAAATTAGTTTGAGGTTTATAAATACATTCACTCGCATTATTTTAGCAATTGAGGGTTTCTACGAAATTATAAACTTGCCATCCCTTACGTTTTGCATAAATTCTTTTTTCTGTATAAGGTTCATTCCTTCCATTCTTTTTGCCAATTTTTCTTTTATAATTCGAAAAAAGGCAACACTGTCAAACTTTTTTGGTTCTTTAATTTTCATCTTTTAAAAATTCTAATGGTGAACGAATATCTATCAATGGATAACCTTCACTTTATTTAATATTTTTCAACGACAAGTAGGGTTCTTTTATTATTTTATCTTAGAATGGAGTATTGGCAATCGTTGAAATAATTTGCCCTGGCTTGGGAACCCAAAAAGTTCCATCCGTAAAATGAACTTTGACTAAAATAATTTTAATTTTGGTAGTTTGTCCTTGGAAATGGAATACAAATGAATTTAGGCCTCCACCATCCTCTCCTGGTCTAATTGTTTCTTGATCTGTAATATATGCTTGGTTCGAACGGCTAAAAGGGTCTTTTACTGGTTCATCAAATCTATTCAAGCATTGAACTTTGCACCGGAAAGCATCAATCGTTTTTGTTGAATTATTATGAATATTTATTCGTAAAACAGGCTCTCCAATTTCATTAGGATAAATCCTTGCTTCATTAAATTCAAGTGGGGAGTACTTTTGTACTTTGAATGAACTATTGTTTTTTAGCTTAGGGTTTATTTGTCCATTTTCGCAATAACAATAGGTCTTAAAATCCGTTTCGATATTCCATTCATCTTTATAGCCTAATTTTGTTGATTTAAGAAAGTCAAGGCATGCTCCAACAGTATCTTGATTGTATATTTTAGCCATTCCACGGTATTTATAAGAATCCCCTAATTTAGGATTCAATTGAATTGCCTTGGTGTAGTATTTTATAGAAATTTCATAATTACTTTCATTAAGATATGTACGAGCAGTATCACAAAATAATTCATAATTAGATTTTTTCTGTGCTGATAAATCAATTGAAATTAGCATGAGTATAACTAGTGAGACAAATCGAAAATACTTGGTTATCAAAACTATTGAATGTATGAAGTTGAAATATTTAGACCAACCTAATGAGAATATATTTTTAAACTTGGATAAATTCGTTTCTGCTTTGATGATTAAAATAGATGGTGTTAATAAATTCATAATTTTTTAGATTTTTTCAGTCAATTTAATTTACGGTCGTCTTTAATGTTGGCAGTAGTAGTTATTTCTTGTTAAGTTTTTTTTTCAATTCCGCTACTGTTAAAACTACATCTCTTTTTTTGTGAATCATTCTATGGCAGTTTGAACAAACAACTGTCAAGTCTGATATAGGATTTGTTTCGATTTGATTTTTTTTAGCATTACTAATTGGTTTCATATGGTGAACTTCAATGTAATCATTTGCCCATTTTCCATATGTCTTATTAAAATCAAAATCACA
>JBMOGB010000554.1:0-2032 GCA_049318585.1 Bacteroidia bacterium | reverse complement strand
ACAGCTATTTTTGGTTTAGGACAATTGAAATCGTTTTTCAACGATTCGTTCATTATCTTTATTTTCTTTAAAATGCCTTCAGTGGTTAGTTTTGATGCTACTTCTTTAATTGGAACATGACCGGTAACTAAGCCAATTTTCAAATTTTCGCTCACTAAAAACATCAAAAAGTTATGACTATTTAGCTCATGTGCTAAGTATTCAGTATGTCCTTTAAAAGGAAGTAACTCACTGTTTACTAAATTTTTATTTAAAGGTGCAGTTACTAATCCATCTATTTTGCCCTCTTTTAAATCACGGGTTGCAATTTCTAAACTTTTAAAAGCATACTTTCCTCCGTTATCGTTGGCCTCCCCTATTTTTATTTCTACTTCTTCTTCCCAACAGGTAACTAAATTTACTTTTTTGGTATGAACTTGTTCTACATTTTTTACAATATTTACAAAAAAATCAGGTAATCCAACTATCTTTTTCCAAAAGCCTATAACTTTTGGCGATGCATAAATTACAGGAATACAATATTCGCAAATTCTAGGATCGCTTAAAGTTTTAATTACTACTTCGGGAGCAATTGAATTTAAATCGCCAATGGTTATACCAATTATAGGAAGTTTATTCATTTTTTGGGTAAAATTATTTTGTGAAATTACAAAAGTTTTTTGAAGTACAATTATTTCCTGAAATAATATTAGAGTGCTTTTAAACTAGCAATGGTTTCTGTTGGGTTTTTCGATGAAAAAACATAATTCCCAGCTACCAAAACATTGGCACCTGCTGCTAATAATTTTGGTGCAGTAATTTCATTTACACCACCATCTATTTCTATTAAACAATGGCTGTTTTTTTGAGTAATTAAATTCTTCAAATCAGTACATTTTTGATAGGTATTTTCAATGAATTTTTGACCACCAAAACCAGGATTTACACTCATCATACAAACCAAATCAATATCGGCTATTACATCCTTTAACAAATCAATGGAAGTATGAGGGTTAATGGCTACACCCGCTTTCATTCCTGCTTCTTTTATGGCATGAATGGTTCGGTGCAAATGGGTACAAGCTTCGTAATGAACCGAAAGAATATTGGCACCAGTATCTTTAAAGTCATTGATATAACGTTCTGGCTGAACTATCATTAAGTGAACATCTATTGTTTTGGAAGCTAGTTTTTGTAACGATTTCATAACAGGAAAACCAAATGAAATATTGGGTACAAAAACACCATCCATAATATCAACGTGAAACCAATCGGCTTCACTTTTATTTATCATTTCTATATCGGTTCCTAGCTGTGCAAAGTTGGCCGAAAGAATAGAAGGGGCAATTAAGTGGTTTGGCATAATGGCTGCGAATATAATTATAACGCTTAAAATATATCAATTAGTTATAATTGATTTTTTTAATACTGAAAAATGTTATCATTCCTGTTAATAATTGGTTTGATTGCGTAAGGTAACGGTTTACTTGCGTAAGGTAACGGTTTACTTGCGTAACATAACGGTTTATGACAGTAACATAGCGGTTAACTTGCGTAAGGTAACGGTTTGCTCGCGTAAGATAACGGTTCATGATAGTAACATGCCACCCTGTCAGGGGAAGTTAGCGGTTTATGACAGTAACATGGTGGTTTGCTTGCGTAAGGTAACGGTTTGCTCTCTTAAGGTAACGGTTTGCTTGCGTAAGGTAAAATATGAAACTATCCTTAGAGTTAGCGAAGTGCTCTACGGATTTTAAATGAATGTAGTGTCTTTTGACCAACTACAGCAAACTGCTTTGGCAAATGACTAACACATTGCGTGATTAACACTTGCGAAAGATGGGGAAAATAATTTTTTATTATTCAACATCAAACTTTTCTGAAGTTGAAGTTCCAATATATTCCGATAAAGAATCCAAACTTGTATCAATAGTTATTTCGTTTTTTGTTATGGTTACTTTACTTCGCCAACCAAATAAATAGATAAAATAATAAACACCATACTTAAGATACAAGGCTGCTAAAAACACAAAAATAACTGTTGTACCTTTTT
>JBMOGB010000553.1:0-2037 GCA_049318585.1 Bacteroidia bacterium | reverse complement strand
GATAGTTTTAGTTGTGGTCAACCAAGTATTAGTGCCAATGGAAAACAATTGTTTTTTAGCAGCGATATGTCCGGAGGATTTGGCGAAAAAGACATTTATGTAAGTAATTTTGATGAGGTAAAAGCCGTTTGGCAAACACCAAAAAACTTGGGAAACATGGTGAATACTTTTGACGATGATATGTTCCCGTTTATCAGTGAAAACAATGAACTTTATTATTCCACCAAAGGGAAAATTGGCTTGGGCGGATTTGATATTTTTAAAACACAAGATTCTGCTAATTCATATAAAGTTCCTCAAAATTTACAGTCGCCAATTAATAGCGGTGGCGATGATTTTGGAATTGCTTATTTACCTCAAAATGCACAGAAACCAAACGCGCCTATTGCGTTTTTTACATCCAACAGAATGGATGGATTAGGCGATGATGACATTTATAGTATTTCAATAAAACCTTTTGTGTTTTTGGTAAAAGGAAAAGTATTGGAACGTGAAACCAATGCACCAATTAATAAGTCGTTAGTTGCTTTAACAAGCAATGAAGGGAAGAATTTATTTACTGTAAATACTACTGAAAAAGGAGAGTTTAGTGGTGAAATCCCTTTGAATGCTCTGCAATTGTTAATTGCCAATAAAAGCGGATATTTTGCTAGTACACCAATTAATATTTCAAGCATTGGTTTGCAAAAGGATTCTGTAGTAGAATTTACACTTTATTTAGATGCCATTCCCGCACCCGAAGTTGATTTTACTTTACAAGGAATTTTATACGATTTAGATAAATTCGATTTGCGTACTGAGGCAAAAGTGGTGTTAGATTCATTGGCAATTATTTTAAAAAACAACCCGACCATTACCATCGAAATTGGTTCACATACCGATAGCCGCGCGCCTGCAGATTACAACTTAGAACTTTCGAAAAAACGTGCGCAAAGCTGTTTGAATTATTTACTCACCAAAGGAATTGCCAAAGGCAGAATGGTTTCTGTAGGTTATGGCGAAAGTAAATTATTGAACGATTGCAGCGATGGAATTGATTGTACAGAAGCCGAACATCAAGCAAATAGACGAACAACATTTAGGGTTTTAAAAACCGATTTTAAACGATAATTAGACAACTATGGATCACATTGAGCCACATTATTTATGGCGAGATATTTATAAAAGTGAGGATGATGAAAACTCTCCATTTTATGAAAAAGAATACAGCGAATTTGATTTTACCAACCAAATTTATAATTACCTCATTCACCCACAATGGGACGAATTTGGAACCCCAACTTTATATGTAAAAATTCTTTTTGCCGATTATGATAAAGGGTTCTTAATAGCTGAATTAATAGGCGAATGGAACGATGCGTTGCACAACGATATTATGTATTTAAAACGTGATGTGATGGAAGTTTTTAACGCAGCTGGCATTGATAAATTTATTTTGATTGGTGAAAATGTGTTGAATTTTCACACCAGCGATGACAGCTATTACGAGGAATGGTTTCAGGACGTGGAAGACGAAGGTTGGATTGTAGCACTTAATTTTCAAGAACATGTGTTACACGAAATGAAGCAAGCAAATATTGATTATTATATCAATTTTGGCGGTGAATTTGACAACATGCCTTGGCGAACTTTTAGTCCGTTTCAGTTGTATCAAAGGGTAAAGGAAATTATAGGAAGAAGGTTGAATTAGTTGATGGTTTATGGACGATAGACCACGGTCCATAGTCCATTGATTAACAAAGATATTTTCCTGTTAATTAAAAAACCACATAGATACATAGGTTACATAGTTTATATGCTATGTATTCTATGTTTCTATGTGGTTCAAATTTTGTTTTTTCAATTAGGAAACATAGCATTGTACTTGATTTTATAGCAATAAAACTATTATTTAAAACAATTTAAGGCAGAGAGCTAGCTGCCGAAGCCAGCAGCCAAAAAAAATGAATCAAACTACAGGAATAATAGCAGCATTAATTACTTTAGGTTGTTGGACTATTGGAACGTTTTCGTTTACCAAAGCAGCCAAGTTATATG
>JBMOGB010000552.1:0-2042 GCA_049318585.1 Bacteroidia bacterium | reverse complement strand
CTTTTTGTAAAAACTGAACCAAACGCTCGCGCAACATGGCACCTTTAGGCAACCATAATGGTAAACCCATTCCCACTTTTTCAGAAAAAGTAAATAATTCTAATTCTTTTCCCAATTTTCTGTGGTCACGTTTTTTTGCTTCTTCCAGCATCAATAAATGTGCATCCAATTCTGCTTTTTTAGGGAAAGTAATTCCGTAAATACGCGTTAATTGTTTGTTTTTTTCATTACCTCTCCAATATGCACCAGCAACTGAAGTTAGCTTTAAAGCCTTAATAAATCCAGTGTTTGGAATATGCGGGCCACGGCATAAATCGGTAAAGTTTCCTTGCGTATAAAAAGTAATGGTTCCATCTGCCAAATCTTGTAATAATTCTAACTTGTACTCATCACCTTTTTCGGTAAAATAGGCAATGGCATCCGCTTTGTTTACTTCCTTGCGGTCGTATGCATTGCTTAACCTTGCTAATTCAATCATTTTATCTTCCACCTTTTTTAAATCATCGGTTGAAAACGGTTGACCGTTAAAATCTACATCGTAATAAAATCCGCTTTCTAAAGCAGGACCAATTCCAAATTTAACTCCAGGATATAAAGCTTCTAAAGCTTCGGCCATTAAATGGGCCGATGAATGCCACATGGTTTGTTTGCCTTCTAAATCGTTCCAGGTTAATAACGTTAATGAAGCATCTTCATTGATTGCTCTGTTTGCATCTACTGTTACACCATTTACTTTGGCAGCTAACACATTTCTAGCCAATCCTTCACTAATTGATTTGGCTACATCTAAGGCGGTTGAACCCCGTTCATACGTACGAACGGAACCGTCTGGTAATATTATATTTATCATAAGGGGCGGCAAGGTAAGTTTTTATGATTACTTATAAAAGTGATTATTTAAGATTGACGAAAATTGGTTGTTTTTTTATGAAAAATAGGCAATGAGCAATTGGCAATTGACAAAAAATAAATTTTACTCAATCATCATGTTGTAAGCATCTTCTTGCCTTATAAACTATTTTGAATTGGGAAATGTAGGTTGTAAAAAGAATGAAAGGAGTTAGGAAATTTAAAGCTCAAATCCATATCATTTGTAGCTCAAAAACAACCTTATTTGAGCTTAATTATACGAGTAAATGAGCTACAAAAGAGAATTATTCGAAATATTTATCTAAAACCTTCAATAATTTAAAATATTTATTTACTGATAATTATACTATTTTTATTGATAAACAATAAATATAATTTGTTTTATAATAAATTATAGTTTTTGTTTGCATGACACAAATAAATATAAATGATGAATCCACTCAAATTATTTTTAAAACTTTCGATACTGCAGAAAGTGCTTTTTTGTTTAGCTAGTTTTTTTATGGTTAAAAGTATAACACAAATATACCAACATGACTTTTTTAGTAAAAATTCAAACGATAATTTGCAGCATAATGTCTATGTACTTTTAAACAATAATGAAATTATAAATAGTGATACCACATTCAATAAAACAATAGAAAAAGAAAACTATTCAACTTCTAAATTTGAAAATGTTACTTTAAATTATACTTATGAAATGCCCTATTTAAGTATTAGTTATAAAGATAAATCGGAATATGTATTTTCGAAATTATGGTTTTATTATTTTTTACATGAAATATTTGTTATTTCTGAAATGTTAATACTTGTACTAATTATGATAATTGTTTTAGCAGTAAAACAAAATAATTTGTTCAACAAAACTGTAATTATTTGTTGTAAAATAATTGCCTACTTGCTTATAGCAGTAGCATTAACACATATTACCAAAGACAATATTATAAAGAGCTTTTTGCATGAAAACTTTTTGGGAAAATTAGGAGAATTAGGCATTCATTCAAAAGCAAGTAATTTCTTCTCACCTTTATTTTTTGCCTTTGTAATTTTCATGTTAATTGATGTATTCAAAAAAGGAAACAAAATTGAACAAGAAAACGATTTAACCATTTAAAAATATGAAAAATTTATCAAAAGAATCACTTATAAAAACCTTGTATTGGTTTTTTAGA
>JBMOGB010000551.1:0-2075 GCA_049318585.1 Bacteroidia bacterium | reverse complement strand
GCATTCCAACCATTGGCATAGTAGATTTCAGAAAAAACAGCCAGTTCTTCTTTTTTAGCATTGGCTTTATAAGTTAAATGATTAGGTAAATAATCAATAAGTTGAATACTGGATGTTGAATCTTTACTTAATTTAAAATCTTTCACATAATCATAAAACCGTTTATCAACAATAGCAGTTGTAACTGGGTCAAAATTTGATAAAGCATTGATCTCGGCATCAGGATTTTCGACAATCTTGTAATTTTCAACAAACCAGGCATTTCCTAAAGCTGCTATATTGCGTTGTACTTGTGGTTGTTTTTGCTTGTCGAGTGCTATAAAATACTTAGTATTCAACATATTTAGCACTTTTACATTGTTTTTGCTGATATGCTGTTCAATCAAATCTTGAAATCGCTGTAATTTTACAGTACTAAATCCACCCAATGATTTATGAAAATAGGAAGTTGAAGTTTCGTTAAAGGTATTTACTGATAAATTGAGGACCCTGTAATTTGGGTCTTTGTCTTCTAATATAAGCAGATTGGCTTCCGTAGGATTCAAAGCTTTTTCCAGATTTTTTTTTGCTGTAAAACTATTCGTATCAAAATATCTTTTATCAACATTCCACAAATCAATCACAACTAATAGAATAAAAGCAGTTAAAATGAATTCGTTTTTGTGCTTATTTTCGATAAATGCCCATATTAAATATGCAGCCAGCAATATAAATATAAGCGACTGAAAAGCATCCATCATCAACAATGATTTCCTGTCTAAAATAATTGCATTCATCAACCATTCAGGGTAAGGTAGTTGAGCATCGGCTGCGCTTTTGAAATCGTACAACGTAGTGGAAGCCAATGCAAAAAAAACTGTGATTCCTCCAGTAATTAAAACTGAAATTTTTCCATATTTTAAAACGCTTGCCTTCGCTGTTTTTTTAGTAAATATTTGGTTTAAAGCCAAAATACCCAAGAGGGGAATACAAATTTCGGCTATTACCAATATAGACGAAACTGCTCTGAATTTGGAATACATTGGAAAATAATCATAAAACAATTGGGTTAAAGGCATAAAATTTCTACCCCACGATAGCATTATTGATAATGCAGTTGCAATAAATAACATCCATTTCATGGGTGTTTTAACAATAAATAAACCCAATACAAATAAAAATACGAAAATAGCTCCTACATAAACCGGGCCAGAAGTAAACTGTTGAGAACCCCAGTACATCGGCATTTGATACGTAATTTCTTTAATATTCGGAACTTTATTTTGCTTTAGAATTTGATAGGTTTCAGAACCTTCGCTTACTTTAGAAACAGACGAACCACCTTTAAAATTAGGAATAAGCAAGGTTAAGGTTTCGTCAATGCCATAGCTTAATTGGGTTGCATTGTTAAAATCATATGTTTTTTTCTTATTATTCAACTTGGCAGTAAGTTCAGATTTCCCTCTTGTTGATTCACTTGAAAATTCATTATTTGTCAGAAGTGATGTAAAATTACACCCTATGGCTAAGGTAATGGCCAATAATAGAATAGCAAACGATTTAAAGAAAAAAACCAATTGCTTCTCTTTAAACTTTGTATAAAAGTCAACAATGAGAAAGATTAAAATTAAAATTGTCAAATAATAGGTCATTTGAATATGCCCCATTTTTATTTCTAAGGCGAGAAATAAAGCTGTAAGTATGCCTCCCCAAAGAAATTTCCCTCTCATTAATAGTATAATTCCAGCAAACACTGCAGCCATATATCCTATTGCAGCGGCTTTACTATAATCTCCGGCATCAATAATTACAAAAAAATTAGAGGAAAACCCAAAAGCGAGCGCTCCAATAATGCTTATCCAAGGGTTTATGCCTAGTACCAGAAGCAAAATATAAAACCCAATAAAATAAATAAAAATTAAATTTGCTGGCATTGGTAAAGTGAACAAACGCATGAGATTATCCAAAAAAGAAATAATATTGTTGGACGGCGTTTGCATATTAATGGAATAAGCCGGCATACCTCCATACATTGAATTTGTCCATAAAGGTTCTTCATTTGGATGTGATTTACGAAAATCAAGGATTTCTTTAGA
>JBMOGB010000550.1:0-2078 GCA_049318585.1 Bacteroidia bacterium | reverse complement strand
ATTTGATTTTATTTTGTAGGTGCTATCTGCTCTTAAAACTCCATTGGATAGATAAATGGGTTCGTATTTAATTTGTTCTTTCAATCTGTTTATGCTGTCTTGTATTTCTTTTTGTCGGAGTAGTATTTTGTTTTGAATGGCTTCACTATTTGCCTTCTCTGCTCCATACAATATCAGGCCTTGTTCTTCCTTTAATTGTTTAATTATAGCTTTACAGCCACAAGCTGATTCAGGAATAAGTTTAATATCCGAATTGTTTTGGATGTACACCTTTATGCAACGTATTTTTTGATAATTCTTTGCTTCTTCAAATTCAGACTCGTATTGGCTCTGCTGAGGAAAACCTTTCAAATCTTTGAATTGATTGAATAAACTGTAGTTATCAAAGCATAATTGTTGTTTGCACAAATTGCCTCCGGTCAATCTTGATTCATATTCATAGCATAAAAAATTCAAGTATAACGCTTCCCTGTGTTTTGTCAACCAAAGAGTATCTTTTCCGTATTTTTCCGCAAATAATGTGTCCCTTAGTTTGATGCGAAGCTTTTGGATATTTTCAAAAGCTGCACCCCCGTCTACGTTGTATTTAATATACTGATTAAAGTAGTTAACATTTGAGATTTTACCCGGTTGCGACAAGGCTCTTCCTGATACGAAACCAAAAAGCAGCATCACAAATAAGGTTGACCTTGTAATCTTGAATATGGTCATTGATATTGGTATTTTCTTCATAAAGTTACAGCCAACTTTTTGCAGCTACAAGAAGATGGCGATATTGGAAACGAAAATTGTCTGCCACCACTGAACCTGATACGAAGTACAAATCTTAAATTAACCACCAAACTGCCAATTTCTTGTAGGTGCTGCTCTTCTTTTTGTCATCAAGGATTAAATCTTTCAAATGTATTTCCATTAAACTTAAATGTCCCGTTGTCAGGTGTTCCAAGCCATAAGTTTCCTTGTTTGTCCTTATACATAGAAATTAAATTCACATCATTAGGACCGTCTTTTACTTTGTAATTAGCAATATTTTTTCCGTCATATTTATATATACCTTGGCTCCAAGTTGTCAACCAAATATTTCCCTTATTGTCTTCTATAATGTGGGAATAATAAACGTATTTATCGCCGTCAAATGTTTTTTCGTTTCCAATGCCTTCCGTTTTTCTATATTGAAGCCTGTCGCTTTTTGTTGTCTTTTCAAAATCGAAAATATATTTGTGCCAGGTGTTACAAAACCAAAAACTACCTTCTTTGTCTTCAAAAATAGAACGAATACCAAAAGTGCCGCCATTAGGCACATAGGTCAAATCATCTTCGTACATCCATTTTACTGTTTCTCCATCAAAACGACAAGCTCCAAAAACGGAAGTGCCAAACCATATTGCACCTTTTCGGTCTTTATAAATGGAATACACTTCGTAGGGACTAAAAAACGAATTGACAACTCGTGGATAAATTTCATCGTGAAGATAGTGTTTGGGAAACTCTAAATCATATAATTTTTTTCCATCATAGCGATAAGCACCTTCATTCTTTTTACCCAATATATAAAACCACAAATCATCGGGTTCTAATTTCCATTCTTTGCTTTTGATTGGTTGCAAAGTAGTAAATGTGTTTCCGTCAAACTTGTTGATACCAAGGAAAGTTGAAATAAATATATTCCCAAATTTATCTTCTTGAATTTGTCTTACAGTGTCGTTTGCAAGTCCATCTTTTGTAGTGAAATTGACTATCGTTTTTCCGTCATAACGATACACACCTTCGCCATTACCACTAAACCAATAGTTGTTTTTAGTGTCTTGAAACACATACCATAAATGGTCGCCAAGTTTGTTTACTGTGTCGCCTTCTGAAATTTGTTCGCTTAAAACTTCAACTTTTAATACACTATTTTTTGCCTGACCATTGCACGATGTCAATATGGTTAGAATGCTAAAAAAAAAGAGTGTTTTTAACTTCATTGCCTGTCTGTTTTAGGTTTGTACTCTAGCCATTGAGATGCCACTGACTCAATAATATCACCAAATATATCCAACTTTTCTTAATAACCCAATACTATTTATAACTTATCA
>JBMOGB010000549.1:0-2081 GCA_049318585.1 Bacteroidia bacterium | reverse complement strand
TCTTTGTCACGTAAATAATTTACATTTTGAGATAGCAAGGATGTAAATATCAAAATATTGAATAAAAAGGCAAAAAAATATTTCATAGCTAAGATTTATTAAACATATAACTACAAAATTAATGAAAAATTGCAAGTAAATAAATTTATTTTACTAAATAATAACAAAAAATAAAACTTAATTCAGAAGATTTAACTATTTGAATTTCTTTAATTTACAACATATTTTATAAATTATTAACAAAAAGCCTAGTTTTGTAGCACTTACTTGAAATTTATCTTTAATTTTGTAAAAAATATAAATGCGTTAATTTCAATTCCAGAATATGCCAGTTATAAGCCAATCAATGCCTTTTGTCGTAGAGATGCTATTATTGCTATTAGTAGCCCGTATGTTTGGCGAAATAATGGAACGTATGCACCAACCTGCTATGATTGGAGAAGTTATTGCTGGTTTCATTTTAGGGCCTTCAATATTGGGTTTTGCATTTTTCACCAACGAACTAAAAGTTATTTCTGATTTAGGTGTTTTTTTATTGGTGATACTTGCCGGATTTGAAATTGACATTGAAGAGTTAAGAAAATCCATACGGGGCAGAAATTCATGGATTGCTCTATTGGGTTTTATCATTCCGATGTTAAGTGGCTTCATTATTGGCTATATTTTTAATTTACCCATCCCTCTCACCATTTTCCTTTCTTTGTGTATTTCTATCACTGCTTTGCCTGTAAGTATCAGGATTTTAATGGATTTAGGAAAATTAAATTCTGATATCGGACAAAAAATAATTTCTGCTGCTATTTTTAACGATGTGATTTCTTTATTGGTTTTAGGCGTAATACTTGACTTTAAAGATGGTGTAAGTAATTATTCTGATTTAGGTTATAAAATATTATTTACGGTTGCCAAAGTTTTAGTGTTTATGATCATCATGGTAGTTGCCTATCGTTTGTTTCATAAAGCCAAAGAAAAAGTAAGCTTTCTGAATGTTCAGTTCGAAAATTTCCTAAATTTCTTAAAAGGGAAAGAATCATTATTTGCAGTTGTAATGGTTTTTGTACTTGTATTTGCAAGTTTGTCAGAATTAGTAGGTTTACATTTTGTAATCGGTGCTTTTTTTGGAGCAATTTTACTTCCACGTGAGATGATAGGTATTGATAATTTTCAGAAAGTCCAGCAAAATACATCCAGTATTACAATGGGGTTTTTGGCACCTATTTTTTTTACAACCATGGGGCTTCAATTTAATTTGTTATCAATTAATAATTTTTATTTATTACTCATAGTAATTCTTGCTTCATTTGTCAGTAAAATATTGGGCGGTTATTTGGGTGGACGATTGGCACGTATGCCAAAGCAAGAATCTTTTGCCCTGGGTATTGGTTTAAATGCCAGAGGTATTATGGAATTAGTGATAGCAAATATTGCTTTACAAAATGGATTTATTGATATATCTTTGTTCTCTATTTTGGTAATTATGGGGATTACAACAACAGTCGTAACACCCTTTTTATTAAAACGTTCATTCAGGTTAATTGACTTAAGAAAAACAGCAATCAATCAAAAGGAAATATAAATCAATTCCTTTACAATAATCTTAAGCTAGGTTTGAAAATTCATTTTCCCGATCATATAGATAAATTAAGTAAGCTTGCTTTTGTTTTTCTACTAAAGTTGAAAACAAAAGATTATAAATATCAGTGTAATTAATTAACAATTAAATATTTACATAGAGGACTTAACATTAGTAGAATATGTAACAAAAGCACATTTAACCTTATCACCTTAATTTTAAATATTTTTAAAAATAACAATACTGAAACTGCAATTTTCAGCATTCTATTTAAATTTAGCTTTTTAATTCAAATTCTTTTCCTAAAGCCCTATATTTAAAATGAATAAATTAAAAACCATCCTTGTTTTTTTCTTTTTAACCTCCTTATTTGCACCAAATGCTCATTCACAATTAGCAGGTATTCAGGTTTCACTCATAGAGCCACAGGGGAATTTTGGAAAAATTTTCCTACCAAGTTTTTCTTATGAAATTTATTCAAATTTTGAGGAAATGGATGATCATTTCA
>JBMOGB010000548.1:0-2084 GCA_049318585.1 Bacteroidia bacterium | reverse complement strand
AAGTAATTGAACCAGTTAAAGTAATTGAACCAGTTAAAGTAATTGAACCAGTTAAAGTAATTGAACCAGTTAAGGTAATTGAACCAATTAAAGTAATTGAACCAGTTAAAGTGGTAAAACCAAAAGCTGATTTTACGGACTCAAAAGAAATTACAGAACCTACTTATATTTACAATGTTGTAGTTGGATGCTATAGTTTAAATAGCTTAAATGTAGCTATGAATTTCAGAAACAAAATAAACAAAAAAGGATTTAGAGCTAATGTTTACAGGTCAATTGATTCTAAATACTATAGAGTAATTACTATTAGTACTGAAGACAAAAATGAGGCCTTAAGAATGTTAAGGAAATCGAGAAGAGAAATAGAACCAGGTTCTTGGTTTTATTTGTACAATAAACAATAATATGTAGATAAAAGCCCCGAAAGGGGCTTTTATTTTGTGTGTTAAGTTGTAATTTAGCATATTCAAATTTTAAACTTTTTTACAATGAAAAATGTCTTAATTATTCTTATTTGTTTGTTTGCAAAACTATCTATAGCTCAAAAAGGAAAACCAGCAAATAAGTCAAAAACTACACCTCAAAGTACTGCTAATAAAGCACCTCAAAACGATCCTAATATGTTTAATAATACTAAATTAAGCAAATGGGCACTTGCTTTAAATTATGGTGGAACATATACCATGTTTGACATAGATCAAGATGTATTGAGCCCAATTTTCGGTGGTAGTTTAAGGTATTCATTTGGTCACGTTGCATCAATAAGACTTCAAGGATTATATGGAACTTACACAGGTAGAAATAACTCTGGGTTTAAGAATAGTCTTGGATTTGTAAATAACATAACTCAAGTTGGTGTAAACATGATGTTTAATATTGGAAGTGTTAATTTCAGAAAGAAAAATCCAAATACTATTTTTTATTTTTTTACTGGATTCTCAGCAAATTTCAACGATGCTATTACAGATAAAAAATTAATTATAGGTTCCGATACTGCAAGAATTAAATATTCAAATGCTAATGTTTCAATTCCAGTAGGATTAGGTTTGAAATTTAAATTGAGTAATTCTTTTGATTTAGGTTTTGAAGGAGTTGTAAATTTAATAAAATCGGATAGATTAGATTTATACGAAGATCCGAATAAGTATCCTGATTTGTTTGGTTCTTATATGTTTGTTTTAGGATATAATTTTACTGGAACCAAAAGAACTCAACATATAGATTGGGCAAATCCAGTTACAACTATTTATGACGATTTAGTTCGGAAATCAGCTAAAGCAACTGATGAACTTAAAAGAGATGGTGATGCAGATGGAATTCCAGATTACTTAGACTTAGAGCTAAACACAAAAGCTGGTTATAAGGTAAATGTAAAAGGTATTACTTTGGATAGCGATGTAGATGGAATTCCAGATACTGAAGATGCCGATCCTTACGGGTTTAATCAAATGCTAAGTGTTTATTATCCTGCTGAAACATTTAAAGTAAAAACTTCAACAGATGTAATGAAGTTTTCTGATTCAATTCCAGAAGCTGATTTTATAACTTTAAATTCCGATGGTTATGGTTTACCTGTTATAACATTTGCTCCAAATAAATACGACATTCACGTTGATCAATATCCGTTATTACAACAAGTGGCAAGAATTATGACTGTTGATACTTCGGTTTCAATTGCTGTAATTGGTCATGCCGATAATAATAAACCAGATTTAACACAATTTACTATTGCAGAGAAAAGAGCATTGGCAGTTAAGCGTCAATTGATGAAGATATATGAAATTGAAAGTGAAAGAATTTTGATTTTTAGTGAACGTGATGTTTTTGTTAGAAAATATAAAATGCAAACTGAAGGTTTAGATAGAAAAGCTGAATTTAGATTGATAAGAAAACAAGAGTAATTTTATTTGATAATTAATATTTACAAAGAGGTTCAATTATTTGAACCTCTTTTTTTATGTTATAATATTCAAAAAATACACTTTGTAAATTGTTTGAAAAACATCAAATTTGCAAAGCAAAAAACAAACAATGGCAGTATATAAATTTAAACTAACTTTTGAAGATTACGAAGATACTTATCG
>JBMOGB010000547.1:0-2085 GCA_049318585.1 Bacteroidia bacterium | reverse complement strand
TTGGCGGAAAGTATTGGGATCGAACCAATGCACCCATTACTGAATGACGGTTTAGCAAACCGCTGCCTTGCCACTCGGCCAACTTTCCAAACAATTACAACCTATAGACTGTATTTGCATTTTACAACCTATAGACTGTTAAAAACAAAAAACCCTAGTTGTTTAGACTAGGGTTCGTATAAATTTACTAATTACAAAAATTTATAGACGAACCCTCTGATACCATCCACTTGACGGTGTTGTATAATTAGAGGAGTTTGTACGTATAATGTTCATATTCCATTATATATGATTTTAAAAGCGATTTTTACAGATCCGTAGCAAAACTTTTAATAGAATCATATCGGAATGATCGCCACTCTTCTTTTTCTAAGTCAAAAACAGCGAGAGCATCAGAATTTTTTGTTTTTCCTGTGCCAACGGGCATTTTTTCTTCAGGAATTTTATTTTCCGAGAGAGTACACAACATTTTTCGCTCAGTTCCGTCTTTTTTTACGAAAATTACAGTAACTTCACGCTCACGCAAAATGCCTTTGAGCCATTCCTTCTCTTCTTCTGTTTTAAAAACTTGATTTTCACTTGTCATTTCAATTTCCTTCATGTATTTGCTGCCGTTTTCATTTTATCCTGTATCATTGTACACGATTCAATCGTTCTTTTGAGGTAATCTTTCCACCATCCGCCGGATTTATTGGTTTTTCGTAAAATACACCCATATAAATCTGCCCCCGCAATATTTTTTATGTAAATTGACGGGTCTGAAAATATTGCCTCATAATGTTCATCGAATACTGGATGCCCACCATCACTCCACTTAAAGAAGGCAATATGGTACATATCACCAAGAATAGTATTATCAACAGGTTCACCTAAAAACTCCTCTTCTTTCAATTTAAAATAAGCTAACTTTAGCTCATCATCATTATCACCAGGTACAAAATAAAAACCATCATAGTCTCTGGTCATTGGTTAATCCCTTTAAATTATTATGTGGTTCTTAAATAAAGTCCTAAAACATAAATCGATAGTAAACCAAGATTAACTGTTACCATGGCCTTATCACGAATTAGAAAAGCCCAATATAAAAACAATAAAGAACCAGCGTTCAATAAGTAAATATTTAGTGGGTCATATTGTAGCGCTGTCGCTAATGCACCAATTAATGTTACACATGTTCCTGCCCACTTAAAATAAAATACTTTGTTTTTCTTCAAACTTTCAAACTTTCAACATAAAAATAAATCAATAATATCACCGTAACTACCACCGTTGGATTAACCGCAAAGGCCATAATCTCGAATAGTATTCTACCAATGGCACCCAATATTAATGGTATCGCAACTAAACCCATAATCAAATATAATGTGGTATCACTCACTAGCGAAATCCTTTATAACAAAATTAATCGCTTCAATCATTTTAGTATTATGCTCAAGGTCATCAGGATGGGTTGAACCATCATCCAGAAATTTCTGCAAAGAATCTCTATAATCCTTCAAAGTCTGTACCGTGATTTTATCTGCGGTTTCATAATCAACTTTAATATTAATCATATTGAATCTCCACTTGGAGTTTCCCTTGATAGAATCTCACAAACCATTAAGTCAATCGTACTAACGCTTTCACTTAATAGTAGGGCAATATCCACTATATCCAGTTTCTCTTCGAAAAACATTTCTTCGACCAATTTCAATTTATTTACATCATACACCATAAACTCCAAATCTTCTAATTAAAAGGGTTATTAATAGTCCTACCGTTAATTCTAAACCAAACACCAAAAGTATTATATACAATAACCACATAACATATCCATTATATCACAGTTTATTCTCTATGTCAACCAGAGTGTTGTTTTTAAGCAACATTGACTTTGACACGGTTTCCGGCGCTCCGAGGGCTAGCATCTTCCATCCATGTCAAAATCATCCTGACAATCCACTAACTCCAGATAAGCCGCCATATAACCATTAATAAACCCATACTTCTCAGGCCAACTCACAGCAAATACTTGGCGCTTCTCATACTTCGCATAGGCAGCCTCTGCCAATTCCTCTAAATCTTTATCCATTATCGGTACCTCCA
>JBMOGB010000546.1:0-2087 GCA_049318585.1 Bacteroidia bacterium | reverse complement strand
AGTGAGTTGGGAGTAGTGAGTTAAGAGTTATGAGTAAGGAGAAGTGAGTTATGAGATGAGAGTTAGAGGTGGTACGAATGCCTGAAATTGAGCCATAAAGGCCGTATTTTATGGGTTTTTGAGGATTTATGGTGTTGTTTCTGCTTGTTTATTTTGCCGAATTGGATGGGTAACAAAAGTACAAAAACGGTTGTGGTTTTTATTGGCTATTGTAAATTTTGCCAATGTTTACGAGATAGAGGTGAGGTGATTTTTAGTAGGTTTGCCGGGAATAGTTTTTACTTTGAAAGCATGAATGCCGGTTATATTGCCAGCTTCCAACTGGTGTTGAATTAAGAAAGGGCTTGCGTTTTCAATTAGTTTTTTTCGTAATATTCATAATCAATGACATCTGTTTCAATATCTAAAGTATGATATTACTGTTAAAGGGACTGAATTTGACTTCGAGGAGTTTGAACCATATTATTGAGATGCGTTAGAAATTTACTTCTCTTAGTGCCAATATTACAACTCTCCCAAATTTGAGTAACAGCCGTTTTTAGATTTCTATTCTGTTAAAATCGGGAATTCTTTATAAAATTTTAGCAAGTTAATAGTTTCGGTGCGTAACTTTTTCCGGACAAATTCTTTCATTGCGTTGTCAGTTAATTCTCCCAAACCATTTAGTAGTCCCTTGTCTGTTTTTGATTCCAGATATTTAATGCATTCGAGCAGATAATCCGATAATGTTTTTTTCATCCTGGTCTCGACTATGGCTTTGTTAACTGGTGTTTGTTTCTGCATAAAAAACCAGCAATCGAAAATGTCGCGGTTTGCTATGGCACTGCGATCTAAAAGTGCACAGAGCTTATTTGCAAACATATCTGCTGGAATCATAACCTTTATATTGATGCCCAGAAGATTCTCGATTTTATAATGATCATTGAACAGACGCTTAGAAATTTCTACTTTTAACTTTCGTTCGCTATATCCATAGTTGAGTACAATCACCGGCCCATAAAACTTTTTGGCTTCATCGGCAATGGTCCCATACTTAAGTAATATTGAACGTACCTTTTGATATACCACTTCTTCTTTTGACAGATCAAGCAGGTTAAAATCAAGGTCGACTGAGAAGCGTGGAAGGTCATAAAAGAACATTAATGCTGAACCGCCTTTAAACCCTAAACAATTTGACAGTTCGATATCTGAATATATTTCTTTCAGAATTTGAACCATAAAAAACTTGTGTTTGTTAATGTCAACCATTTAGCAGCAGTTTATTGACTCTTTGGGTCAGCGATTTCGATTGATAAATGGGCAATAGTTTGAACGTCAGTTCTTTGTTTAATGGGTTAAGGTTGTCGAAATAGTAATTTTTATCCAAGTAAAGCGTATCCAGAAAAGCCCGCTCAGCAGTTGCAATATTTATATAATTATTTTGCCTAATGATCCCTGCTGTGTTTACCAATAATTCTCCTTTAAGTTTACGAAAGGAATAGGTTTCTTCGTCCACTATTATAGTGCGGCTGAGATAGCTGACAGATGTGATCCGCTTATCGTATTGGAAAATAATGCCAGCCTTTTGCAATACATATTCCAGCGAAATATAGGTGGGGGTATAGATACAATTAGCTAACTCTTCGTGGTTATATCCCGGTTTGGTATATATCCCTTTGCGTGGATTCTGTAATTTGCTTTTATGAACATAGTAATTCAGCTTTTTGTTGAGCGACTGGAAATTGCTTTCACAGGCTATCATTGAAATATCATTTAAACGAAATACTGTCCTGGTATCTTTATAGATAGCCAAAATAATATCAGTTTTTATTTTTTGTGAACTAAACATACTATTAAATCGTATTATCAGTTTACGGATCTACAATAGTGATTAGTGATTAGTGATTGGGGGTTGGTGATTGGTGATTTGTGATTGGTGACTGGTGACTGGTGATTGGTGGTTGGTGATTGGTGATTGGTGATTGGTGGTTGGTGACTGGTTATTGGTGAATAGTGAATAGTGAAGAGTGAATAGTGAATTGAAGCGAAGAGTGAAGGGGGGGAGGCTTGTTTTGGATTTTAGGGTTCGGGATCGGTGGGATCGACAA
>JBMOGB010000545.1:0-2098 GCA_049318585.1 Bacteroidia bacterium | reverse complement strand
TTGATTATAATATCATCTTCGGTTGGTGGTTTATTCCAATCATGGCTATTTCATCATTTTATTCTTTACATATTCAGCATTCAAAAATCAACATTTTGTTATAAGCATTGACATAAATTCAGATTTCTTCAAACTCCTTAGAATTAAAAAATGTTGATTAGCACAAGGTGGTGCAGGAATATTCGATTCTCAGCCAGTTAAGGTGCTAGAATTGTTTTTTACTAAAAAATATCACGTTTCATTTTGGAATATCTAAAATAGGCATAATTAAAATAAATCATATAATAAATTGATATCCAATAGATTATAATAATATCAACAATGGGTAAGGTCTTCGATCAATTAATTTGATACCTAAAATCTGGTACTTGTTTCAAACTTACATTACATTTAAGAATTCTTACATTAGGTAGGGTAGGAGTAGTAAATAATATTGTACAACAAGTACATTTGAACTACAATTGTAATATATAACAAATGTAAACCAGACTATAACAATTACAATTATGTATCAAACTGTAGTACTAATTGTAAACCCATATAAAATTACAAGTGTAAATGCAAATCAATTTAATATTTATTATGCTGCTATTAAGCAGATTATACATTTGTAAATACATTGTTACTATCTTAAAACTATACAAATGTAATTTACATTCTATTTGACATACGAATTTAAAATAATTGGTACGTAATGTATTGTAATTCTGTATTATACAATGCTTATCTAATTTATTAGTTCAAGTTATACCGATTTGTATAAGTCATTTATGAATTAACGCAAATAATCATAAAATCGTTGGTTATCAATTATATATGATATTTATCTGAACTATTTGCTTAAATGTAAACTGATAAGAAAAAAGTTTAAGCTTTAGTCTATAAATTTTTCTTTTGATTAATGTTTATTGTTTTACATTTGTGCTGTGTTTACATAATTAAAGTTTACAAATGAAAGATCGCATCATTCTTTTGATAAAAGCCAAGAATTTGACAGCAGCACAATTCGCTGACGAAATCGGTGTGCAGAAATCGAGTATATCGCACATTATTTCAGGTAGGAATAATGCCAGCCTCGATTTTATCCAAAAAGTTCTTTTGTGTTATCCCGATGTGAATATGGAGTGGCTTATGTTCGGGAAAGGGCCATTATTTAAAGGTTCGGAAATGGCATCCAACAATTTGGAAAATAAGCTTTTGAACCCTGTTTTGTCTCAAACTTCACCGTCTGTGGATTTGTTTTCTGTGTTGAATCCCAATGAGGGTACAGATTATCGCAAGGAAAACGACTTAAAACCAGAATTTAAAATAATTGAACCCGACGAAAATGATACAATAAAAAACTCACCCCCATTTCCTGAACCAGAAAAAAAGGATGAGTTTAAAGAGGAGCTTAAAATCAAGCCCGAAGTGGAAAAGTTAAAATTGGGGCATAAAAACACATCTACGAAAGCAATACTAAAAATCGTAGAATTTTACTCCGACAATACTTACCGGGAATTCTTCCCCGAATAATCAATGCCTATCAAACTGACTGAAAAAGAAATTTGCTTCTATCATTGCATTTTCATCACTATCCGAACCATGAACGGCATTAAATTGTATTGAAGTTGCATAAAGTTTGCGGATAGTACCTTCGGCAGCTTCGGAGGGATTTGTGGCACCAATCAGTTTGCGGAAATTTTCGACCGCATTTTCTTTTTCGAGAATGGCAGCAACTATTGGTCCTGATGACATAAATTCGACCAGACTGTTAAAAAAAGGTCTTTCATTATGAACTGCATAAAAAGCTTCTGCTTTTTCTTTACTAAGGGATGTGAGTCGTAAAGCTTTGATTTTAAACCCGTTTTCAATTATTTTATTCAAAATTAAACCTGTACTCCCTGCTGCAAATGCATCGGGTTTGATCATTGTAAATGTTGTACTTCCTGACATAATACGTTAAATTGTTAATGTTACAAATATATGTTTTTAATTAAACAAGGATATCATCATAAAGTTTAAAATGGTAAATTTGCAAAAAAATAAATTTTCCAAAAATAGCATCTTGAGAATTTCGGAATCTTCAATTAACTATCTAAAAAAACTCATCGGAGAG
>JBMOGB010000544.1:0-2122 GCA_049318585.1 Bacteroidia bacterium | reverse complement strand
TCAACTACAGGCATAATAATTCCCAATAAAGGATTTTCTTTTTGGAATTGCTCAGGAGTCATTTGCTTATTAGTAGCAGTATCAGGTTTAGCTTTTGTTATGCTATCAGGTTTAGCTTTTGCACCACCAATATCAGCTAAAGCATTTGTTTCAGCTTTTGTAGTATCGGTAGTTGCTGTAGTTTCTGCCACATTTAATGTTTTCAAAACATCGTTTGCTTTTTGTAAAAACCCATAGGCAACTTGGTTGTCATAAGTTTGGTAAAACTCTAACTTAGCAGTTCCTTGTAATAATTTACGCACACGAGCAGGATTATCAACACCTGGTAATTCTATCACTACACGGCCTGTTCCTTCTTGCTTTTGAATATTTGGTTGAGTAACACCAAATTTATCAATACGAGTACGTAAAACTTTAAACGAACGCTCAATAGCTAAATTGGTTTCTTCTTTTAAATACTGTAAAACTTCTGCGTTAGTTGAAGTTAATTTCACTTTATCTCTATTGGTTGCATTAGCAAAAATAGCTGCTAATTTTCCGTTAGGATCTATTTTATTATAGGCTTCGCCAAATAAAACAACAAATTCTTTTTGACTTGTTTTGTGAGCTTCGGCAGCATCGTTCACAGCTTTGTTAAAGTTTGCATCAGGATTATTGTTAGCCAATCCTCTTACTAACTCATCTTGACTTAACTCTAAAGTTACGTTCATTCCACCTTGTAAATCTAATCCAAGGTTTAATTCATGCGCTTTGCACTGTAAATAAGTATATTTTTTTATACCTACATTATACACTACTTCACGTCCAATTGAATCAATGTACGATCTTTCTTTTTCTAAATCACCATTTGCAAATGCTTTTGCTTTTTGTTCTACTCGGTAGGTTACCAACGAAAATGATAGATGGAATAAACTAACTATCACTAAGGCAATGGTAAAAAACTTAACTGCTCCTTTAATTTTCATTTTGTTATGTATGTATTCTTTGTTATTTTTTAGTTGTAAAAATATATTGCTTAGCCATTTAACCAATACATCTATTCCTTTTGAATGTTGTATTATTACTAAATTCACAAAGGAGCGCAAATATATGTTTTGAGTACTTAAATCCAAAGATTTTAAATGCACTAGTTATTAAGTAGTTAAATAATTATTTTAAATAATTGCATTGCAAACAAGTCAATAAAACGCTTAATCAACCCTTTTTTGAAAAATGAAATAAAATTGAATAGTTTTTTAGAATAATGGTTTAAAAATGAAATTTAGTGTTTATAAATGGCCAATCAATAAACACAAATCGTTTATATTTTCGTTACTTAAATAATAAATTTTTTTAGCAATGGAAAATACACAAGAAGGGTTAAACTTTTTAGAATTAATTTTTAAAGGTGGAGTAGTAATGATTCCAATAGGATTGTTGTCAGTAGTAACTATTTACTTGATTATTGAACGTTTTATTTATATAAGAAATGCTTCAAAATTAGAGGTTAATTTTATGAATAATGTAAAAGACCTTTTGGCCAAAGGCGACTTAAAAGCTGCTCGTGCTTTTTGTCAACGTGTAAATTCTCCAATTAGTAGAGTAATTGAAAAAGGTATTATGAGAATAGGTAAACCAATAAGCGATATTGAAAGTAGCATAGAAAGCATGGCTAGTTTAGAAACTGGTGCTTTGGAAAAAAACTTAAATTGGTTAGGAATTATTGCAGGTATAGCACCCATGTTAGGTTTTATTGGAACCATTGCAGGTATTATAAAAATATTTTACAATATTGCTGTAAGCGATAACATAAGTATTGGTTTAATAGCTGGTGGTTTGTACGAAAAAATGATTACTTCAGGTTCTGGTTTAATTGTAGGTGTGGTGGCATATACTGGTTACCATTTTTTAAACAGCATGATTGACAAATTTAACACCAAATTAGAGCGCACAGCTGTTGATTTTATTGATGTTTTAGAAAGCTAAATTTAACAAAATACACATTTATGAAATTACGCAGAAAAAAACGATTTGAAGCTGAAGTTGCTACTTCATCGCTTAACGACATTATGTTTTTTCTTTTGCTATTCTTTTTAATTATTTCAACCATTGCTAATCCAAATGTTATAAAAGTTTTATTGCC
>JBMOGB010000543.1:0-2124 GCA_049318585.1 Bacteroidia bacterium | reverse complement strand
AGCAATGGTTTGCGGAGCAATGGTTTGCGGAGCAATGGTAATTGATTCTGTTTTATAAAACCCAATTGGCGCAGGTTGAACTGTAGTACTATTTACCAAAACATTTGTTTCTGATTTAACATGTGTTGCATGGTGCAAAGCATGTTTATGTTGGTTAATGGCTAATTGGCTTCTTTGACTTTCGGTGGCAGGTACTTGAACAAAATCTTCGCGGCCCATGTATTCAAAACCAACCATCCGGAAAATATAATCAATAATAGAAGTAGCATTTTTTATATTATCATGGCCTGTTACCATTCCAGCAGGTTCAAAACGAGTAAATGTAAATTTATCTACATACTCTTCTAAAGGAACACCATACTGTAAACCCATAGAAACAGCAATAGAAAAACAGTTCATTAAGCTGCGCAATGTGGCTCCTTCTTTATGTAAATCTACAAAAATTTCACCCAAAGTTCCATCTTCATATTCACCAGTTCTAACAAAAATTGTTTGTCCGCCAACAGTAGCTTTTTGGGTAAATCCTCCACGTTTTCCAGGCAATGCTTTACGAGCAACTACACCTGCTAATTTGTGTTTAAATGCAGTGTCGTGGGTTCTATTTAAAATAGCAGTAGCAGCTTCTAAAACTTGTTCTGGACTTAATTCACCCACTGGTTTATGGGCATCTTCACCTAAAACCGCTTCCACCGCTTCTTGAATATCTTCTTCTTCTTTTACGTCTGATTTAGTAGAAAGTGGTTGACTTAATTTACAACCATCGCGGTAAAGTGCATTGGCTTTTAAGCCCAAACTCCAGCTCATGTAATAACATTCTTTGATGTCTTCTACATTTGCTTCATTAGGTAAATTAATGGTTTTTGAAATAGCACCACTTAAAAAAGGTTGAGCAGCAGCCATCATTCTAATATGACCTGTTGCGGCTATATATCTTTCACCTTTATTGCCACATTTATTGGCACAATCAAATACTGGTAAATGTTCGTCTTTTAAATATGGCGCACCTTCTACAGTCATGGTTCCGCATATATAATCGTTGGCTTGTTCAATTTCAGTTTTTGTAAAACCTAGTTTTCGTAATAAATTAAACGAATGATTTTTATATTCATCTTCTTTATATCCCAAACGTTCCAAACAAGCTTCGCCTAAAGTCCAGTGATTAAAAACAAAACCAATTTCAAAAGCACCCGCAGCTGCTTTGTCTATTATTTCAATTTCTTCTTGTTTAAATCCATGGAATTTTAAACTTTCAGGATTAATATGTGGCGCACCTTTTATTGATGCATGTCCAATAGCATATTTTTCTATAATATCAATTTCTGCTTGTTTGTAACCTAAGTTTTTTAAGGCAGCAGGCACACCCGAATTAATGATTTTGAAATAACCACCACCCGATAATTTTTTGAATTTTACTAAAGCAAAATCAGGTTCAATTCCGGTAGTATCGCAATCCATTACTAAACCAATGGTTCCAGTAGGAGCTATAACAGTAGCTTGTGCATTTCGGTAACCATATTGCTCGCCCATTTGAACTGCTTTATCCCATGCATTGGTAGCTGCAGTTAATAAATAATCAGGGCAATATTTAGGATCAATTCCTACAGGTTTAACTGAAAGTCCTTCGTAAGCATCGGTAGTATTATAAGCTGCATAACGATGGTTACGCATTACTTTTAACATGTGGTTTTTGTTTTCTTCGTAACGGCTAAATGTGCCTAAATGCTTGGCCATTTCAGCCGAAGTTTGATAAGCAACACCATTTAAAATAGCAGTTATTGCTCCGCAAATGGCAAATCCTTTTGGTGAATCGTATGGAATTCCAGCAATCATTAACATAGAACCTAAGTTAGCATAACCCAATCCTAAAGTTCTGTAATCGTATGAAAGTTGTGCTACTTCTTTGGAAGGAAACTGAGCCATTAACACCGAAATTTCCAAAACCATTGTCCATAATCTGCTGCTGTGTTCAAAGCCTATTACATCAAAAGTTAAAGTATCAGCATCAAAGTATTTCATTAAATTGAGCGAAGCTAAATTACAAGCAGTATTATCTAAAAACATGTATTCCGAACAAGGATTAGAAGCATTTATTCTTCCACCTTCAGGACAAGTATGCCATTCGTT
>JBMOGB010000542.1:0-2126 GCA_049318585.1 Bacteroidia bacterium | reverse complement strand
CTAAAAAGAAACCCCTGTTGGGCGATTCTCCATAAGTTGGGAATAAAATGCCGGAAGATTGATTTTTTGTGTTAGGGAAATAACCCATAGGAACAAAAAGAGGAGTTGGAATATCTTCAATATATAAAAATGCGGGACCGGTAATAATTTTTTTATCAGGAATAGCTTTGGCCCTTCCAAACCGGATATCAAAATGGGGATGTTCAAGATCGCAAGTAGTAAATTTTCCGTTTTTGATGTAGGTAATGTCATCATCCATTTTCTTTACATTTTCGCCATGAACGTAACCTTCACTCTCCTTGGTAATTACTTGCTTGATAAGCCCTTTTTTGGAATGGAAGTTGTATAACATTTCCTTAGAATCAAAAGTTTTTTCACCTTCTTTAAAAACAGGATTGCCTTGAAGGATACCTGCAGTATCTTCAACACCCTTTGCAAAAACTTGGTTTTTGCTAAAATTCATATCTATATAGTCAGCTTTTAAAATGATTTTAGCGTAGGCGATATCGGCTTTGTTGAAAAGAAAAACTTTTTTCTCTTTAATGTTAAAACGTAAAGAATCTGTTGATTTATAGATAATCTTCGTTTCAATAGTATTTGTTTTTTTTTTCTTTAAGGTATCTTTTGTGTCTTTCTGGACCAATAATGAATCGAATGTATGCATTATTGAATCAGAAGTGAAAAGAATGTTTCTGTTGATGTTGGATGAATCAGGAGGAGATAATTGCTTATTTTGCTGAGCTATTAAATAATTAGGAAACCCAAATAAAATGATCAGGAAAAATAAAAAAAACAAATATGAACGAATTGTTAGCAATTTCGATAGTAATTTATATTAAAAATATTTTTTTTAATGTTATTTTTGTAGAAAATTTAAAGAGCAAAATTAAACTATTCAGTTGAATAACGAAAAGTTTATCTGGTAATTACAGTTTTAATGCATCGAATTATAAATTTTTAACAAAATTAAATTTAGCTTAATGCCTTAAAATGACGCTGTTCGAATTTTATTACTGTGCTGAATATACTTCTACCTATACTTGTAATCAAGCAGATTGCTGTAGGTTTAACGAATGGGAATTTGAAATATAATTAATACTATATCAGTAATTTACAAAAATATTTATACATGAAAAAAGGCAATTGTATTATTTTTTTTACAATACTTATGTTCTTAGGTTTTCAACTTTTTGCTTCAAAACCCTCGAAAAATGGTAAAATTAACCTTGTTGTTATTGATGCCGGTCATGGTGGTCATGATCCCGGAGCCATTGGCAGTAAATTAAAAGAAAAAGACGTAGTGCTGGCGCTGGCTTTAAAATTAGGTAAATTAATAGAATCCAATTTTAGTGACGTAAAAGTTATTTACACCCGTAAAACCGATGAATTTATTGAACTTTATCGCAGAGCTAAAATTGCCAACGAAAATCATGCCGATTTATTTATTTCTTTACATTGTAATTCTACCAAGTCCAAAGAGTCATATGGAACAGAAACCTGGGTGATGGGACTTCATAAATCCCAGTCCAATCTGGATGTTGCAAAAAAAGAAAATGCGTCTATACTTTTAGAAGATAATTACTCAGCCAGTTACGATGGATTTAACCCTAATTCACCCGAAGCCAATATTATTTTTTCATTATTCCAGAATGCGTATTTAGACCAAAGCCTTGATTTGGCTGCTAAAGTTCAGAAACATTTTCGTAACAACATGAAGTCATTAGATAGAGGGGTAAAACAAGCAGGTTTTTTGGTGCTTTATAAAACAACCATGCCAGCCATTTTGATAGAAAATGGTTTTGTAAGCAACCTAAAAGAAGAAGAATTGTTAAGTTCTGAAAAAGGTAAAAACGAAATTGCACACTCAATCTTTGATGCTTTTAAAGAGTACAAATTTAAAATGGAAGGATTTAACAATCAGGCTCAAATAGCAACACTTAAAGTTGAAGACGAAAAACCTAATACAACAAAGCCCAACGATAAACCAGATACACTCAATTTGTCGAATGTAAGTAAAAATGAAATTTCATTCAGGGTTCAGTTTGCAACTTCTGCAACTGATAAATCAACTTCTTCTTCTGAATTCTCAAACCTGGAAAAGGTTAAAAAGTATTTTCACGGGAATT
>JBMOGB010000541.1:0-2129 GCA_049318585.1 Bacteroidia bacterium | reverse complement strand
GCAATTGTAATAACCATTTCGTTCATGCTTGTGCTAGTAGCCAAAGCATCTGCTTTCATTTTCTCACGCTTCATAGCGCCTTGACGGTTGTTTTCTTCCATCATTTTAATATTTCCTGGAGTAGCTAAAACAGCCATTCTTTTTGGAAATAAAAAATTGTTAGCATAACCATCTTTAACCATTACTACTTCACCTTGTTTACCAACGTGTTTCATATTTTCTTTCAAAATAATTTTCATCTCTGTATGTTCTCCTTCAATTTAAATTATTTAATCATATCACCAGTAAAAGGCAATACTGCAATGTGACGAGCACGTTTTACAGCTTGTGATATTTTACGTTGGAATTTTAATGATGTACCTGTTAATCTACGAGGTAAAATTTTACCTTGATCGTTTACAAATTTCAATAAAAAGTTAGCATCTTTATAATCAATATATTTGATACCATTCTTTTTAAAACGACAGTATTTTTTACGCAAAATAGCGTCTGGCGTAGTATTGAATACTGACGAACCAGTATATTTTTTTTGTGGTTTTGCCATTACTTTTTAGCCTCCTGTTGTTTAGTTGCGTTTTTTCCTTGATTGAATTCACCATTGCGCTTACGCACATTGTACTGAATTGAATGTTTGTCTAACACAGTTGATAAAAAACGCATGATACGTTCATCGCGTCTGAAAGCTAATTCGAAGGTACTTACAAAAGATGCCGGTGCTTTGTACTCATAAATATGGTAAAAACCAGTCGTTTTCTTTTGAATAGGGTATGCCAATTTGGTTAACCCCCAGTTTTCTTCATGAATCAGCTCTCCGCCATTTTCCGTAATTAACTTACGATATTTGGCTACAGCGTCTTTCAGCTGTTCTTCAGAGAGTACGGGTGTGAAAATAATCACAGACTCATAGTTGTTAAGGACAACACTCTCTACTTTTGTTGATTTTGTTGTTTTTGTTGCCATTTTAAACTGTTATTTTTTAAAAATTTAGGGCTGCGAAATTATCATTTTTATTTTCTAAAACAAGCATTCTTTTCAAAAATGTTTTTTTTTGGATAAATATTTTTTTGATTTGTTCTACCCTTGGTGTTATAAGGCTAGTTGTTTTTTCATAAAATTCGTTTTGATTGTTATTTCCAAACATTCTTTTTCTAGAAGATTTTAAATAAAAAGTCTTGCTTATGGTCTGTGTTTTCACCAATCAGTATCTAATAGGTTGTTGAAAGCAATTATTCAATTCAGAAAAACGAAGTCATGCTGAAAGCAACTTCTTGGCTTTAAATAATTATTTCACATTAGCAATTGCTTATAGTCGTTGTTTTCAACGAGCAGTTTCATGTAGATTAATGAAAGCATCGAACACAACAAATAACAGGCGGATTGTTTTTTGCCACTTTCATTTTATGCTGCTCTCATTATTTCTCTCAACATTTTATAGGCACTATGATTTATAAAACCTTGCACATTTTCTTGTGTAAGTTCGGTATAATTCTGTGGAGAATGATTAATGATATAATCCGTATAGAGTTTATCCATAATGCCTTTAATAACCAAATCATAAACTTGACGTTCGTCCTGTGATAAGTTGTTTTTAATGGTTGCTCTCAAGTCTGCTACTTGTTTGTCATCTACTTTTTGTAAAGTCTGTAAATAGTTTTCTACTACAGAAACACCTTCGGGTGAAACCCTTTCTTTGAAACGCAAATTAATTGCTATAACAACTTCTTCAACTGTTGCCATTGGTTTAACATGAGTTGCATTTCCACTTGTTTTTCCTCCACCACTATTGTTACCTTCATCGACTTCAGGTTCTTCTGCACTTATTGCAATTTCTTCAATGTCGAAAGTTTTGAGTTTCACTTTTGCAATTTCGGCTTCCAAATCTTCGGCACTCATTGTTGGGTCTAGCTTTTTGAAAAGAAGCGAAGCGAAAATGTGGAAGTCAATCAGTATTTTGTCTTTGAAACGCAAGCGGAATAAAGCACGAATAAAGCCAAACAAACTCACATAACGAGCCAACAAGGTTCGGAATTCTCTTCGTTTTTCTAAATCGCATTTGGCTTCCAATATTCCTTTTAGTCAAGTAGGCAAGGGCATTTCAGCCCAAGCCTCTCACAGAACCGTACGTGAAG
>JBMOGB010000540.1:0-2133 GCA_049318585.1 Bacteroidia bacterium | reverse complement strand
TTGATGAAAGTTATTTAAGCGAATCGCAATTATTGGAATATTACTTTATTAAAGGTTTTTGTAATTTTAAAACCGACAATTTTGAAGAATCGCAAAAAGCTTTTAAAAATATAAAGGATCAAAAAACAAAGTATTACGAAGCCGTAAATTATTATTATGGTTATGTAAGTTACCGCCAAGCCGATTATAACGAGGCTTTAGAGCATTTTGCCCGAGTAAAAAACCATAAAACATTTGGCCCATTAAGTAATGTGTATGTGGCTCAAATTTATTTTGCTAAAAAGGATTATGCACAAGTAATAAAATATTGCGACACCATTACCAATAACGATGTGGCAATAGATGTGGCTGGAATGTTAGGTCAGTCGCATTATATAAAAGGGAATTACGAAAAAGCTTTGCCATATTTGGTTAAATACATGAATGAAGCACCTGTGGTTCCTAGCAGAAACGATTATTACCGATTGGCTTATGCTTATAAAACAAATAAGCAATACGATAAAGCCATTGATAATTTCTTGAAAATTCAGGAAGAGAAAGATACTCTAAGCCAATACGCATTTTTTCAATTAGCCGAAAGTTATTTGCTATTAGATAAAAAACCAAATGCAAAAACAGCATTTACCAAATGTATTGGCTTAGGATTTATAGCAAAACTAAACGAAGAAAGTTTGTTTAACATGGCTAAATTAAACTACGAAGTTGGCAGCAATAGCAGTGCTTTAACTAGTTTAACAACTTTTATTGAAACATATCCTAAATCGGTTTATATTAGTGAAGCAAAAAGTTTGGTGAGTAACTTATTGCTTACAAGCAAAAATTATAAGGAAGCCATTCGTATTTTGGAAAGTGTAGAAGAAAAAGACGAAAAGGATTTAACCATTTTGCAAAAAATATATTATTACAGAGCCGAAGAACTGTATTTGCAAAACGATTATAAAACTGCTAGTGAATATTTTAACAGGGTATTGGTTTCGGGAAATTACAACAAACTAATGCTTGCTTTAAGTCATTTTTGGTTAGCCGAAATATCATATAAAGATGGTGGCTATGCCAATGCCATGATTCAATTTAAAAAGGCACAACAAGTAGATGAGTTGAAAGCCACTCGTTTTTACAATACTTCTTTTTATAGTTTGGGTTATGCTTATTTGAAAACTGAAGATTATACCAATGCTATTGAAGGATTTAAAAAATATGCAGAATTAGATGCTAAAATGTCGAATCCTGATGTATATACCGATGCAGTAACAAGAACAGCAGATTGTTATTTTGCCCAAGGCAATTATTCTAAATCAATTGATTATTATAATTTAGTTATCAATAAGGATTTGAACGGAAGTGATTATGCATTGTATCAAAAAGCAATGATTTTAGGAGTGGTAAAAAAGCCAAGCGATAAAATATATACTTTAAGTACTTTAATTGAACGTTACCCAAAATCAATTTTTATTGATGATGCTTTGTTTGAAAGAGCCGATGAGCAATTGAAAAACAATAATTTACCCGAAGCTATAAAAGGTTTTGATAATATAATAAATAACTATCCAAGAAGTGCGTTTATTAGAAAAGCATATTTAAACAAAGGGCTTACTTTGTTTAACATGAGCAAAGATGACGATGCCATAAGTACCATGAAAATATTAGCTACAACCTATGCAAACACCGATGAAGCCCGCCAAGGTTTGGTGGTGCTAAAGCAAATATTGGTAAGCAAAGGCGAAAGCGATATGTATTTTGATTTTATAAAAGCATTACCAAATTTTGTAGAGTCTGCATCTTCGCAAGATTCACTGACTTACCAATCGGCATTTAATAATTACAAAACAGGATTGGATAATTATACTAAAAAAGATTTTACAACATCGAACAAAGATTTTGCAAAAGCAAGCAAAGGTTTTGGAAACTATTTAAACCGATTTGCAGGAGGATATTTTACTGCAAAAGCATATTACTACAAAGCAGAAAGCGATAATGTTTTAAAGGCTTACGATGATGCTTTGGTTGGTTACGAATACACTGCCAACGCCATTAGAAGCGACTTTACTGAACGCAGTACCAGACAAACTGCTGTGATTTATTTTTTAAGAAAAAACTACGAAAAAGCATTTGAATATTATGCAGCTTTAGAAC
>JBMOGB010000539.1:0-2144 GCA_049318585.1 Bacteroidia bacterium | reverse complement strand
TTAAAGCCTTGTTTGAAGCCATAGAACGCGAACAAGCGAATAGAGGAAATTTATAATTTAGACCATGGTCCATAGACTATGGACCATGGTTTTTTTTAAATAAACATGGCAAAGAAAAGTATCTCAGAATTACGAGTTAAGTATTTAAACAGTGAACGCAGGTTTTTAGAAGGGCCAAGGAGCAGGAGAAGAGAAGTCCTTTTTTCTTTTAAAGTACTGTTTGAATTTTTAAAAGGTTTTAGGGCTTTGCATTTTGTTGGTCCTTGTGTTACTGTGTTTGGCAGTGCAAGGTTTAAAGAAGACCATTTTTATTACCAACAAGCTGTGCAAATGGGTGCCGAAATTAGTAAAATTGGTTTTACTGTTTTAACTGGTGGAGGCCCTGGAATTATGGAAGCTGCAAACAAAGGAGCCTTTGAAGCTGGTGGACGTTCGGTAGGTTGCAACATTGTATTGCCTCACGAACAAACCGAAAATCCTTATGTTCAAAAATCGGTAGAGTTTAGGTACTTTTTTGTGCGAAAAACGTTGCTTTTAAAATACTCTTATGCTTTTGTAATTATGCCTGGTGGATGGGGAACAATGGACGAACTTTTTGAAGCCCTTACTTTAATTCAAACAGGTAAAATGAACGAATTTCCTGTAATAATTTTCGGAACAGAATATTGGAAACACCTCATCGAATTAATAAACGACATGGTAGCAAAAGGAACGGTTTCAAAAGAGGATTTGCGCCATTTATTAGTAACCGATTCAGTGGAAGACAGCATAGAACATATTAAAAAATATAGTATCAAAAAGTTTGGTTTGAAAAGACGCAAACGCTTAACTCCTATAACATGGTTAGGTGAAATGATAAATTGGAAAAATAGAAAGGTAAACAATGATCCAATTTATTAAAAAAAGAATTCTTTCCTTTATTCCTGCTTTTAAAGGATTGTTTTGGTTGTTTAAAAACGAGGCCAATGCACAAGTTCATTTAATAGCAACCATTGTGGTAATTATAGCTGGATTTTATTTTAAAATAGATCAAAAAGATTGGTTGTTTTTATGCTTTGCAATTGGATTAGTTATTTCGGCTGAAGCATTAAATACTTCCATTGAAAAATTAGTTGATTTACTTCATCCGCAAAAGCATGCGCAAGCAGGATTGGTTAAAGACCTAGCCGCAGCAGGTGTTTTAGTTGCTTCAATGCTTGCTGTAATTATTGGTGTTTTGGTGTTTGTGCCAAAATTTTAAAACCATAAACGTACTTTTTCTAGAAGCTTTCAGGAAAATACTTAACTAAACCCTCTTACAAAAATTATTATTTAAACATTTACCAAGGTTTTTATACTAATTATAAGCTTTTTACTTAACTGCGACAATCAAATTTAATAACTGGGTTTTAATCTGTTTTCTCAACATTTGGGTCTTTAATTTTATCGGTTTTAGAAATTCCACTTAATATTTCAATATTAATTCCATCGCTTAAACCGGTTTGTAAAAATCGTTTTTCAAAAACTTGTGTAGCTGTTTCAACTTCTACAAAAGTTTTTCCATTATCAAATTGTAAAACGCTTTCGGGTAATGCCAGTACTTTGTCTTTTTTTGCTAATACAATATCAGCAGTACTGCTATAACCAGCGCGTAAGAACACGCCTTTTTGCAAATTAACTTTTGCCTTTATTTGAAACTGAATGGCTCCATTTTCTTTAATTCCTTTTGGGGCAATGTATTCCAAATTGGCTTTGAATTTTACTGTATCTAATGCGCCAATGGTTAGAATTAAATCCATTCCCGGTTTAATTTTTCCTACTTCACTCTCGTCTACTTTTCCTTCAAAAATGATGTCGTTCATATCGGCAACACTTGCTATAACTGTACCTGCATTAAATGTGTTGGTTTCAATAATAGAACTTCCAACTTTTTCATATACTCCTAAGACCATTCCATCTATAGTACTTTTCACAATAGTGTTAGTTGCTTTTGTGCTAAACTTACTAACTCCTTCTTTTATCAATGATAGATTGTTTTCAGCAGCATCCAATTCTTCTTTTGTACTTTTATAAGCCAAAACAAAAGGTTGATATTCGGACAATGAAATCATTTTTTGCTCAAACATTTTTTGGTTTCTATCATAATCAATTTTAGCATTGTCTAA
>JBMOGB010000538.1:0-2155 GCA_049318585.1 Bacteroidia bacterium | reverse complement strand
ACTAATCTCTGTTAACCTGGCTACACTTTACTAAAAATGCAATAGATTTTTTATAAACCTAAAATTTACAACAATGAAAAAAGTATTTCTATTTTTTATTGCAAGTATGCTGATGTTTTTGGCTGGCTTTTCACAAACAGCAGATTTAAACGTAGGAATAAAACACAATCAGGTTGTGGATTACCTGAATTCTTACGATTTTACAGGGAAAACTCAGGATGACTTTTTAGATGATGTGTTTTATTATACTGGAAAACTATATGATAACAACGCTTTCCCTGCTGGAAAAGGAGGGATTTGGGGATGTAAGCTCCCCCAAAAATAGTACGTTTTATAAGTAGACATTTTTTGTAACTTTAAAAAACGTAATAAATGAAAAGAAGCACATTCAGTCCTGCACAAATTGCAGGCATTCTCAAAGAATTTGATAATGGCAAAACAGCTGAAGAAATTACCCGGGAGCATGGGGTAAGTAAAGCATCGTTGTACAAGTGGCGGCAACGCTATGGCGGTATGGAGGCCTCCGAGTTAAAAAGAATAAAAGAACTGGAAGAAGAAAATTCCAGGTTGAAACGTATGTACGCCAACCTGGCCATGGAGCTTGACACAGCCAAATGGATTATCGAAAAAAAGCTTTAAAGCCTTGCGATAAAAGATGCATTGTTGAAGCAGTGTGTTTAGAACGGCCAAAAGACATCAGCAAGGCGTGTCGGTTATTAAAACTAAGCAGGAGCAGCCTGCAGTATCAATCCATCAAAAATGACGGTTATATAATGCAGCGGTTGGAAGATCTTGCTAAACAAAACCCTGTTGAAGGTTTTTGGAAATGTTATGGTCGCATTAGAAATAGCGGCACCATTGTTAATCATAAAAAATTACACAGAGTTTATAAACAGATGGGATTACCACTACGCCGTAAAATAAAGAAACGATTGCCGGCAAGAGTAAAAGAGCCATTAGCCATACCCGCCTGTTTTACACAAACGTGGAGCATAGATTTTATGAGTGATGCACTTAGTAATGGAACCAAGTTCCGAACCTTTAATGTAATAGATGATTATAACCGTGAAGTATTATTTATTGAAACAGATTATTCATTAAAAAGCAGCCGGGTAATATGGGTGCTTAAACATTTAATTAACCGCTATGGCAAGCCACAGAAAATACGGATGGATAATGGCCCTGAGTTTATAGCAAAACTGTCGAAGGCATGGAGCCGAGTCAATGAAATTGAGTTTAAATACATACAACCTGGCAAACCTACTCAAAACGCCTACATAGAACGATTTAATAAAACATACAGGGGAGCCATTCTAGATGCCTATCTTTTTGATAATATTGATGAAGTGAGAGAGGTTACACAAACCTGGGTGGATGATTATAATAGCCTAAGGCCTCATGATGCACTTGGAGGGCTATCTCCAAAAATGTATAGAGAAAAGTATGCACAAAAAAACATTCCTGCTGTTGGGCTCCGTTACGCTTCGGCTACGCCTTCGCTCCACTACGCCCAACAGCAGGAACAACCAAACAACTAAATAATGAAACTATTATTCTACTTTTGAAGTGTACTAAAAAGGGGGAGCTTACACAGCTATAAGATCAGGATTTTTTTTAAGCTCATGTTTCATTCTGCTTTTTAAAATTGAAAAAGAAATCCTTTGTTTTAAGTTCATCCTTTCGCCTGTAATACTGCTGTATTCTTTAGCTGATAATCTGACTAATTCACTTGCCTTGAAATTCCTCCATTGTTCAAAAGCAGGTGTTGTTTTTACAGGTACAATGCTGTTTGCAGCATAAGTATTGTTGGTTGTGGTAAAAAATAAAAAACCTAAAACCCCAACAAATAACCAATATCTAATATTAATTTGGTTCATAACCTTGCGTTTTAAAATAAATAAATGAGATCAATGCTTTAGAAAGATACAAGGCTAGGGGACGGATGACAATGATATTAATCAATGGGTTTAGTGATTTCTATTTACTTGTCATTCGTCATAAATTACAAATTGATGGATAAGTACTACAAAAGCATCATTTATCAGCAGGGAAATACATTTTAAACTCTACTATTTATTATATAGTCTGCAATGCAACAGGTTGCTAAGTATAGTTACTTAGTGATATATAGTTTAAACACTTGATTTTAGGAATT
>JBMOGB010000537.1:0-2161 GCA_049318585.1 Bacteroidia bacterium | reverse complement strand
CAGTTTGACCAACGTGTTCACTATGTGGTCTCCAATGCATATCGCTTACAGGTTTACTACAAGCAGTAGCAGCGCCTAAAGCATTCGCTAAATCTTCTACTAAATGCCAGTTTTCTGGACCTTTTAAACCACGTCCACCGCTGATAACAATTTCTGCTTCTGTTAAAGGAATTTTTCCAGTAACACGATTAATTTCTACCGATTTTGTTGTAAAATCAGCATCAGTTAAACCAGCTTCTGCATTTACAATATTTACTGCTTGCACATTTTCCAACGTATTAAATGTATTTGGAGTAATGGCCAAAACTTTAACAGCAGTTGTTAAATTTACATCAGCAAATGCTTTACCTGAAAATACATTTCTACGCACCACAAAACCTGTGCTTGTATTAGGCATTGAAATAACACCACTTGCTATTCCTGCTTTTAAACGAGCAGCCACACGAGGAGCAACAGATTTACCTGAATAAGTGTTTGAGATGACAACAATACTCGAACCTTCGGCTGAAGCTGTATTACAAATAACTTTGGCGTAAGTTTCAGCATTGAATCCATTCAAATTATCATGCTTTACACTCACTATTTTATTAGCGCCAAATTTGGCTAATTCAACTAATTTATCTTCAGCAACATTACCTGGAACTACCACAGTAACATTTCCATTATGTGCTTGTGCAATTTGGCTAGCATAACTTACGGCCTCAAAAGCTGACTTTTTAAAGCTACCATCAATTTGTTCTGCAAATACTAATATATTCATTTTTTTTTATTTAAAGATTGAAAAATTAAAAGATTACAAAGTTATAATCCTTCATTTCTTTGTCACCCTGAGCGAATACCGATAGCTATCGGTAGAAGGGCAAATTTATTATTAAATTATTTTTGCTTCGTTGTGTAAAATGCCAATCAATGATCCAGCATCTTCTACTGAAATTAATTTTACTGAACCTTTTGAAGCAGGTAATTCAAATCCAACTGATGCGCTTGTAGCTTCTGTTGCAATTGGTTCAACTACTGTTAAAGGTTTAGTTCTTGCAGCCATAATTCCGCGCATGTTTGGAATTCTTGGTTCTGTTAATTCTTTTTGAGCACTTACAACCAATGGTAAATTAGCAGATAATTTTTCTCTACCACCATCAATATCACGTTCTACATTTGCAGTAGTTCCGTCTATTTCAATGCTAGTAATTACATTTACCGAAGGTAAACCTAACATTTCGGCTAGTAAACCACAAACTTGTCCGCCATTATAATCAATGCTTTCTCTGCCTGTAAATATTAAATCAAAGTTTTGATCTTTGGCATAAGCTGCAATTTGTTCTGCAACAAAATACGCATCGGTAGGCGTAGCATTTATTCTTACTGCATCGGTTGCACCAATGGCTAAAGCTTTTCTGATACTTGCTTCAGTATCGGCCAAACCAACTGTAACTACAGTTACTGTTCCACCTAATTTTTCTGTTAATTCTAAACCACGTGTTAACGATAATTCATCGTAAGGATTAATAATAAACTGAACACCCGCTGTATTAAATTGGGTATTGTTTTCAGTAAATATTACTTTTGTTGTGGTGTCGGGCACATTGCTTACACAAACCAATATTTTCATATAAAGATATTTTTGTTGTTTTAAAGAGCCGCAAAATTATCTAAAAAATGTTTTTAGCCTAATGCAAAATAACAGATTAGAAAAACTACAAGAAATGCTTGCCGAAATGCCTCAAGATATATTTTTAAATTATGCTGTGGCCATGGAATATAAAGGACTTAGCCAAATAGATAAAACCATTGAACTACTCAATAACGTTTTACTGCTTGACGAAAATCATGTGGCTACTTTGTATCAGTTAGGGGTTTTGTTAAGCGAAAAAAACGAAAATGAAAAAGCCATTTTGTTTTTAGAAAAAGGTTTACAAATTGCAAAACAAAAAAAAGACCTGAAAACTACGAATGAATTTCAAGCTTTAATAGACGAGATTTTATACTAAATGGCATTAACTAAATTTTACCAAACCGAAGTATTAGAAGCTGGTTGCGATGAAGCCGGGCGAGGTTGTTTGGCTGGACCAGTTTATGCTGCTGCAGTAATTTTAGATAAAAATAAACGTATTAAATATTTAGATGATTCGAAAAAACTAACGCATAAACAGCGAGAAGAATT
>JBMOGB010000536.1:0-2191 GCA_049318585.1 Bacteroidia bacterium | reverse complement strand
GCTAATTGAACAGCTTCATGTCCTTTACTGGTTGAATGTACATATTTGGTAATGCTGCGGTTAGCATCATAAATATCGGCCATGGCACGCGCTGTACACATTAATTGGTAAGCCTTTAAAAATTCTGAGTTTTCCATTGGTAAATAAGAACTGCAAGGATAATTATAAATTATGAATTTTGGATGTTGAATTGTGATTTTGATTGATGAATTTTGATTTGCTTAACTTTTACCGTTGGCTAAAGCCAAACGGCAATAGATGCATCATTTCGGGAACAAAATCTATTGAAGTTAGCTAATGCCGAACGGCAATAGATGCATCATTTCGGGAACAAAATCACTTGCCGTTGCTTTTAAGCAATGGATAAATATAATTCTCTAAAATCCTGCAAATCCTTCAATCCTGTAAATCATGATTCAGACAATGTGCGGGAAAATCTGCTTTATTCTGCGAAATCTGAGTGCAATAATTGTTGTTGGTGTCGCTGCGCTAAAACACCAACAACGGCAAAACGGATAGTATTGCGAAAAGCTTTATCAAAGTTTAAAAACTTTGACAAAGTTACTGAGGTAACAATTCTATAGACTCTTTATTCATTTTAAATCCGTAGTCTCTGCATTGGCTTGGCTTCAGAATACGGATAGTGGGGGCTTGTTGTTTGTTTTCAATATTTAAACGTAAATACAGTTGTGTCAACATTTGGGATAAAAAGTATAGTGTCTATGTATTTAAAAACATTCAAATTGATATTGGATAAGTTTATATTTACCCTTGTACTATCTTCAGGTACCGACCTTAGCGCAATAACTGTGTCCTTAAAACTCCCCGAATAGCTGCCTCCAGATTTAAGAATTGTAACCTCAATTGTCGAGTATTTATTGGTTAAATTAGATAAATTGAACTTGGTTATATTGAATTTTTTTATTCTAATAGTTTGGTCATTTATTTCACCAGTTTTAACATAAATATCATCCGTTTGGAAGTGTTTATTATCCCAAACAATTTTCAAATCATACAAATAATTTTCAGTGTTTTGAAATGAATGTTTCATTTTACCATTACTATCTGTCTCAAAAGTATCCAAGATGTTTATTGGGGAACCTATTAAAGTCCCAGAAAACTTTTGATTCGAAAATTTTACTCTTAAATTCGGAACGCTACGACTCGAGAAATAATCAATAAATTTTATATCAATAATAGTTGGTGAATCCTTTTTATCAAGATTCTTATGACAGCTTAGTGCACCTATAATACAAAGAAAAATAAGGATGTAATTTCTCATAATTGTAATTTTACCATTGGTCATAACTTATTTATTTAAGAATGTTTTTCACAAAAATCTTCTCCAATCTACCTAATTTTTGAATTACTTAAAGAAGGTTTTAAAAATCAATCTTACGCTTTATTTCTAAAACTTTATCAAATGCCCCAAGTGTTTTTTCAATGAAAAAATAAGTGGAATTATTCCACAAGTTAAATGAAGGATTGTAAAGCGAACATGCCCGTAATATTGGTAACTACTGGCTAAGAAAATAATGTTTCCTAGTATGCATAAAAGCAAATATTTGTATTTAATAATGGTGTTCATATTGGTTTTTATTTTGTTTAAGTTATTCTATAAAATCTTGGTAAATAAATAAACCTAAACCAATAATTGTTAAGAAACTCCAAATTAATAAGTAATTTAATTTGGTGTCTTCTGTTCTGTTTTTATATTGTTTATAAATAGTTATTCCATTCGCAATAAACAATAAATAAAGAGGTGCTTTCCAAAGTATTTTTGAAGTCATAATTATTAATTTTACAGTTGAGTTTTTATTTACAATGCTTTTGCTAGTTTATAAAAATAAAAAGGTACATTAGCTTTTCAAGTTTTAATTAAACTTGCAATGAGCAATTTTTTTGAAAAGTAATGCACTCTCCGTTTCTTAAATCGTTTAAATTAATTGATGTTATCATGTTCCAAACATAATAAATTTTGTTAAATTGCAATGTTAAATTTAATGTAATAATAAAATTTCACAAAAAGAGTTTTATAAACAGTTAAGAAAAGCTTGGTTTGAGGTAGGTTTAAACATTCCGAAACTTCGGAAAGTATAGTTGTGGGTACGTTTAAGGTTTCCGAAACACAGATAGCGCAAGCGTCCGCTTGTGCTTTAAACAGGCAAGCGTCCGCTTGCAATTACAGAGT
>JBMOGB010000535.1:0-2194 GCA_049318585.1 Bacteroidia bacterium | reverse complement strand
AACACACGCCTATTGGCATTGGCTGGTTGAAGTGCAATTTGGAAGTTCATCGGCCCGCATAAGCATCATCGCAGGGCGACAGCGAATGCTCCCGCAAACCGCCAAATGCCCATAGCCTCGGTCGTTATGGGCAATCCAAAAAAAAATAAAAATCTCATTGATTAATGTTGCTAAAAACAAAAAAAGACTACTAAAAATCAAAAATTAATGTGCTTATTTGGATTACAAAAAAAATAAACTTGAAATATTTCTTTAGTTAACTAACTAATATATATTATAATATGAAAAATCTAATATTATTTTCTTTATTTTTTATAACTTCCAATATTTTTTCTGAAGAAATATATTGGAAGTATTTAAATGAACCTTATTACAATTCTAATTATTATGGGTGGACCGATGCAGGTACTGGAAATAGAAGTTTGATTGGGACACCAGAACAATTAGCAGAGCAAAATAAAGAAATGCTATTTGTCTATTTAAAAGAGATTAAAAATGGTGTTAAAGTGTATGAAATTCAACATATAAAGAAACCAAAAAAACAATCAAAAATGATTTCAAAATTTGGTACTTTTGATTATTCTGTGATTATACCTACAACAGATAATGGAGTTCCAATATTTATTGTTCTTCCATCTAATTTATATATACCTGACAATAAAATATATTCCATTAAGTATGGGGCACGTTCTATATATGGCGAAAGTGGATTGACAGATTTTTTTAAAGGATTTTGGAGTGGAGTTACAACAGGAATTCCCAAAATTATTATAGGAATTAGATTTTTTGTTAATGAGAAGTTTAGATTTGATGATAAGTGGATAAATAATCAACCATCTAAAATTAGAGATGAACATTTAAATGACGTTTGGAATGCTTTGAAGTTTCTAGTTAACACACCTTTGATGAATGATGAATATGACAAACGGACTAAATTACTAAATGAAGTCGAGAAAGCATTTAATGATTTTAACGATGCAGAAGATTTAGAAGAATTGAATGATGCTTTTTTATATGCATATAAAATACTTCCGCCGACAATTACTCATGAATTACTTCTGAAAACACAATCAAAAACATATGTTGATATTGATACGGAAATACAAATAAGCAGAAATAAATGGAAATCAAAATCCTTTAATCAATCTGTTGGTGTTATGGAAGGTACAGGATTAGAAAATTTCTTTTTAAGAAAATCAGAATATTTTGGAATATTTTTTATGTTATTATCTTTGTTTTTTGTCATTTTCATACCTATTCGTTACATTAAAAGAAAAAACAAGCATATTTAAACATCAAATATTTTACAACAAAACTTAGAGAATGATTTGCATATTTTGTGACAATGAAAATAATTCAGTTTCAGTTGAACATATAGTTTCTGAATCACTCGGAAATAAAAACTATTTGATGCAAATCGGAGAGGTTTGTGATGTTTGTAATAATAAGTTTTCAAAATTTGAACACACTGCTTTATCGAATACCATTTTTGTGATGGAAAGAGCTAGATTAGGCATTGAATCAAAGAAAGGAAATTCTGCTAAAGGCAAAATATGTGAATTAAAGATTGAAGGTGACCCTCAGTTTAGAAAAGGTTTTATATCCGTGACAGGTTTATCTAAAGAAAATTTCACAGAGTTTAATCCACAAACAGGTGAAGCGAGTTTATTAGTAAAAGCCTTTGACAAAAGCGAAGTTGCTGCATCCAAGTTATTTTTAAAAACAGGTCTTGAATCTATTTATAAATCACAGAGAAGTATATTTAAAAAGTACGATTTTAAAGAATTAAAGGAATTCTTGTCTGGGATAAATAATAAAGAATGGCCATTTATAACAACAAAAAAAGAATTAAGTAATTTCAAAAGTGTAGCTAGATTTAATGATAAACATTTACTTCAGAAAACGCCATGCTCACTAAAATTTTCAGAATTGGACAATGAAAATCTATTATTTAAATTTTCGTATGGTGGAATTGATTGTATAATTAATCTAACAAACAGGAATCTGACATGGATTAAAGACTATCGTAGCGTTGAGGTGAATGCAACTGTTTATCCTGAACAGTACAAAGCAAAAGTCGAGAGAATTTGTACTGAAAACAAAAAAAAAACCGAGAATATAACTTAATTAAAAAATGGACTAGCCCATAATACATAGGCTTCGTGTGGTCGGCACGACCCAACATGAAGCCCAT
>JBMOGB010000534.1:0-2201 GCA_049318585.1 Bacteroidia bacterium | reverse complement strand
TGTTGGATTTTGTTTTTGCTGGCAAAACTGGCATTAAATAGCAATTCAATATCCAATTTGCTGTCTTCATGCTGCAGGTTTTCAACTACGCCCCACTTACCTTTTAATGCATCCTCTACAAACAATACATTCTCATTTGAACTGTTCCCGTTTATCACTTTAAAACATAATTTCTCGGTAATTTTTTCAATGGGTTCACTGATCACAACATCTAGCTCATCGAGTATAGTGATAGAATCAATCAGGTTTTCCAGATCACGTACCTGATGTGTTGAAATGATAACACAGCGGTCTTCATCCATTATTCCGGCTATTATTTTCCTAAACTGGCTTTTAGAAGGAATATCCAATCCATTGGTAGGTTCATCCATTATCAGAAGCCGGGTATTACAGGCAACTCCAAAAGCAATCAATACTTTTTTCTTTTGCCCGTAGGAAAGTGCATTTAATTTTGAATTTTCTGGAATTTCAAATTCACTTAAATAAGCATTAAATTGTTGGTGACTGAATTTCGGGTAAAAGCCGGCATATACTTTAACAAACTTTTGAATGCCAAAATCAGGCATTGAAAATTCTTCATGTAAGAAGTAGATTTCCTGGAGCATGCTTGGCTTTCTTAAGCGGGGTTCATACCCATAAGTGCTGATAATTCCTTCATCAGGAAACAATAAACCTGAAATTAATTTAAGCAGTGTGGTTTTTCCTGCTCCGTTTTTGCCAAGCAATCCGTGTATCCTTCCTTGCGGGAACTGCAAATTCAGATGATTGAATAGCAAATTGTTTTTCTTGTAGCTAAATGCTAAATTACTAATTTCTATCATATAAGAATGTTTATAGTTTTAGTGTACTAGTTAAATAATACAGTGCAAATATATAACTTATTTTAACTCTGATGATAAAAAAGTGTATTTATTTTGTTAAAAAGCTAAACTAAATTGTAAAATGTTGGAATTTAGTGATATAGGATGGTATTTTTTTGCTGCAACTAAAAAATTAAATGGCAAAAGTGTCTTATTTAAAAAAAATAATTCAAATTAAAATCTATTCTTCTTTTTACTTCTGTCTTCTATTATATTATTAAAACTAATCAGCGTAATTTCATCACAACCTCTTTCAAGTGTTAGGTCTTTAATGCTTTAACTTACCTTGTGTTCAAGCGATATATTTGAAGGTAAGTTTTTAAAAAAATGAGGTTTTTTTTTTTTTGCTACATAGCAGCATTACTTAGTAGTTTTCGTTTAATTTTATTAGAAATTGAGAGTTTATTTATTTCGTCTCTTTGTCTTATTTTTATGGTATGGATTTCGAATTGTGCTTGTAATTTCATCCAATACTGAGCATCAATTTTTAATACCGATTCTAATTTAATGGATAAAGCTGCTGATATGTTTCTTTTTCCTTTAATTAATTCATTTACTATATTAGGAGCTATATCCATTTTGATGGCAAGTTCTTTTTGTGTCATTCCAATACAATCTATTTCATCCTTTATTAGTAATCCTGGATGTGTGGCATGAACTGGTATTAATTCATTGGCATCGAATATTTTATTCATAATGTTTAGAAATTTTAATAAAAATTATTGTATCTGGCTTTTCAAAATCAAATTCAATTCTGTATTGCTTGTTAATTCTTGCACTATAATGATTTTCATATTTTTCGATATGTAAGCTATTTATTTTTGATAGATCGCTTAAAGTAGCTGCATTTATTATGAAATTGACTTTATCTATAAAACTCTTTAATATTGAATCAGATAATTTTTGTTTGCCTTTGTAATTGCCAATATAGTAATTGTAAAGTTCAACAGATATAAATTTGATTTTCATACAGCAAAATTAATACAAATTTAATAAAAATTTACTTTTTTAGTAAATTTTATATTTTTTATGTTTAGTTTATTTAAAACTTACCAGCGTAATTCCATCTCCACCTCTTTCGAGGGCTTCGTCTTTAAAACTTTTTACTTCGCTGATACTCCGGAGATGTTCTCGGATAACATGACGTAAGATGCCGTTTCCTTTGCCGTGTAATATGCTCACTTCGTAAATGCTCAGTAAAATGGCTTCATCAATAAGGTGTTTAACCATAGAAAGTGCTTCTTCGGCTCTTTTGCCCCTGACATCGATGGCTGGTTTGAAATGAGTAGCTTTTTCCGAAATCTCCTGCATTACATTGCCGTATTGATTGCTCTTGGGTGG
>JBMOGB010000533.1:0-2202 GCA_049318585.1 Bacteroidia bacterium | reverse complement strand
TTGATTTGCCAACATTTGGCCTTCCTACTATTGCTACTATATTTCCCATTAAAGCTGCAAAGGTAAGTTATTTTTAGTGTTTTGGTTAAAAAATGTTGATAAGTGGGTTTGATTGAAAGATTGCAAGGTTGGAAGATTGGAAAGATTACAAGGTTGAAAACTGAGGTTATATGTAAAAATTTGTGGTATTTTTCTAGATTTTCGTGGTATTTTTCGTTGGCTAAAGCCGAACGGCTATTCATCTTTTGCGTTTATAAATCTACTAAATCTAGGGCTTCTGTGTAATCTGTGGCTAATAAACTGTAAAATCTGAATCTAAAAAATTACTTTTGCCAATTATGACAAGTGATCAATTAAAAAATTTAGACGAAAGAGTGTTTGCGCTGAGGAGGTATCTTTGACGTTGCTTTTAAATTACAACAAATAAAAGAAGAAGAAGACTTAACCCTGGAACCTAGTTTTTGGGACAATCCTAAAAGGGCAGAAGCGGTGCTAAAAGGCATTAAACAAAAGAAAATTTGGACGGAAGGTTTCGCTGTCGCACTAGCTAAAGTGGAAGACTTATCGGTGCTTTACGAGTTTTACCAAGCCAATGAAGTGAGTGAAGAAGAACTAAACTTAAACTTTTCGGAAACTTGCAAAATAGTAGAAGAATTAGAGCTTAAAAACATGCTCAGTGGGGAGGAAGATATGTTTAATTGCATTATCAATATCAACTCGGGAGCTGGTGGTACTGAAAGCCAAGATTGGGCCGAAATGCTGATGCGTATGTACATTATGTATGCCGACAAAAAAGGTTTTAAAGCTGCTGTTGTAGACGAACAAGCAGGCGATGGCGCAGGAATAAAATCGTGCTCTATAGAAGTTGAAGGTGAATTTGCTTATGGGTTTTTAAAAGGTGAAAGTGGAGTGCATCGTTTGGTGCGTATTTCTCCTTTTGATAGTAACGCCCGCAGACATACCAGTTTTGCTTCGGTTTATTGTTATCCAATTATAGACGATACCATTGAAATAGATATTAAGGATGCTGATATTGAAATTCAAACTTCTCGCTCAGGTGGTGCAGGTGGTCAAAATGTAAATAAAGTAGAAACCAAAGTGCAATTAACCCATAAACCAAGTGGTATTGTTATTGTTTGTCAGGTTGATAGATCGCAAAGCGCTAATAAAGATAGAGCAATGAAAATGCTGAAATCGCAATTGTATGAAATAGAGTTGCGCAAGCAAAACGAAGAAAAAGACAAGGCTGAAGCAGGTAAACGTAAAATAGAGTGGGGCAGCCAAATAAGAAATTATGTAATGCACCCTTATAAATTGGTAAAAGATTTAAGAACAGACACCGAAACTAGCAATGTACAAGCGGTTATGGATGGTGATTTGGATTTATTTATAAAAGCTTTCCTTATGGAAAATTCGGGTAACTAAAAATTATTGTGTTGATTTTTATTACAATACAGTGATAAATCATTTATTTGTATGATATTATATGTGAGTTGTTGTTTTATTTGTTTGAATTCATACATTTGTAACGGCTACTAACTAATTGTTTAGTTTTTCATAGGCTTAAATTTTGTTCAATAAAACCGCTCGTTAGCCACGAGCGGTTTTTGTTTTTTATAGCCATTTTTCTTTAAAACTTCCAGGTTAATCCAACAAAAATATTGCGAGTAACAGCAGGAAAAAACAACGGAACAGTTGTAGCTTTTCCTTGACCATCAAGGTAGTTGGTATAGTTTTCAACCGTTCCTGATGGTGTATAAAGCTGATCTGTTAAATTGTTCACTTGAACGCTTATGCTTGGTTCACCGTATTTAATCCATTGTTTTAAGTTAATTCCTAGCTTTAAATCCATCAAATTGTAATTGGCAATACTTACATTTTTATCTTCACTATTGTCTAAATATTGCATGCTCACAAAACGGTAATTGATTTCTGCACAAAACCATTTGTTAGGAATTAACCTTATTCCTTGGTTAATAATTACCGAAGGCGATAATGCCGCAGTTGCGTTTTGCATAGTAATTACAGTGTCGGCATAAGTATTTGCATCAAAATAATGAAGGTTTATGCTGTTAATTGTGTTTTGGCTATATGAAGAGCTATTTGTTAGCCAAACCATTTTATGCAATTTCCAAGTTGCTTCTATTTCTATTCCTTTGCGCACACTTGCACCCACGTTGGTATTGATGGCAACACCATAAG
>JBMOGB010000532.1:0-2203 GCA_049318585.1 Bacteroidia bacterium | reverse complement strand
GTTTTCTGATATAAATATATTTTCCGACAAACTATTTTTTAGTAGTATCGGCAGGCGCAACAGTAGTTTCGGCTCCAGCTACTTTGTTTGTTTCTTCACTTGGTCTTACACCATCATTTCCACGATTAGTTGAATAATCTTTTTTATCACCTTTGTATAAATCGTTTGTTTCAAGTGTTTTAGTAGCTTCTTCAACACCATAATGACAAGCTGTTAAACCTAAACTTGCTACCAATGCTAATGCAATAGTTAATTTTTTCATTTGTTTATTTTAAAAATATTTGCTGCGAATATAAAAGCATTTCTAAATAATTACTAATGAATTAAATTATTAGTTTTATCATTTTTTACCGTAAAAATCTTAGGGAATCCATTTATCATTAAACTCAACAATAAATGGTTCAGATTTAAAAATGTATGTAACTATTAAACTTCATGGAGCGTAAAAGTACCATATCAAACAAAAAAAAACAATTTATGAACTTTACAAAAAACATCATTTTAGCATTTTGCTTAACTATTTTAGGTATCAGCGTTTATGCCGACACAAAACCTGCAACAAAAAAAGCTGAAACCACTCAAATTCAATCTTATTTAGAAAAAATAGATTTTAAGGAATTTATTTCGAAAGACACTCATTTAATCATTCATTTTATGATAAATGATTACAATGAAATTATTGTTTTATCGACTAATAACGAAGATTTAGACGGTTATTTAAAAACCAGTTTAAACGATAAAAAAATAGACATTTCAAAATTAGAATACAACAAAGAATATGACTTGCCTGTGGTAATAAAACTAAAGAATTAGATTATAATAAGTAATAAAAATATAATTATATGATCTGAAAAGGCTGAAAACAAATCAAATTTTCAGCCTTTTTTTATTATAAAAACCGATTCAATTTAATAATAAAAATAAAACTTGACTTTTTTTGATATAACCTTACTTTTGCAGTCCGAAAATTTTAGCTTATTTAGCCTTAAAACTGCTTATAAAAAGCCAAAACAAAAGGATTAACTTCTATTATATAATGAAATTATCACAATTTAAGTTCAACATTACTGATTCAATGATTGCCAAATATCCGGCAGAAAACAGAGATGAAGCAAAGATGATGGTGTTAGACAGAAAAAAACACAAAATTGAACACAAAACATTTAAAGACATTTTAAAATACTTTGGCGATGGAGATACCTTCATTGTAAATAACACCAAGGTTTTTCCTGCTCGCTTATATGGTAGCAAAGAAAAAACAGGAGCTCAAATTGAAGTTTTTTTATTGCGTGAGCTAAATAAAGAATCAAAATTATGGGATGTATTGGTTGATCCTGCTAGAAAAATACGTGTTGGAAACAAATTATATTTTGGTGATGACGATTTAGTTGCTGAAGTGGTTGATAATACTACTTCTCGCGGACGTACCATTCGTTTTTTACACGATGGAACTGATGAAGAACTTTGGAGATTAATTGAAAAATTAGGTGAAATGCCTATTCCTAAATACTTAAACCGCCCAGTTGAAAAACTAGATAAAGAACGTTTCAATACCATTTTTGCTAAAGAAATTGGTGCAGTAATTCCACCAACTGCTGGTTTACATTTTACAAAAGAACTAATGATGCGTTTGGAAATTAAAGGTGCTCAATTTGCTGATGTAACTTTACACAATGGACTTGGTGCTTTTAGAGCAGTAGAAGTTGAAGATTTAACTAAACATAAAATGGATTCTGAGTATTTTAGTGTTACTCAAGAAACTGCCAATATTGTAAACAAAGCGTTAGACAATAAAAAGAAAGTAATTGCAGTTGGAAACTCTGTAATGCGAGCTGTTGAATCGGCTGTTTCTTCAAAAAGAAGATTGAATGTAAATACCAATTGGACGGATAAATTTTTATTTCCACCACATGATTTTAGCATTGCAAATTGCTTAATTACCAATTTTCATCCACCAGAAAGTACTTTAATGATGGCTACTGCTGCCTTTGCTGACTTTGATTTTTTAATGGAAGCATACAACGAAGCCATTAAACATAAATACAAGTTTTTAGCTTATGGCGATGCCATGTTGATTATATAAATACCAGTTTATTGATTGAAAACATTTCGTCCGATAGCTATCGGACAGGCTCAATGTCTGCGGTAGTTGAGCTTGCCGAAACGAATTTCAAATAAATATATTCAATTATAAAAAAGAGGA
>JBMOGB010000531.1:0-2216 GCA_049318585.1 Bacteroidia bacterium | reverse complement strand
CAAAAATAGTTCCTTCGTTCACTGTAATAATAAAACTAGAAGCATCTGGACTTTCGTGACCGCTATTAATCACTGATGAAATATAATATTTTGCCTTATCAATATTGGTATTAGTTTCCCCTAATAAGTGAAAATAATGTTTAACATTATCACTATCTGAAGTATTGCGTAATATTAAATCACCACTTTTTTTATTGAAATAATTTTCGAGAGAAATTGCGTACCCGGTTGGTGCTGGATTATTAGCTGCTAAATAATCAGCACGGGCATCGTAAGCAATTCCAAAAGCATCCTGTAAATTAGTTCCATTTAACACACTGCAATTATCCATTTTTAACGCTGCCAAATGTGGAATTGCTTTTTCTAAATCTGTATCGTCTATGGTAGGTGGTTTACCATTTTGCATCAGTGTATTGCTGTACCAATTCACTAAATTAACCCACTTTGTATCATACTTGTAATTGTCAATTATTTGAGAATTTAGTAGCTGAGAAATAAATGAAAAAGTTAATAATGAACCCCAGTCCAAATCTGCTGGTTCATTACATGTAATATGTGTCTTTTTATTGCCTAAAAAATTATTAGTTGCCACCATAGCTGGGACTAGCGACTCCATAGAAAATGCAAAATATCCTCCCGCTTCTTTAAAGCCGCGCTCACCATTGTTTTCTGTTTGGCGCATTAGCCCAGTAAACATGGCTTCATTTAACCTAATAAACCCTTTATTAGCCCAGTTGTCGGGCTTGGCTACTCGGTTAAAATAAGTGGTTTTACGGTCATGCAAAATAATTCCACTCATAATTAATGCACTGGTTGTGATTAGTGTAAAATTAGTATTGAGTACTTTTGAAAGGCTGGCAAATGGTTTAGTGGAATGAGTATAAAGTTCAGTAGCTACATTAGCCAAACCATCTCTAGGGGCAAACAACTCTTCAGGTGTGGCTCCAGCAGCACGCATTAACTCGTAAGCACTTAGGTAACATACTAACTCTTTACTGCGCCATAATTGAACTTCGTCCCAATCGCCACCTGCAAATAATGTATCTGGGTCGTTACCATAACGGGTATATGCATATCTCATTTCACTCAGCACATTATCATGTAAAAAAGTACGTTGAGTACTACTCAAAGAATCACCATCGGGGCGTAAGCCTATTAAGTAAACAAAAGCAGCATTTTTACACCAAGTACTTATGGCAGATTGGCCTTTTAGTGCAATGGTATAAGTTAATGATTTTGAAGTGTGGTCAGTGTTGAAAAGGTCTTTGTAAATATGATCATAAGCTTTTACAAAATCATTTTGTGCATTAGCAGTAGAAATTATTTGTCTTAATTCAGCTAAATCCTTTTGAAATGTATTACTATGAAACAAAGCCATTGGAGCGGTTGTATTTTGTCCATCTATTTTAAACTCGCCCCAAACTGGTTGCCACGGACTACTAAGCCAATCTATAAAATTATCTAACCAGTCTGGCCACTGTTCTTTGGTAATAGTATGAACTTTGTTTTTGTGCTTGTTTTTTTTAATTTTTTTTGCTTCTACTACTTGACATACAGTCAAAAGTAATAGTACTGTGTAAATTAGTTTTTTCATTATTTTCTGTTTTTATTGTTCTAATTCGTAAAATTCTCCATTAGGTTGTGTTAATTTTATTAATCCTTTTGCTCTGTTGTAGTAAATATAAGCAGTGGGAGGGTAAGTATTGGCATAAGATATTTCGAGTACATTTCTATATAATTCATTGTTTACTAAAACACTATCTTTGTAAAATTTAGATGGAGGGCGAGGGAAAAATCCTGTAGAAGACTCATAATAACCAAAGTTAAAATCAAGCCTAAAATAATCGCTAGCACTATTAGAGCTATACTCGTAAAATACTTTAATAAAAATACTTGGCAGGGTTTTTACAGTAGGTTTAAGTTCTATTTTATAGTATTGTAAATAAAAATTATCCCCATCGCAGCTTCCACCTGTTACTGGTTTTTCAAAAGCAAAACTTGTGTCTGGTTTCTGGGCTATAAAATAATAAATAATACCGCTGTTGTGTTTTAGTTTCAGGGTGTCACCTTGTTTGTAAACATCTACTAAACTAGTAGCAAAGGTATCAGTAAACCTAAAGTAAATATCTTTAACAGGTGGGCAACCAGAAGAACCAGTAGGGTCTTTGGTGCAAGCAGCAAAAAGGCTAAAAAAAAGAAGCAGGTAAATAATCTTG
>JBMOGB010000530.1:0-2222 GCA_049318585.1 Bacteroidia bacterium | reverse complement strand
ATTTATGTTCTTCACTCAATAATTCATCCAATAAATAATAATCGGGATGGTTGTAAACATCTTGCTTGTTGGCTTTTGTAAATTCTTGCGAGTTTGTAGTCATGTTTTTTATTTTACTTAATTCTTGGTTGCTTCGCAATAAAATGAAAGCAACTAATAATGGTTTTTTATTACGGTGCGAAAGTAGTTTTTTTGTTTATTATTATAACAACCCATGAAAGTACAAACTTGTTTAGAAAATCTTGAATTTTTTGCATACCACGGAATGTACGATTTTGAAAAGGTAAATGGCGGTAAATTTAAGGTTGATATTACGCTTACTGAAAATGTAGCCGATAATAAATCCTTTGAAACCATCAATGATTTATTGGATTACGAAAAGGTTTTTGCCATTGTAAAAACTGAAATGGAAATACCTAGAGACTTTATAGAAACAGTAGCTCAAAGTATCATTACAAAACTGAAAACTGACTACAATCATTTAGAAAATATTACCGTTAAAATAACCAAATACAATCCCGCAGGACAATTTGATGGCGGAAATGCAAGTGTTAGTTTGAGTGTGTAATCGTTTATGGTTTCCAATGCTTTTGCAAGTCTAAGCTTCGTATAGCGCAATCGCTCGCATCTTGCGAGTGTTAGTTTATTAGGCGTCCCGCCTTTATTTAATTTATAATTTTATATTGCCAATAGATTATGAGTGAATTTAGAATTACTACCCCCAATGAATTGTTTTTTGTAACATTAACCACAGTTGGCTGGGTCGATGTTTTTACACGTAATGATTATAAAAATATTTTAGTGGAAAACCTTCAATATTGTCAAAAAAATGAAAACTTGGATATTTATAGTTATGTAATTATGAGTAACCATATTCATATGATTTGCAGAAGACAAGACAAAGATTTAAAAGAATTATTAGGTAGGTTTAAAAGTTATAGTGCAAAGCAAATTATAACAGCAATTGAGAATAATCCTCAAGAAAGTAGAAAAGAATGGTTACTATATTTGTTCAACTATTTTGCAAAAACAAATAATCAATACAGTAAAAATCATTTTTGGCAATATACCACTCACCCAGTTTTGCTATATTCGAATGATGTTATTAAGCAAAAAATGGATTATATACACTTGAATCCTGTAAGGGCAGGATTAGTAAATGAACCTGAGAATTATATTTATAGCAGTGCAAATGTTAACAGTCCTTTAAAAGTTCTACAGTTTTGAGATGAGAGTTAATCAGCCGGAGGCTTATCAATACTCACACTCGCAAGATGCGAGCGAGTGCAAAGGCGTAACAGGTTTTCAAACAAGGTTTTACTAAAACTGAAATTTCAATCCAAGATTGATGCCCCAACTTCTGTGTGAAGGATAATTGGGAACAGGATCTAAATAAGTTAATCTGTGCACCATATTGATAGAAAGAATTCTGAAAATATTTTCAAATCCGTATCCCACTTCTACATATGGAATATTGTCTTTAAATGAATTTACCCTGTTAAAAGTTCTATCGCTAGCAGTAGTAATAGGTTTTTCTTCAGGCATTAAACTTCTGTTTTCGGTGCTAATGTTTCCATAAGCAGCTTTTACAAAAGCAAAGTTTCTCCATTTCCAGTTTTTAACTATTGGAATTTTATTTAAGAATAAACCTTCAAAATGTTGAATATAGGTAAGGTGAACATATTCATCGCTTACAAATTCATATACATCCATCAAACTGTAATTGAAATCGGAGTAAATAAAAACTTGATTTCCCCGAGCCACATCTAATAAAGGATATGGTAATTTACCAAATATTTTTCCTGTTGTAATCCAATAATCAGCTGTTCCAAACTTTCCAGTGTTGGCGTGATGCCAGATGTTTAATTGTATTTTATTGTAATCAAAATTAATTCCAAAAACCCCTTTAAATCCATGCGTGTATGTGAATGTTAAAGCTGGCACTAGCGAGCGTTTAAGTCTTAGTCTATCATTGCCACGGGCAATCAATAACTCTTTATAAGCCCAACGAACTTCAGCTGTAATTTGAGCATTGTTAAAACTACTGTCAGTTATTGTTTCACTTGCTAAATATTTAAACTTAAAATCACCTCTAGGTTCAAAAGTATTGTATTGAGTATTTATTTTATAGCTCCAATCGCGGCTAAATTGCTTAAACAAACCTAACTTTATTTCTTGTGTTCTGTTAATTCTTATGCCCTTGGCAAAAATACTGATGGCTT
>JBMOGB010000529.1:0-2229 GCA_049318585.1 Bacteroidia bacterium | reverse complement strand
ATGAAGAGAGTATTTAACGGAGGAGAATAAAATAATGGCTAAAGTAAAAATTACATACATAAAAAGTATTATTGATAGACCAGAAAATCAAAAGCGTACAATAAAAGCTTTAGGTTTTTCTAAACTTAACCAATCACGTGAAGTTGAAGGCACACCTGCTGTGTTGGGTATGATTAATAAAGTTGCTCATTTGTTAAAAGTTGAAAACGTTTAAATACATAAATTTATGAATTTACATAATTTAAAGCCAGCAGCTGGTTCTATAAAAAAAGAAGGAAAGAGAATAGGTAGAGGTGAGGGAAGTGGAAAAGGTGGAACTGCGGCTCGTGGAAATAAAGGTGCTGGTTCTAGAAGCGGTACAAGTACTAAAAGAGGATTTGAAGGTGGTCAAATGCCTTTGTATAGACGTTTACCTAAAGTTGGATTTAAAAATTTCAACAGAGTTGAATACGTTGGAATTAACCTTGACAAATTACAGATAATTGCTACTGAAAAGAATTTAAAATCAATCGATTTTGAAATATTAGTAGCTAATGGTGTTGTAAGTAAAAATGGTTTAGTTAAAATTCTTGGTAGAGGCGAATTAAATATTGCTTTAGATATTAAAGCACATGCTTTTTCAGCATCAGCTCAAAAAGCAATAGAATCAATTGGAGGTTCAATAGCTAAAATCTAATCTATGAAAAAACTTTTTGATACATTAAAGAACATTTGGAAAATTGATGATTTAAGATATAAACTTCAAATCACGTTTTGGTTATTATTAGTATATAGAATTGGTAGCTATGTAACTTTACCTGGCATTGACCCCAATTTACTAGATACAACTCAAGCAGATGGTGGTTTATTTGGTATCATTAATATGTTTGCTGGAGGTGCGTTTGGTAGAGCTTCTATATTTGCATTAGGAATAATGCCTTATATTAGTGCATCAATTGTTGTTCAACTGTTATCATTAGCTTTACCATCATTCCAAAGAATGCAAAAAGAAGGAGAAGATGGTAGAAGAAAAATCAATCAAATTACTCGTTATTTAACAATTGCTATTACTGTTGTTCAATCATATGGTTTTGTAATTAACTTGAAAAACAATAATCCTCTTGCAATTATTTCGCCTGATGTTTTATCAGACTTTATGTTTACTTTTAGTTCAATGGTTATTTTAACTGCTAGTACAATGTTTGTAATGTGGTTAGGAGAAAGAATTACTGATAAGGGTATTGGAAATGGTATATCTTTAATTATTATGATTGGAATTATAGCTCGTTTACCTATTGCTTTTTGGGATGAATTTAATTTCAAATTGTCAACTGGAGGTGGTGGATTAGTAATATTTGTAATTGAATTAGCTGCTTTATTTGCTGTTATTATGATAACAATATTATTGGTACAAGGTACTCGAAGAATACCTGTTCAATATGCTAAGAGAATAGTAGGCAACAGACAATTTGGTGGTGTAAGACAATATATACCTTTGAAAATTAATGCTGCTGGTGTTATGCCAATTATATTTGCACAAGCATTGATGTTTATTCCAGGTTATATTGCACAATTTGTTCCTAATGTAGAAGCTAGTAGTTTTTTATCATCATTTGCTAACCCTTTGTCATTTGCTTATAATATGACTTTTGGTTTGTTAATTGTTCTTTTTACTTATTTTTATACTGCAATATCAGTTAACGCAAATCAGATTTCTGATGATATGAAAAGGAATAATGGTTTTATACCTGGTGTTAAGCCTGGTAAATCTACCGCAGATTTTATTGATAATGTAATGAGTAGAATAACATTACCAGGTGCAATTTTTTTAGCTTTTGTTGCTGTTTTACCTTCTTTTGCAGGTGCATTTAATATAAACAGTCAATTTGCTCAATTTTACGGTGGTACATCATTACTTATTTTAGTTGGTGTGGTATTAGATACATTACAACAAATTGAAAGTCATTTACTAATGCGTCAATATGATGGTTTAATGAAAAGTGGAAAAATTAAAGGAAGAAGTGGAAGTAATACAGCAGCATAATTTTATGTTGATAAATTGAAATTAAATGTTATTTTCGCAACCCCAATAAAAAATGTCAAAACAATCAGTTATAAAACAAGATGGAATTATCGTAGAAGCTTTAAGTAATGCAATGTTTCGTGTACAACTTGAAAATGGACATCAAATAATAGCACATATTTCAGGTAAAATGAGAATGCATTACATTAAAATTTTACCAGGTGATA
>JBMOGB010000528.1:0-2237 GCA_049318585.1 Bacteroidia bacterium | reverse complement strand
GGTTGGTGTCCTCACCAATCCACTTATATTCGGTTGGTGAGGACACCAACCGTGGACAAAATGCTTAGAATGGTGAGACGCGAAGCATCGCGTCTCTACTCTTTCACCAATTTTTTTACCAACACACCCATTGCTGTTTGAACATGTATTTGATACAAACCTTGTGGTAGGTTGCTTATGTTTATTTCGTCTGTTTGGGTATTGGGTGCTTGTTGCAACAATTGTTTACCTGTAATATCAAAAACCAAAATAGATTGAATAGTTATAGGACTTTGTATTTGCACCAAACCGTTAGTTGGGTTAGGGAAAATGCTAATGGTTGAATTATTATTTGTTAAATTGTTTATACCTACTTTTTGAATACTAATATAACTGCTACGCAATAATGAATCTGAACTAAAAGGATTGGTAACTTTAAGCTGCACGCTGTAATTAGCAGTTTGGTTAAACTTAATAATTGGGTTTGCACTGGTATCTGATGTACCACTTTGATACGTAAAAGTATTAGGTGTAATGCTCCATTTATAAGCACTAGGAAAACCAGTGCTGTATTGGGTAAAGTTAAACACTGTATTTTGGTTACCACTAGTAGCATTTACCCGCCACAAAGCTTTTGGTGGTGTTGGGTGAACTGCACCATCTAGGCTTAGTAAGTAAATAGCACCTTTGTCTGTTCCACCATCGTCTGTTCGTAATGCTCCAACCAATAAGTCATTTTTAAAATCACCATCCAAATCAAAACCACCTGATAAGCCAGAACCAAAATTATCTCCGTCTTTTAAAATACCTGAAAAGTTTGTAGCATTATTATCTATTCTTTTAATTGATTTAACAGTTCCATTACTGTTAAAAAATAGTATTCGAACACGACCCGTTCGGCTATTATTAACAGAATCTTGTAAAGATGTAACTGCTACATCAGGATTACCATCCCCATCTAAATCATTTAAATTGGAAATAATACTGCCGAATGATTCATAACTCCTAATTGTATCCATATATTGGGAAGAATCATTATCAATTTTTAGGTGACTTTTAACAGAGCCATTAGAATTCAAATATAAAATCCAAAGTGCAGATCCAGTATAATTAGGCCATCCTCCACCAATACTAGAACTTATTAAGTCTATGTTTCCATCTTTATTTAAATCTCCAATTTGTGCAACACCAAAACCAATACTTGAAAGACCAAGCACACCTTTAAAATTTCCATCTTGTTTACTTATCTTTTGCGAAGATTTAACATCACCAGAAGAATCTAAAAAAACAATCATTAAGCTGGTTACAGAACCAACTACAATATCATTAGAACCGTCCTTATTAAGGTCTCCAATTTGATCTAAAGAAATACCAAAGTATTGACTATTTGTAAGTAATACATTATTACTCCCAATTGAAGTCCATTTACTTACAGTTCCATTTTTATTTAAAAATAAAATATAAACCTCACCCGTATTATTGCCACCCCCCGTGCTATTTCCTAAGATTACTTCATTTACACCATCTTTATTTAAGTCAACTGATGTAATAGTAGACGCAAAGGATCTCATGTTATTATTGAAGCTGCCATTAAAACCTCCTATGTTGGGTGCAATCCTTGTATAAGATTTTACATTAAAGTTTTTGTCCATAAATAGAACAAATAAATTCCCAACCAAAGCATTATTATCAGAAGCACCAACACAATAATCATCAATTCCGTCTAAGTCTAAATCACCAATATTGTTGACTGATTTTCCGAAAAACGTGAAATCTGGGCTAGTTATACCGTTAAAACCTCCTTTAGTTGCACTTATAATTTTGAAAGATTTAATCTCTCCATTTTGCCCAAATAACAAACAGCAAGGAAGCATCAACAGCATTAATAATTGTATCTTTTTCATAGTAGTTTTTGTTTGGTAAAGTATTTTTGAACAATTGTTTTTTTGCCACCAACAATGGCATCAATATATAGTTGGTTAAACCTAAAATGGTGTGACGAATGTATTTATTTAATGAATAATAAACCTATTTATTTTACAAATATTTTCAGAGCTAGCATTGCTAGCGCAAGCGTCCGCTTGTGCTATTTATTTAAAAGCGTCCGCTTGTACTCTTGTCCGTGGTTGGTGTCCTCACCAATCCACTAATATTCACAGCTAGCGCAAGCGTTCCGATAGCTATCGGAAGCTTGCCAGTTTAAAGCACAAGCGGACGGTCAAGTAGGCAAGGGCATTTCAGCCCAAGCCTCTCACAGA
>JBMOGB010000527.1:0-2242 GCA_049318585.1 Bacteroidia bacterium | reverse complement strand
GTTTTTCTTATGCAATGATAATTGTTTTGGATAATAATCAAGTTCAGTATAAATCTATTATAGCTATTTCAAAACTAAAAAACTTAATGCCTTGTTCAAGAATCAGACAAGTATAATTCAACAAAAGTAAAAATGCGAAATAAATATCTACATTTGTTTTAAAGCTATAATGGGGCAGTGATTTTTGTATTATGATAAAAGAAAAAATATTGCATTTTAAAGACACAACGGATACATTTCTTATTCAAATAGATAAAATAGTGCAAATTAAAGGCGTTGGACTTTCATTATTTATCCTAACTTCATGCTTAATAGATACTTTATCATTCTATACTACTAACAAGGAAAAAAATGGAGAAAGATATAAAGCATTTATTCTAAAATATCTTAGCAAATCAAATGCTAATTATTCTGACAAACAGGTTGTAAAAAGAATCTATGAGAGTGTTAGGTGTTCTATTGTACATTCGTTTACGATTAATAGTGGTGTTGTTTTAGGCGAATCAATGCCTTCAATGCATTTGACAACTGATTTTCATGGCAATTTGCTGATTGACCTTGATTCGTTTTATTCAGATATAAAAAAATCTATAGCAAAAGTGTATAAAGATTTAGACAATGATGTTCAACTTCAAAAAATATTTAATAAACGTTATCAATTACAACCTCCATTTGAGGTATATAAGACTGTTGAGATGTTTGACAAAACCAATTTTGCGGTTTCAGGAATAACATCTTTGCCGAAAAAAAGTTACAAAGTGATTAATTATGGTAGACGCAAAAACAATTAATTGTAATCTCATTCCAAGTATATGAGCATATGAGCTTCAGATGTTTCCACAATTGCAGCTTTTCCTTGCACACAATTAATTACTATCAGTCTTATTAATCGTCACAGTTCTATCTGTGATTTATGAGATAAACAACAACATTTTTGGCTAAAGCCAATTGCAAATTTGCATTTTTTATTAAATGGGTTGAAACCCATTTCTATTCATCGTTGATAATTGTGCAAAAATATTTTATAGAAAATGGTGCGGTATAAAACGATGAATAGCCTCCAGATTTATCTGGGGGAAATGAGGAAACACAACAAATTGGCTTTAGCCAAAAGGTTTTTCTTTTTATTAAATGGGTTGAAACCCATTTCTATTCATTGGTTAGTTAATTGCCTAAAACTTTTACTACTTATTTTTTTTAGCAGCTAACTCCAATATTGTTTTTGCATTTAATGAAGTAACTACTTTTTTTCCTGTTCTCGCTTCTAGTTCTTTCCTAGCTATTTTAGCAACATTTCCTCCTTGTTTGGCAACGATTTTATTGGATTCAAAGTTTTTCGGATTTGTAGCTACCGAAATATCTTTAGTTGAAGCTTCAGCAAGCATATTTAGAATCAACTCAGTATTGGTCATATTGTCCCTCAGGTTTTCCTTTTTTAAACCTTTCAAAATTTTATATTCTTTGGTAGTTTTATCAGCCCAGGTTTTTGTAATAATATCGGTAAGTGTTGCAAATTGTGCTCCTTCTTGCATTCCTCTTTTTTTCCACTCATCGGTTAATTCTTTTCTTATTTCAATACTTTTTAGGCGTTGGTTTATCCAGTTTTCAGAATATCCCAGTTGTAAGTATTGCGCTAAAGCCCTATCAATGGTGAGTTCTGGGTCTTGCATTTCATCTAATCTTTCAGCAGCAATTTTTGCTAACCAAAGTTTAAATGGCTCTGCCTTTGGAGATGGAATGGATTGTATTAATCGAAATAGTTGCTCGGTATCTGCTACATCGGTCAAACGCATTTTACCATCTTCAGCAGCCATTTTCAACTGTCCCAAATGATGGGACAGTTCACTACCTTCGGCTTTCAACTTTGTTTTTAAAGCATTCCAATATTTCCTAGGTCTTGGACTTGCAGTTAAAATTTCTATAACATCTATAATTGATAAATACCATTTTTCGTTCGTAGCATCCCAATGGGTTCTAACTTTTTTATCTTCAAATATTTTTATTGCATTTTTCGTTTCCATGGTTTTACAGTAGTGCAATTATAACTAATTATCATTTCACAAAATATTCCAAATAATGGGTAAGCATTTTATGTTTATCAGTTCCATTAATATAAAATGCTTCTGATGAAAACTCATATTCACCATTGCTTGAAACCAAGTTCCATGCGCCATTGCAGGCGCCATTGCCTGCAATTAAAAATTCCTCGCCAGCAATCAACATTTATCACCCAAAATATTCC
>JBMOGB010000526.1:0-2246 GCA_049318585.1 Bacteroidia bacterium | reverse complement strand
TAATTTATATGTTTTTATTCTCTTTGTGTCAAAATTCAACCCTTAATTCGCATTATTAATGTATTTCAATATTTATGTTGCATTGGTTTACACATTGGTGTATCGTTTCACGCAGTATAATTTTTTACGGCCACAGTATTATTTTTGCGATTATAAGCAATGCCGAAAATAACCGATACTATAAACTCAAATGCGAAAACAACCATTACTTTCCAATTTAAGTTTAGTTGCAAAACGCCATTATTGCCCACATACAGTGCCAAACCAATGCAGCTATTAAACCAAGCGTGGCTTAGCATACATAGGAATAAGTTATTAGTGTACTTATAAAGTGTAGTGAAACTGGCAGTTAATACCAAACCCGATAAAAAATACAACCAAAATGGAAATCCACTTTGTACTGATTCTTTCATAAACCATAATGGTAAATGCCAAAAACTCCATATAATTCCTACAACTAAAACTGAGGGCAAATATGTGATTGATTTTTCTAATTTGGGCTGCAAAATACCCCGCCAACCTAATTCTTCTAATCCACCCAAAACGAGCACAAATGGCAAATTAATGAGTATTGATAATATGGAAATGGAAATAGGTTTATTAATACCGAAAGAAATCCAAATCATAAACAATCGCCATGCTAAAAACAACCCGAATATCAACCAAACTTTTGTAGTGGGTTTCGTTCCAAAAATGTATTTTACAAATGTTTTGTCCTTAAAATATTCCTTGAACTGTCGATAAATTAAATAAGCACTGATGAAAGGACCTAAACTGCCCAAGGTATAAGGAATCCAAAATGTAGGTGTGCTATACAAAAGCGTATTAAAGTATGTATTGCAAATAATAATGATTAACCAACTTGCCCACGTAATGGAAAAGGTATAAAGCAGAAAAAGCCCTATTTGTTTTAATGATTTCATTTTCTAATTATACTTTTCATTTTTTATCAATTAATAAATTGTGTGATTTTCTATTCCGATAAATCAACAAAGAAACAGTTACCAAACTTGCTACTATCAAACCTGTATCTTCCAAAATACCAAACTGAAATGCAGCCATAAAACCAATAATTGACCATATAAAAGGAATAATAAGAACAATTACCGGCAGTTTTTTATTAGTAAGTAATAATAATCCAAAGGTGAAAATAGTAGTAGGGCAAGGCAAACCAAAGGTTGGCGAAGAAGGATAAACGTGACCAAAAAAATATCCTAAAATTGGGTAGATAATTAGTGCAAATACAATCAAAAAAGTCCCTGTAATTCCAAGCCTATCTTTTTGAAATTGAAATGAGAATTTATTTTGAAATAAACCAAAAATTAGAAACAAAATACCCTGAATAATAAATATTCCCCCAAACAACCACGCAGCTTTATTGATTGTAGTGAAGTATATAATATGATACACAATACCCATCCATAACCATAGAAAAGAAAGAATGGTGCTTATAATTTTATTCGATTTTGGATTGGGTTTTATGGTATAATAAATAACAATAAGGCTAAACAAATAAATCACAAACTGCGTCGGGAAAACTGCTTCATTGTAGTTTTTAAATACCTCTAAGAATTGTTCTAAGGTGAATGGTGGTTTCATTTATAATTGATTAAATAATGTTTATAACTACATTTCCCTTCTTGTGTCCTTTGTCCACATATCTATGAGCTTCTACCATTTGTTCCAATGTATAGCGTCTGTCTATAACAGGTTTTAATTGTCCCGTTTCAACAAGTCCTTTCAAATAAATTAAATCTTCTGACTTTGGAGTTAAGGTGCCGCCCATTAGTTTCTTCCCGCTTATTAAAGAAAACCATTTCAAAATAATATACACTACAGGCGTGGTTACCGAGTTAAGATAAACACCATCTTTTTTTAAAGATGACACACTTCTTGAAATAGCCGTTTTTCCTACTGTGTCAAAAATTACATCATAAGTTTCACCGCTATTGGTAAAATCCTCCTTTGTATAATCAATTACCTTATCGGCACCAATAGATTGAACCAAATCTAAATTGGAAGTGCTACATACCGCAATAACTTCTGCACCAAAGTATTTTGCAAGCTGAACCGCACTTGTGCCTAAACTCCCAGATGCCCCATAGATAAGCACTTTTTGTCCTTCACTAATATTGGCTTTCCTCAAAAAATACAAAGCTGTAAGTCCGCCCCAAGGAATTGCAACTGCTTCTTCATAACCTGAGTTCGATTATTAAAATAAGCAAATTTGATTAGAATTCGTCACG
>JBMOGB010000525.1:0-2270 GCA_049318585.1 Bacteroidia bacterium | reverse complement strand
GCCTATGGATGAATGATATGCTGCAATGGACGAGATAAACACAACAGAAGCACCTGCATTTATTTTCTTAGCTTTCAATAAGTTTCTAATCAATAAAATGGGTGCTCTAAGGTTTGTATTTAAAATTAAATCCAAACTCTGCTCTTTCACATATTGTGCTATCATTCGATTATTAATGCCAGCATTACTAATAATACCATCCAATACGGGAAGTGAGCTTATCAAACTTTCGAGCTCTTGGTTGGAGTTCAAATCAGCCACTATTTGTTCGTAAGAATCGCTATGCATTAATTTGGCAGTAGCATTTAATTCTGTAACATTTCTTCCGGTCATGTATACCATAGCACCCATACCCGAACAAACTATTGCCATAGCTCTACCAATTCCCGAAGATGCTCCGGTTATTAGTACTTTTTTGTTCGTTAATATAAATGGATTGGTATACATGATCATGAGTTTTAAAAAGGATTATGATTGTCTTTCATATATTGCCTCAATAATATCGGCATTGGTAATAAGCTTTTTAAAATCACGTCCTTCTATAATTACATCAAACTCTTCGTCAATTGCTGCTATTAATGATAAGAATGCTAACGAATCCCATTCTTCATAGTCACGAAATTTATCACTAAGTAACAATTTTCTGTCAGAGATTTCTAAAACATCTTCTAGCATTTGTAAAAATTTAGCTTCCATAATTCTTTATTTTTAATGGTGAGTTGTGTGTGGTTTTTCAATAGTTTTATTGTGGTAAAAATAATGAAAAAATGGAAAAAACGCGTAACTTTATAGCTGTGGCAGAATAATTTTACAAACTGGAATAATTACTACAAGGAATGTAGCAATAATTACAATTTTGGAAAAGCGGACATAAATCATTTTAAAAATTGAATAAAAATTATTTGGAATTCTTTCAGTAAATCAACTACACTAAACTAAGTATCCGTTTGATTATCAACAAAATTGCAGGTATTTAACAAAAAAAAGGTCTGTAGTTATAATTACAGTATTTATAGTATAATTAAAATGTATTTTTTGAGTAGTTAATGTGATTGTAGAAAAAAACAAATCATTGTCTTAAATTAAAAACAAGTTTAGAAATGCAATATTAAGTATAGTTAACTTCAAATTTATATTGTTTAACTTATATAGCCATAAAAACTTATGTTATCGAATTCAAAAAAAGAATTATTACGACAGAGGATGTACTATAAAATATGATACTTTGCGCATTCTAGAATAGTGCATATTTGATTTAATTGAATAAAAAGCCATAATTAAGAATCTAAATTTTTTCAAACTACGCAAGTCGAATTAACAGTCTAACCCGACATTTAAAAATATATTAATCACATGTCTTGTATATTTTAAAATAATTTTTACCTTTGACGCATCTTTTTAAAAATGGTCAAAAAGATACTGTGTTAATTTAATTCGTAATATAAATATTTATAATTGTCTGTAATTGAATATAGAAATCTGCAATTATATTTAATCTATTTCAGACTCTGAATTTTGTTTATATATCAGTATGTAATTAAAGATGGATATAATAAATTCGTCTGATAGAAAATTTGATATTGATTAGTAAGAGCCGACAAAAAATGATTGTAAGAAATATCTTATGATTTTTCAGCATAATAATTCAATGAAAAAATAATGAAAAGGACTATTTTAATGCTACTATTCTTTGCATCCTTTATACCTATAAAGGCTCAAAGACAAACTGGTGTTTTGGCTCATATTTTTATTTCAGATGTGTATGTTGGTGCTAATGTCGGACCAAATGCCTTTTTAGCTGATGGTTTTTCGGAATATGGCTTCAAAGACTGCTATGGTATTAGTGAGTCGTTATTTATCGGATATAACCTAACAAAAGATTTGGGTGTTCGAATGGTTGCATCATTTTCTAATCTTAACTGGCCAGGCATCAAATCAAGAAAAATTCCTGCAAAAAATTTCCATACAAAGGCTATGAATGTCGAAACAATATATAATTTAAGTACAACCTTTGATGATTTTAATCTTAATAGACCTCTTGATTTTTCAATGATTGCAGGTGTTGGATTTATATCCCGAGAAAAAACAACCAATAATAATGAATATCTTAGTTTTTTTATAAAAGGAGGATTTCAATTAGATTATAGATTGAATTATAAGTGGGATTTGTCAGTACAAACAAATTTTAATATGCTCGACGAAAGATTTAATGTTGAGAAATTTGGAAGACCATTTGATCTTATTCCTGAACTAAAAGTTGGTCTTACATA
>JBMOGB010000524.1:0-2286 GCA_049318585.1 Bacteroidia bacterium | reverse complement strand
GAGTTACCCTGCATTTCATGCAGGGCTATTCATATTTAACTCCTTCGGAGTTATTCATTTTGAGGAAGTACGAAAAGTATCAATTCTGATAATCAAAAGTGTGTAATACAAGCTTGTTTGCCTTTTAAAAAAGCTTGTTATATTTGTTCAATAAAAGTGAAATATTACTGCTTGTTTCAAAATAAATGAAACATTGAACAAAATGAATAAAACCAAAGATTTTTTAAATAACCAAGTTCAAATATATAACCAAAAAGGTTTTATTGAGTTAGATCCAATTTGCATTCCTCATTTATTTACCAAGAAACAAGACATAGAAATTGCTGGTTTATTTTCTGCAGTTTTTGCATGGGGACAACGAACAACCATTATAAATAAATGTACTGATTTAATGAGCAGAATGGACAATGCTCCACATGAATTTGTGTTGCATCATTCAGCCAATGATTTGAAGCGTTTATTGAATTTTAAACACCGAACTTTTAACGATACCGATTTGCTTTATTTTGTTTCGTTTCTAAACTTTTGGTACAATGAAAATGAAAGTTTAGAAACAGCATTTTCAAACCATTTAAAACCAAAAGATAAAACCATAGAAAATGCGTTAAATGGTTTTAAAAATTTGTTTTTCTCCTTGCCCGATGTTTCAAAACGAACCATGAAACACATTGCTTCACCTGATCAAAATTCAGCTTGTAAGCGCTTGTGCATGTACTTGCGTTGGATGGTTAGAAACGATAATAATGGCGTAGATTTTGGAATTTGGCAAACCATAAAATCAAGTCAGTTAATGATTCCACTTGATTTGCATGTGCAGCGAACTGCTCACAAATTAGGTTTACTCACTCGCACACAAAGCGATTGGAAAGCTGTTTTAGAATTAACCGAAAACCTCAGAAAATTTGATAAAAACGATCCTGTTAAATACGATTATGCGTTGTTTGGATTGAGCGTAATGCCTGATTTTATTTAATAATTATCTTATCATTTGCAGCAGGAATAGTAATGTGTTTAAAGCCTGCATCTAATAATCTTTCTTTATAATTTACTTGAGTTGGGTATTCGCCATGAACTAAAAAAAGTTGTTTTACTTTATGTTTATTTTGACAACTTAAATATTGAATCATTTCATCGTAATCGCCATGCGCACTGTACGAATCCATGATTACTACATCGGCATAAACTTGGTGTTCTTCACCAAATATTTTGATAATTTTATCACCATTTCTTAGTTTGCCACCAGTAGAATGGGGTTCAGCATAACCAACAATTAGGATGGTATTTTTTGGATTTCCAATATTATTAGCCACATGGTGTTTTATTCGTCCAGCTTCAATCATTCCCGATGCTGATATTATTATACATGGACCTTTTATGGCATTTAAACTCTTTGATTCATCCACTGTTTTTACGTAAATCAAATTATTAAATCCAAAAGGATCATCATCTTTTTTCATGTATTCCAAAATGTCTTCATTGAAACATTCTTCGTGCTCACGCATAATGTTTGTAGCGTTTATAGACAATGGACTATCAACATATACATTTATTTTTGGCAATTTATTTTTTGTTGCCAATTGATCCAAAGCGTAAACAATTTCTTGCGTTCTACCTAAGCTAAATGCAGGAATAATGAGTTTACCTTTTTTAGTTACACAAGTATTATAAACCACCTCTAAAAGTTCTTGTTCACTCATTTCATTATTGCTATGCAATCTGTCGCCATAAGTTGATTCAGCAATGATATAATCGGCTTGTGGAAATGGTTGTGGGTCTTTTAAAATGGCACCATCATATCGGCCAATATCGCCAGTAAAACAAAGGTGTTTGGTTGTTTGGTTTTCGGTAAACGATAAATTAACAGCTGCACTTCCAAGTATATGACCTGAATCGGTAAACAACAATTTTACGCCTTTACAAACATCAAAACTTTGGTTATATATTACAGTAATAATTTGAGTTAAACATTGCTCTACATCGTCAATATCGTATAGCGGTAACAAAGGTTCTTCGCCACGTTTTACTCTGCGTTTATTTACAAATCGTAAGTCGTTTATTTGAATATGTGCGCTATCGCTTAGCATTACTTTACACAAATCGGCTGTGGCTGGAGTACAAATAATGGCGCCAGTAAAACCTTGTTTTACCAAGTTTGGAATATTACCTGAATGGTCAATATGGGCATGAGAAAGTATTAAATAATCAATGCTAGCTGGGTCAAAATTAAACACTCTATTAGCATCGCCTTCGCCCGTTCCTTTGCCTTGAAACAAACCACAATCTAAC
>JBMOGB010000523.1:0-2287 GCA_049318585.1 Bacteroidia bacterium | reverse complement strand
CGGCTTAAATAACTTAAAAAATCGGAAGAAGAATCGCTTACAGCAACAAACTTCACGGTTTTCCCAATTTCAATGGTTGATAATAATTTCAAATTAGTTTTAGGCAATTTTCCATTTTTATCAGGAATGGGTGCGCCATGCGGATCGTATTTAGGATTGCTAAGAATTAAGTCCATTTTCTCGAAAAATAATGGACTTTTTATATGCTCCACTTCTTCGGCTATGTCGTGCACTTCTTCCCAGCCAAAACCCATTATTTTTACCAAAAACAATTCTGTTAAACGGTGTTTACGAATTACTTCCAAAGCTTGTTTTTGACCTTTTTCGGTTAATATAAATCCTTTATATTTTTGATATTCTACTAAATTTTTATCAGCTAATTTATTAACCATGCTGTTAATGGTTGGTAATTTTACATTCAGTTTTTCTGAAAGTTTGCTAGCAGTTGCGCCCGATTCATTTTGACTTAAATTATAAATGGCTTTTAAATAATTTTCTTCTGCTAGTGTTCTCATTTTTCAAATATAATAATACTATTTATAAAATAAATTTGTTAGGTATGTCTAACAAATTATATTTGCTGTTCTAATTATATGAATACAGCTGTCAAACATTTTATTTTATTTCTTTTCACTTTCCTTTTTTTAAATCAATTATTGGCTCAATCTGCTGATTTTAAAGGTAAAATTGTATGTGAAGGAAAATCAGTTGCCTTTGCAATTGTTACAATTAAAGAAACCAAAAAAAGTGTTCAAACGGACAATGAAGGACAATTTGTTTTTAAAAATTTAGTAAAAGATACTTTTACACTGTTAATAAAAGCCATAGGATTTGAAACCAAATCAGTAACAATACATAGAAATAAGTTCATTAATAAAAGAGTAGAAATAGAATTATTAGCCATTGAAAATGGTTTGAATGAAGTGGTAATTAGTGGAACTTTAAAAGAAATAAGCAGGAAAGAAAGTACGGTTTCTGTTGAAGTAATTTCACCAAAATTATTCCAACAAAATCCAACTCCAAATATTTTTGAAGCAATAGGAATGGTGAACGGAGTTAGACCGCAATTGAATTGTAATGTTTGCAATACAGGCGATATTCATATCAATGGAATGGAAGGTCCTTATACAATGGTAATGATAGATGGAATGCCAATTGTTTCGGCACTTTCCACCGTTTATGGGCTCATGGGAATTCCGAATTCTATTATTGAAAGAGTAGAAGTTCAACGTGGCCCAGCTTCTACTTTATATGGCTCTGAAGCTGTTGGTGGTTTAATCAATATCATTACTAAAAATCCATTGAAAGCTCCAAAGTTTAGTGTTGATTTTAACACAACAAGTTATTTAGAAAATAATTTAGACATGGCTTACAAACTTAAAATGAGTCCCAAAATTCAATCACTTTTAAGTGCCAATGTATTTTATTTTGATAAAATTTGGGATTTAAACAATGATAATTTTACTGATGTTACCCTCCAAAAACGCATTTCATTATTTAGCAAAACTAATTTTGAAAGAAGAGAAAATCGAATTGCTAATCTGGCTGCTAGGGCTTTTTATGAAGATAGGTGGGGCGGTGAAACGCAATGGAATCAATCGTTCAGAGGTGGAGATAGTGTGTATGGAGAAAGCATTCAAACCAAAAGATTGGAATTGTTTGGTAATTATCAATTGCCATATTTTAAGGAAAAAGTGGTTTTAAATAGTTCAATTAATTACCATGATCAAAATTCGGTGTATGGAAAAGTGGAATATTTAGCAACTCAAATAATTGCTTTTAACCAAATTACATTTGATAAAACGATAGCTAAAAAGCACAATTTATTAATGGGTGCAGCTTTGCGTTATACTTATTATGACGATAATACTTCAGTTACCCAAACATTAGATTCAGCCAACAAGCCTAGCATTATTTATTTGCCAGGTTTTTTTATTCAAAACGATTTTAAAATCAATCAAAAACATAAAATGTTAGTAGGTTTACGCTATGATATCAATTCTGTTCATGGCGCTATATTTTCTCCTCGATTAAACTATAAATTTACCCCAAATACTTTTAACACTTTTAGGTTAAGTTTGGGAAATGGATATAGAGTAGTTAACTTATTTAGCGAGGAACACGCTGCTTTAACTGGAGCAAGACAAGTTGTTATTGTAAATGAGCTAAAGCCAGAACAGTCGTGGAATGTATCGTTAAATTATGTCAAGTATTTTTCCATCAATAAAGGTTTTATAAACCTAGATGCTAATTTATTTTATACTTATTTTACCAATAGAATTGTTCC
>JBMOGB010000522.1:0-2296 GCA_049318585.1 Bacteroidia bacterium | reverse complement strand
TAAAACAGAATCAATTACCATTGCTCCGCAAACCATTGCTCCGCAAACCATTGCTACAACAAAAACAGTAATAGCAGAATCACAATTAGACCAAGTAAGTGAAATGAATAAGCGCATGGGCGACAGTCCTGCTTGCTCTACTTGCGGACATATAACCATTAGAAGTGGTTCGTGTTACAAGTGTTTAAATTGTGGCACTCAAACAGGTTGTAGCTAGTTTTTGATGTAGGATTTTTGATATAGGATTTTTTTAATCCTGTAATATTAAAAAGTTATAAAAAATAGATAATAGATACAATAAAAAATCCTTTTAGTGAAACTAAAAGGATTTTTTGTAATTTAAAGTTTTAAAGAGCCTTACGAACACTAATCCAATGTGTCCCATCTTATCAATTGAATATCGGTTAAATTATTAAGCATAGTATCTATGTCAACCATTATTTCATCTGCTTTTTCTGAGGCTTTAAATATTATTTCAATGGTTACTTTATTGTTCTCTGTGTATTCTACATTGTAAGTATTTACTTTTAAAACATGGCTTTTTTCTGCAATTTTAAACACATTTATCCTTACCTCATTCTTTATAGCCACACTGCATTTTATCAATAATTTGTGTCGTATAAAATTGTTGCTGTTACTAAAAGTTCTGTTCTCTATTTTGGTTTCTACAGGCTTTAATACTAAATGAGAAACAATTACAAAAAAAGTTCCAATACTGGCTTCGTACCAAAGCCCTAATCCAGCCAAACAACCCACTGCACCACTACACCAAATGGTAGCCGCTGTATTTATACCCGACACACTAAAACCTTCTTTCATAATTGCGCCAGCACCCAAAAAACCGATACCTGTTACAATCTGAGCCGCAATACGAGCTTCACCCGATGTGTCACCAAAAATTTTTGCTCCCAAAAGTATAAAAAGTGCTGAGCCTAACGACACCAATGCATTGGTTTTTACACCAGCCATTTTATGTCGCCATTGGCGTTCAAAACCAATTGCCGCACCAAGTAATAAAGCTACTAATAATCGTAACTCAAACTGAGGAATTGTTACCATATTCATGTGGTAAAATCACCATTTTTGTTTCAATTTATTAGTATTGCTAAATATTTTGGGTTTAATGCAAAAAATTGTAATTGTAAGATAAATAGCCATATATAAATTAGTTAGCACCATTCAGTAAAGACCTTAAGTGAAATTTTAAAATGGATACTTTTTTTACCATCACTAGTGCGCTATTGAAGTATATGTTGAAGAAAACATAAAATGCTAAATAAATATTAGAATTTTTTTTGGTAGAAAAACAAATCGGTTTTTGTTTAAAATCTTTGTTTTTCCATATAGAATAATAACCTAATAAATATTGGTTTTATTAGTTCATTTTATATAAATAAAATTGCATATTTGCCACTCTTTTAAAAAACACAAAATGGCAGTTTTAGTAAATAACGATTCGAAAGTAATAGTACAAGGTTTTACTGGTAGTGAAGGCACTTTTCATGCGCAACAAATGATTGAATATGGAACAAATGTGGTTGGTGGAGTTACACCAGGTAAAGGTGGTCAAACACATTTAGAAAAACCAGTGTTTAACACAGTTCATGATGCTGTAGTAAATGCAGGTGCAAATACTTCAATTATATTTGTTCCACCTGCTTTTGCTGCAGATGCAATAATGGAAGCTGCTGAAGCAGGAATAAAAGTAATCATTTGTATTACAGAAGGAATTCCAGTTGCAGACATGATTCCTGTAAAAGAATACATCAAATCTCGTGGTTGTACATTAATAGGTCCAAATTGCCCTGGTGTTATTACTCCTGGTCAGGCTAAAGTTGGTATTATGCCCGGTTTTGTTTTTAAAGCAGGTAGAATTGGTATTGTTTCAAAATCAGGAACTTTAACTTACGAAGCAGCTGATCAAATAGTAAAAGCTGGCTTAGGTGTTTCTACAGCAATTGGAATTGGTGGAGATCCAATAATTGGAACACCAACTAAAGATGCTGTAGAATTATTAATGAACGACCCAGAAACTGATGCAATTGTAATGATTGGTGAAATAGGTGGAAGCTACGAAGCTGACGCTGCACGATGGATTCAAGCTAACGGAAACAAAAAGCCTGTTGTAGGTTTTATAGCCGGACAAACTGCTCCTGCTGGCCGCAGAATGGGTCATGCTGGCGCAATAGTTGGCGGACATGATGATACTGCTGCTGCTAAAATGAAAATTATGGCTTCGTGCGGAATTCATGTAGTTGATTCTCCAGCTGAAATTGGTTCAAAAATGGCTGAAATT
>JBMOGB010000521.1:0-2297 GCA_049318585.1 Bacteroidia bacterium | reverse complement strand
CTGAAACAAATGCCAATTGCCCTGCATAATCATAAAAATTATTTTGTTTAAATAAGTAAAAAACCAAAGCTTGAAAAGGAAATTGTGCTAAGAATAAAACTACATCGGATAAGTTAAAACGAAGGTGCATAAAAGGCAATAAAAAACTTTGAAAATACCAGGTTACAATTACATGAACTAGTATTGCACAGCATGCAATAAAAGCAATTCTGTGAGGTAAATTAATGGAAGGATTTACACTTTTTTCATTGGTTATTTTGCTTGGTGCAATCATTTTTCTATTATAAGATACAAATGAATATAGTAAACTAAGCACAAAATGAATAACAGGAATATTGGCAAATTTTGCAAGATTTGGAAAGTTAAATCCTATTATTTTTATTAAACTAGGTAAGCCATAAGTTATTTCATTGGTTTCACTATTAAGCAAAACAATTTTATTGATAGCTTTTGTCTTATCAATTTCAATATTGCTATCAAAATCAAATTGTTGAAGTGATGTTCTACCTTTACTATCCAACATTTTATATTTAATAAATCCTTTGGTATAAGCGTTACAAAGCGGACATTCAGCATCATAAATTAAAGTATGGTTTTCAAGCGTTTTCATATTTTTTTTGTTAAATTTTACTCCTGACTCATTCTATTTTGTAAACTCATTTCTCTAAACTGGTTTTCTTTTGATTTGCGTTTACCTCTAAAAAATAAGTACAAGTTAACGAAAAGCATAACTCCTAAATAAATTGAAAAACCTCCTATTTTTAGACTTAAAACTTCTAAAAATGTTTGTCCATTTTCAATGTAGTAATTGGTTTTAAGCATCAACATGGCAAAGCCAATGTTCAACAAATAAAACCCAACTCGTAATAAGTGATTAGTAGAATCGGCTATCTCTTCTCGGCCTTTAAAAATATCGAGCATAAATACTTTTCCATTGCTAAAAAGTGTTTTAGCAACATAATAAGTGAGTAATAATGTAATTGGTAAATAAACACCGTAAGCTGCGATTAATAAATTGTTGTTCATGATTTTTAGTTTTTAAATTGTTAATGATTATTGTGATATAGTTTTTGAATTTGTTTACTGAAATGAGAAAAAGTATATAAATTTATATAATGAAATACTGACAAGCCAACCACAATGAAACCAATGTGTTTGCTTATCTCCTCTATCAATTGTAAAACAGAAAAAATTTCAGTAAATAAATTGATTGAAACTGTGGCATATCCTAAATTTAACAAATAATAACCAGCCAATAAAAACTTATTTAACACTTGTGCTAAGTCAACATTTCCGTTAAACGAATCAACTAAAAAGTGAATACCATTTTTGTATAGAATTTTACCAACTATTACGGTTATATAAAATGTAATAATTAAATAAAGAAAATAACCAAATAAATTATAGTAGTTCATATAGTTTCTGTATTTTCAATTATTTTTGAAAGTTAATTGTTTAAAAAAACTTCATTTTACTGAAGTCTTTTTGTTTTTATCTTATCATTTTTAAAATGGTTCCAAAAAACCAGTTTTCATCGGCCTTTAGCATCATATCAACTGATTTATCCATTTTATCTACAAAATTACTGAGGTTACCTACAGTTTCGGTAAATGCTTTTATTTCCTTGTCTTTTTTGTCGCCTTCAATTTCTTTTAAGCTATTCAATACTTTTAAAACAGGTTCAATTTCTCTGCGTTTACGTTCTCTTGCAATTGTTTTAGCAATAATCCAAATGTCTTTTTCGGCTACAAAATATTCTTTTCTATCACCAGGAACCAATTCTTTATTGATTAAAGTCCAGTTCATTAGTTCACGCAAATTCATGTTTGCGTTTCCGCGCGAAACATTTAACTCTTGCATAATATCTTCAGTACATAAAGCCCCACTACTAATTAACAACAAAGCATGAACTTGCGCCATGGTTCTGTTTATCCCCCACTCGCTTCCTAAAGTTCCCCAAGTTTGTATAAACTGTTTTTTTGCTTCATCTAATTTCATGGAACAAATGTAATTGAATATTTTAAACTTTCAATTATTTCTGAAAGTTTAATTGGTTATTTGAGAAAAGTCATGGATAGGTTTTTCGAAAACACAAAAACAATTTCATTTGATAAACAACTCCAAAGGAGTTGAATTGCAGAAACAAATAGTCAAATTTCATTTAATTGGATTTGACAGAAATATCTATTTGAAGTATTCAACTCTGCCGATACTTATCGCATATGCGTCAAGCTAATTTTGATTTTTTCTTGTATACTGTTATAAACATTGAGTTCCGGAGGAACGAAACATATTGT
>JBMOGB010000520.1:0-2300 GCA_049318585.1 Bacteroidia bacterium | reverse complement strand
ACCTAGAAAAACATTTGGCCCGCGTGCCTGGATAATTTACTAAAAGAATTATAAATATTTTTTTAGTTTTTTTTTAAACCTCTGTTTTAAATTTTGTATATTTTATTTGGAAAAACATCATTTTTTCATAAAAATTTTTTCATAATAAGCTATTTACATTTCAAATTTTTTATTCTAAACGTGCATTTATTTCATAAGTCAAGTAAAGAATAACTTTTAAATGAAGAAATTATACCTTTTTCTATTTTGTTTGTTCCTTTTAAATTCAGTAAAAGCACAAATTGGTTTTCATAGATTTTCTGTTTATGGAAATGCGGGATTGTCAATTGCCGATAACTTTGATTACAAAACCACCAATACTTCTTTTGGTGAATTTGGAGTTAAATATTATTTGTTTAATGGGTTCTCGGTGGGAATAAATGGCAATGCAGTTTATTTCAGAAAAGCACTTAATCCTAAAGATTTTGTTGTAAGTTATTATACTCAATACAATGCAGGTGGGGTTTTTGCTATGTATGAAAAAGAAGTAATTCCTAAATGGTTTTTGGGTGTTGGAACAGCATTGAATTTCGGGATATTTTCCGGTAAAATTTACGATAATTATGGAGCTAGTTTAAATCAAACTTCAGGAATTTTAGATAATTATTTGAATAGAACAGTTTATAATTATGTTGGGTTTTTAAACTTACGAAGGCATTTAACAAACAGATTTGATATTCAAGTTGGAGTGAGCTATAATAATTTTCAATCCTATTATTTAGATATGTATAAAACCACAGAAAAGGTTGACAATTACTTAATTGGTTATGGTGGTTTGGTGTTTAAATTTGGCGATGCTGATGGCGGAAGAAGCAGAATTAATTCAAGAAGATTGAGTTGTCCGAACGTAAGGTACTAAAAAGAAAATAGATAAATATTCTACTTTATATTTTCAGAAAAAGTCAAATTTTCATATCTGAATAAATTTGCTCATTGCCCATAGCACATTACCCTTCATTTCACAATCACAGTTCCAATTTTTTTAGTCAATAAATTCCTTTGCTTAATCAAGTCCATGTGAATGTGTTGATGAATTTCAAAGTCTTCTTCGCTTAAACTTGGAGTCAATAATTGTTGGTTTTTTACAATTAATTTATTGATGTATTTGATATGTAAATGCAAAATGGCTGAATCAATATCGCCTTTTATATCTTTAAAAAAACTTTCTAAATTCACTGAAGCTTTCTTTTCCCAAAGCGGACTTAAAGTATATTCTTTAGCAAGTAAATCGGCAGCCAGCGTGGTAATAAGTGGATTTTGATGATTGATGAAAAACTTTCCATCTAAGGTGTTTCCACTTTGTAAAACAGTGTATGATTCTTCCAAAATTAAAGTAACAATTGGGTTGTCAATTTCAATTTCTTTTTCCAATAATTGTTTCAATAGATAACTAGCTGCAGTATCTGATTCAGTTTCTGTTTCATCAATTTTTTTATCCGCAAAATTGATAATTATACGAATCAAATCACGTTCCTGATCATCAAAAATTAAGGTATCGCTGAGTAATTCTTGAAACTGTTCTCCATGCGATTTTTCTGGTGGTTCAAAACCATCAAAAGCATCATTGCTAATGTATTCTTTTTCTTTATCGGTTAAAAATTGCTTTCGCAATTTGTTCAACTCCACAATCAAAATTTGTTCGTCAATGCTCATTAAACGAGCACATTCACTTACAAAAACAGATCGTTTAATACTGTCAGGAATTTTGCTTATACTTTCTACAATTTCACGAGTAACAGTCGCTTTTTTTATTGGATCATTGCCTGCATCGGCTAATAAAAGATTTACTTTAAAAGCAATAAAATCTTGTCGTTGTGTTTCTAAATAATTTTTAAACGCATCGCTTCCTACTTTCTGGCTGTAGCTATCAGGATCATCACCATCTGGAAACGTTAAAACACGCACGTTTAGCCCTTGTTCCAAAAGCATGTCAATGCCTCTGATACTTGCTTTTATTCCAGCCGCATCACCATCAAAAAGAACAGTTACATTTTCAGTAAATCGTTTTATTAATCGAATTTGTCCTTCGGTGAGTGAAGTTCCACTAGAGGCAACCACATTTTCAACACCTGATTGATGCATGCTAATTACATCGGTATAACCTTCAACGAGGTATACGGCATCTTGTTTTCTTATTTCATTTTTACCATAATAAAGTCCGTAAAGCTCGTTGCTTTTATGGTAAAGCAATGTTTCGGGCGAGTTTACATATTTAGGACTATTGGGTTCTTTTTTTAAATAACGGCCAGCAAATGCAATTA
>JBMOGB010000519.1:0-2304 GCA_049318585.1 Bacteroidia bacterium | reverse complement strand
AGAGAAGCGCTCTACGGATTTTAAATGAATGTAGTTTCCGATAGCTATCGGAATCATACACGGGCTAATACAAACGAGTCTGATTCCGATAGCTATCGGAATCTTTACTCATTTTAAATCCTTAGTCTCCTTGCTATGGCTTGGCTTCAGACTACGGATAGTAAGATAGTAGGGCCTTGTCTCTACACACTAACATTCATATATTTGAAAAAACATAAAACCAATGAAAAAATATTTTATCTACTTAATTTTACTAACCATAGCAGCTAGTAATAGCAGTGCAGCCGAAAGTGCCAAAGGTATATTAACTTTGGTAAAAGGATATTACTACGATGTATATATAGAACGTGCTGCAAGCACAGGAGGATTAGGTAAAACGGGTAAAATTACGGCTACTGCACCTGAAAATGCCAAACAAAATACCAATAATACATTAACAGTATATCCAAATCCTGCTAACAATAATATTTTTATTAAGTTAAATAATATAACTACAACTCAAGAAAATACAATTTCATTAACAGATGTAACAGGTAAAATTGTAATTATAAAAAAGACAAATAATAATGGTGTAATTGAAATAGATACCCAAAATTTAAGCAATGGGGTTTATTTTGTTCAACTTACCAATACAGCATTAAACATTGTCTCTAAAATTGTAATAACTCACTAATAAAATAAAAGGTAGTTCAATTTATTGAAGTACCTTTTAATTAAATAATTAATATGAGGGTTATTATATTTATAGTACTGAGTATTTTTGTAAATACTTTAGTAAAGTCGCAAGCTTATTATTCTAAAATGTTTGATGTGAATAAAATTTGGGAGAGTTTTGTTTTTCCGATTAATACAACAAATAATCACCTAATTTTATCAGGTACATCAATTAATTTTTTCGTAAATGATAGTACACGTTTTAGAAGTGTCATTTTAGTTAAACTAGATTCAACTTTGAATATTATTGCTAAAATGGAATTACGAGAACCATTTAAAAATTATACTTATCTTATCCCTATCAAAAATTTAAAAAATAAATTTGTATATGGATTGTTAGATACAAATAATAGAGTTTCTTATAAGATTTTAAAGTTAAATGATATAAACGTAGAAGGTTTTAAATCAATAAATTTTCCATATTCAACTTCTTTAACAAATAATGATATATTAACTATAAACAACAAACTATACTTTTTCTGTGCAGACTATACCACTTTTGTAGCTTCCAAACTTAAATTATCTATACAATGTATGGATACCAATGGAAATTTATTGTGGGGTTAGGTATTTCAGGATAAACGTTGCTTTACCAATAATGTGGTACAAACCAAAGATGGTAATTTTTTACTAGCAGGATTAAAATATTTTGGTGAAGGACCTGGGGGTGATGATTCAGCCTTTGCTTGGTATGCTAAAGTAGATACTTTGGGTAATATACTTTGGGAAAAAGTATTGGATAGAAACAGTGAATTAATGACTGTAGCCACTGCCTTAACAAAAGCTGGCGATAATTATTTTTTAACAGGAACACAAAGTGCTAATTATGAAAGACGTTTTGAAAGCACTTACGGAGATACTTCATTTTGTTTTATGGCTAAAATAAATGAACAAACCGGTGGAATAATTTGGCAAAAAAGATTTTTATATAATGTAAATAAAATAAGAGGGCTCAATGATGGTTTTGGAAATTTTATTGAATATAAAAATGGTTATTTATATGCACTCATTTCGCATAACGTAAATACTCCTAGTGAAGAATATGTTATGTTTGCCAAATTTGATTTGGAAGGTAATATACTTTGGAAACGCTTGTTTCAACAAGCTACTTATAGCAATAGAGCTTATTGCCTTACCCCTACCGAAGATGGTTTCTTAATTTGTGGCGATGCTAAAGATAGTACACACACTAAAGGAGATTCAGATGCTTGGTTAATAAAAACAGACAGCAATGGGTGTATTTTACCAGGCTGCAATGCTACGGACAATGTGGTACAAATTATAAACCCTGAAAAAGTGTTTACGGTTTACCCAAACCCTGCACAAAATGAAATAAATGTAAGCACTGAAAATTTAGACATAAAAATTGAAAGCCTAGCTGTGTATAACCTGCAAGGGCAGTTACTAAAAAGCATAAATACAAAAGCCAATAACCAACAAACTATTAATATTGAAGACTTGGTTAATGGTAATTATTTACTAATTATTACTACCAATAAACAACAAATGGCCGGGAAAAAGTTTGTGGTGGAAAGGTAGTTCAGAAACGGTCACTGAGCGGAGCCGAAGTGGCGTTTCGACTCGGCTCAA
>JBMOGB010000518.1:0-2314 GCA_049318585.1 Bacteroidia bacterium | reverse complement strand
TCTTTTACTCTTGGTGAAAATTTAGCTTCCATGTTATAATTCCAAAATTTTTTCATTTGACCCTTTATAAGTCAAAATCAGTTCCAAATATGTTGTATGCAATTTAGCTTTCAATTCGTCAATTTTATAAATATTTATCTACATTTAATAAAAAACAACCCATTTATTTTAAAATCAACAGCTTAATATTTGATTTTGTTTTGTAATTTCAAAAAAAACTACCAATTCATGGCAACTTCATTTCTGGTAATATCTGCCATTGTTTCACACTTTCTAATCAAGTGTGCTTCGCCTTTATAAATTAAAACTTCGGCTGGTCTAAAACGTGCATTGTAATTGCTACTCATGGTAATACCGTATGCTCCTGCATTTAAAAAACAAAGAATATCGCCTTCCGAAACTTCATTTAATTTTCTATCCCAAGCAAATGTGTCAGTTTCGCAAATATATCCAACCACTGTATAAATTCTTTCTTTGCCTTCAGGATTACTTAAATTCATAATATGATGGTAAGAATCGTACAACATTGGTCTAATCAAATGATTCAAACCACTGTTAACTCCAACAAAAACAGTAGCTGTAGTTTGTTTAATTACGTTGGCTTTTACCAAAAAATATCCACTTTCACTTACTAAAAACTTTCCTGGTTCAAACCAAAGTTCTAATTCTTTGCCATATTCTTCACAAAATTCAACAAAACGTTCGCTTAAACTTTTGCCTAATTCTTCTATGTCAGTTGTTATATCGTTGGGTTTGTAAGCTACTTTAAAACCACTACCAAAATCTATAAAATCAAGTTCGGTAAAATCCTTAGCCGAATCAAATAAAATTTCAGCACCTTGTAAAAAAACACCAGCATCTAAAATATCACTTCCAGTGTGCATGTGCAATCCATTTACATGAATATTATGCGATTTTACCACACGCAAAGCATGGCGCAACTGATACACAGAAATACCAAATTTTGAATCAATATGACCAGTAGAAATTTTGCTGTTTCCGCCCGCTAAAATATGCGGATTTAAGCGAATGCAACAAGGCACTGAATGTCCGTATTTACTACCAAATTGTTCTAAAATAGATATGTTATCAATGTTAATATGAACACCTAATTCTACTGCTTGAACAATCTCATCAAAGCTTACGCAATTAGGAGTAAAAATAATGTCTTTTGGCAAAAAACCAGCGTTTAAACCCAAATGAACTTCATTAATAGACACAGTATCTAACCCACTACCTTGTTGCTGTAATAATTGTAAAATAGCCCCATTGTTCAAAGCTTTACAAGCGTACTTTATTTTTATATTTAAAGGTTTAAAAGCTTTTACAAGCTTTTGGTATTGGTTTATAATTGTTTCAGCACGATATACATAAACAGGTGCTTCATAAGTTTGCGCAATAGCTAATAATTGCTCGTTCAGTTCTTGGTTAATCATTAAATTATTTTGAGATAAAAAGAAGTCCGCAATATGCACAAAAAAAGGACAATTTCTAGTTTGAAAATTGTCCTTTTTTTGTGTTTTATTTTATTCAACAACTATCCTCTTTCCACCACATACATCGCATATTTTTTTTCTCTTAAAAACTTTTCTGGGTCAATGGCGGCAAATTCTTTCGTCATTTTTTTATCAATACCACTTCTTAAGTTTTCTGTTAAATAATATAACCAAGCTTTTTTGAAACGTAATTTTTCAAAAGCAAAATGTTTCAATGGAATCAAAAACCTGTCGGCATACATGTATATGAACTTACTCATTGGAAGCACGTTTAAAGTAATGTCTTGTTCATAAGTAACTTTCCACCCTTTATTTGTTATTTTACTTAAAAAGTTTTCTTCTAAATGTCCTGATTTATTGATTCCATCTTGGTTTTTTCTGAAATAATCAACTATAATCCATCTTCCACCAACTTCCATAAATTTATCTACATGTTCAATGGCAATATCTAAGTTGATGTATTGCAACGATTCAGAATTGATAATTGTTTTGTATTTCTGCTCCGATTTAAAGTCTTCAAACTTTGCATGGTGACAAATCAATCCTTGATATTTAGTTTCGATATGGCTTTTTTGATTCACATTTGGAGTCAATGCTTCTACATTTATTCCGTTTTGTTTTAACATAGCTGATAAACCGCCCATTCCACAACCAACATCCAAAACCAAGCCTTGTTTATCACCAATTAAATTCATGATGTTTTCAGCATATTTCATTTGTGCTTCTTCCACATCTCTAACAGAAATAGCATCTGGAGCAATATTTATATCTTCAAAATAACCCCAATGAAGCATGTCATTTTTCAATATTTTTGAATA
>JBMOGB010000517.1:0-2315 GCA_049318585.1 Bacteroidia bacterium | reverse complement strand
AGTGCAGGAAATAAATTACCATTTACCATTAATAATACCATGATGAGAATAGATTTACCAAAGGTTTTAAAAGCCAAAGGAAAATTTGTTTTTAAAATAAAATGGAATTATAAAATTCCTGAAAAAATGAGAATTGGTGGCCGTGGTGGTTACGAAATGTTTGACGATAATGGAAATTGTTTGTTTACCATTTCACAGTGGTTTCCTCGCATGTGTGTGTACAATGATTATGGTGGTTGGAACAATAAACAGTTTACAGGTAGAGGTGAATTTTCATTGGCATTTGGCGATTATAAAGTAAAAATGAAAGTTCCAGCCGATCATATTATAGCTGCTACTGGCGAGTGTAAAAATTACGAACAAGTATTAACAGCTGCGCAATTAGCCAAATGGAAACAATCGAAAACAGCTACAAGCCCAATAGAAATAGTAACATTAGAAGAAGCAAAAGCAAAAGAGCTAAATCCTGATAAAACAAATTATAAAACTTGGATATATACAGCCGAAAATGTAAGGGATTTTGCGTGGGGAAGTTCACGCAAATTTGTGTGGGATGCCATGGGAATTATGCAGGGTAATAAACAAGTAATGTGCATGAGTTATTATCCAAAAGAATCGTATGGCTTATACAGTAAATACTCTACAAAAGTAGTAGCACATACTATTAAAACATATTCTAAATTTACCGTAAATTATCAATATCCTACTGCCATCAGTGTAGAAGCTGCAAGCGGAATGGAATATCCTATGATATGTTTTAATTATGGTAGAACTGAAACTGATGGAACTTATGCTGAACGAACAAAATATGGTATGATAGGAGTTATTATTCACGAAGTTGGTCACAACTTTTTCCCTATGATTATTAATAGTGATGAACGCCAATGGAGCTGGATGGACGAGGGCTTGAACACCTTTGTACAGTTTTTAACAGAACAAGAATTTGACAATAATTATCCTGCCGGAAGAGGACCCGCTCATAAAATAGTAGATTACATGAAATTGAGTAAAGACCAATTAGAGCCTATTATGACTAACAGTGAAAATATTAATAATTTTGGTGCAAATGCTTATGGAAAACCTGCAACTGCATTAAATATATTAAGAGAAACTGTAATGGGCCGCGAATTATTTGATTATGCGTTTAAACAATATGCGCAAAGATGGGAATTTAAACACCCCACTCCTTCCGATTTTTTCAGAACCATGGAAGATGCATCTGGTGTTGATTTAGATTGGTATTGGAGAGGCTGGTTTTACGACATAGATCCTGTTGATATTAGTTTAGATACAGTGAGTTTAATTAGGGTAAATAATACTAAAGAAGTACCCGAAAAAATGGTTACTACCAAAAGACGAGATATTCCTGATGAATTTGAGTTTATTTCAAAAATTAGAAACAAACAAAGTGGCATGACTTTTTTAGTGGATGTAGATACTACGCTAAGAGATTTTTATTTTTACAACAAATCAAAGACAGAAGACTTTCCTTTAGAAACTACTAAAAATGTAAATGAAAGACTGACACTTTTAACTCCAGAAGAAAGTAAAGTATTAGAAAACAATTATTATTATGAGTTAAATTTTAGCAATAAAGGTGGATGTGTGATGCCTGTAATTATTCAGTGGAATTATACTGATGGAACCAATGAAGTGGATCAAATTAGCGCCTATATTTGGCGTAAAAACGAACATAATTTCACCAAAACATTTGCTAAAAATAAAGTGGTAAAAACGATTGTAATTGATCCATTTAAAGAAACTGCCGACATAGATGAGAGCAATAATACTTGGCCAAAAACTATCATAGAATCACGCTTTGATATTTATAAAACAAAAAAAATGGGCAAAGGTGAAAACAACGACATAAACCTAATGCAAAAAGCCAGAGGAACGAAATAATTTTTGATTTCTGATTTGGGAGAGGGAATATTGAATGGGAATTTTAGTTGTCATGGTGAGCTTGTCGAATCCAGACATGTATTTTTGTGGATGAAGTTGTTGGATTTTGCCATTCGTCCGATAGGAGCTATCGGACTCCGCTTAGGGTGACATTATATTTCGAATGATAATTTTAGTTGTCATGGTGAGCTTGTCGAATCCAGACACGTATTTTTGTTGATAGGGAATTGAGATTTGTTGGTGTTGTGTCGCCTCTACGAGGCTTTAGTTTGTTGGGTGTATTTTGTTTTACAATAGTATCGCCTCTATGAGGCTTTTTGGGAATTTGTGTTGAAAGCCCTACATATATGTTCCTTTCGTAAAACTATAAAAGTAACTTTGTGCCGTAGGCACTATATATCGGTAACACCTGT
>JBMOGB010000516.1:0-2360 GCA_049318585.1 Bacteroidia bacterium | reverse complement strand
AGTCAAAACGAAAACATCAATAAAATTGCTGAAAAGCTCAATCAGAAAAAACAAAGCAAAATATTTGCTAAAGGTTTAATGGGCAGTATTGATGCTATTTTAGCAGCATGTATTTATCAATTTAATTACAGAACTCAAGTATTTATATTTAACAATACCGATGATGCAAAGTACTTTTATGCCGACTTACAAAGTTTATTAGAAGGTAAAACTTCATTGTATTTCCCAGCTTCCTACAGAAGAGATTTTCAAGTAGATTTATTGGAAAATAATTTGGTACTTGAACGTGCTGAAACTTTAAACCGACTGAACCAAAAACAAGGAAAAGGTGAATTAATTGTTACCACCATAGATGCAATTACTGAAATGGTTATTAACGAAGTAGAACTCACTCAAAATACTTATGAAGTAAAAGTAGGTTCTAATTTTGATATGCAATTTTTTATTGATTTCTTAACTGAACATCATTTTGAACGCAGTGATTTTGTATATGAAGCTGGTCATTTTAGCATTAGAGGTGGAATTATTGACGTGTTTTCGTTTAGTAACGATATGCCATACCGTATTGAATTATATGGCGATGAAATAGAAAGCATCCGAGTATTCAATCCTATTGATCAACTTTCGGTAATGAAAGTGGATTGGTTTTATATTATTCCAAATGTGCAGAAAATGGTGGAGCAAAAACGCCAAACTTTTTTTGATTATTTACCAGAAAACAGCATTTTTTTTACTGATGATATAAAACTAAGTAACGAACTTTTGGAAAATGGTTTGGAAAAAGCCGAGAAAAGTTTGGTAAGAAAAAATGAAACCGATTTACTGGATAAAAAAGAACCTACAGAACTTTCGGATTTATACATAAATTCTTCGCAATTTTTTGATTATTTAAATAAATATTCCTGTGTAGAAATTGGAGTAAGAAATGGTTTTAAAAGCAATGAAGTTGTTCAATTTAATTGCTCGCCACAACCAACATTTCATAAAAACTTTAAGCTATTAATTGAAAATCTTAAAAACAATCAAAAGGCTAAAATAAAGAACCTAATTTTTAGTGATACCAGCAAACAAATTGAAAGGCTTTACACTATTTTCAATGATTTGGATAATTCCATTGAATTTGAACCTATTTACCATGGACTTTCACAAGGATTTATTGACAATGATTCGAAGCTAGCTTGTTATACAGAACATCAAGTTTTTGACAGGTTTTACAGAGGAAAAACTAAAACAAAGTACAATAATTCAAAAATTATTACACTTAAAGAATTGCGTGAATTAAAGCCAGGTGATTTTGTAGTTCATATAGATCATGGTATTGGAAAATTTGCTGGCTTGGAGAAAATTACTGATGTAAACGGACGCATGCAAGAAGCTGTTCGACTTATTTACAAAAACGATGATTTGCTTTATGTAAGTATTAATTCATTGCATAAAATAACCAAATTTTCAGGTAAAGAAGGCACAGAACCAAGGTTAAATAAATTGGGAAGTGACACTTGGGAAAAGCTAAAAACTGCTACCAAGAAAAAGGTAAAAGACATTGCCCGCGATTTAATTAAATTATATGCTAAACGCAAAGCACAAAGCGGTTTTCAATTTAGCCCAGATACTTATTTACAAGTAGAGTTAGAAGCAAGTTTTATGTATGAAGATACGCCCGACCAAGCTACTGCCACTGCCGATGTAAAAAAAGACATGGAAAGTCCACATCCTATGGATAGATTGGTTTGTGGTGATGTTGGGTTTGGGAAAACTGAAATTGCTATGCGTGCAGCATTTAAAGCCGTTGCCGATAGTAAGCAAGTTGCCATTTTGGTTCCAACAACTATTTTGGCGAATCAACATTATAGAAGTTTTACCGAAAGGTTTAAAGATTTTCCATGTAATGTGGATTATATAAACAGGTTTAAAACTCCAAAGGAACAAAAGGATATTTTGCAGCGAGCTGCAGATGGAAAAATAGATGTTTTGATTGGCACGCATAAATTATTAAGCAAAGACATGAAGTTTAAAAACTTGGGCTTAATGATTATAGATGAAGAGCAAAAATTTGGTGTAGCTGCAAAAGAAAAACTAAAATCGATAAAGGTAAATGTAGATACTTTAACTTTAACTGCTACACCTATTCCACGCACATTGAACTTTAGTTTAATGGGTGCACGCGATTTGTCAATTATAAATACTCCACCGCCAAACCGCCAACCTGTAAATACTGAATTACACAGCTATAATGATGAACTTTTGCGTGATGCAGTTTTACATGAAATAGAGCGAGATGGACAAGTATTTTTGGTTCATCATAGGGTAAAAGATATTTATGATATTGCCAATAGAATTATGTTTTTATGTCCGGGAGT
>JBMOGB010000515.1:0-2391 GCA_049318585.1 Bacteroidia bacterium | reverse complement strand
GCAATTACTTTACCTGGATAATACATAAAATTACCAAAAAGCAAACTCGTAAACACCAATCCAATGACCCATTTTATATTTTTTTGATTACATACATGGAGCAATAAAATAATAAGCATAAACTGGCTTATCATAAAATAACGATGACCAATGGTATTGTATAAAAACACGGCCATACAAATACTATTTACCACTAAAATGATAAGGCTATAAATCAATAATTCTTTGTTCAGTTTTTGTTTAAAAGCAAAATAAACAAGCAAAACATAAACTGTCAACATGCCATTATCAACTAAACGCCAAATAATTAAAAAGATACTTTGAATAAATTGACTGGCACCTTTTATGTTATTGTGTTCGGTATAATTAGGTGATAAAAAAGCCCAACCAAAATGATTTTGATGTACAAACAACCAAACAACTAAAGTAAAAATTGCAGGCAAAAAAAGTATCAATCCATTGGTAATAAAACACCAAAAAGTATGTTTAAACTGAAAAGCTTGGTAACAATAAATAAAACCAAAAGCCAATAGAAAAAAGTTAGCTTGTAAATGCGTTAATTCCATGAGCACACTGCACAAAACAAAAGCTTTTGCATTGCTTTTTATTAAACAATACAAACATAATAACACTAATAAATAAAACAAAGGTGTGTTTAATAACAACGCTTGTTGTGCACCAAAAATGGAATACATTCCAGCCAATAAAGTGGCAATATTTGCTTTGGTTTCATGGGTATAAATCAATGCAATTTTGCGTGTAACCACCAAAATAAAGAAACAAATAACTAAAATTACTGCATGACTCACCCAAAGTGATTTACCCAGAACAAACCAAATACAAGCCAATAAATAAGGGAACATTGTTGGATGTCCAGGGTCAAAATTAGCCGGATACCAAATGGTTTTTAAGTTGTTTTCGTAAATATTCAAAGCTGCTCTAGCTGTTGATGTAACAGCATCGCCATGAAACGGGTCGTTTTTTACAACTAAAAACAAAACCAATTGCAAAGCTCCAATTATTAATAAAATGTATTTGTTAAAAAATTTCTCCATCTAATTTTCACTATCAATTATCAACTGTAAAATAATAATTTCGCAAGGTGATAAAAACCCTACAACAATATAAAAATTTAAGCATATTTATTGTTGCTATTCATTTAGTTTACTTTTTCATAGCAATTTTCTTTGACGGCATCTACACCATTGATTCGCCAGGATATTTATTTCAAGCCAATAATTTGGTGCAATATCATAGCGTTTATGCTGGTGATTATACCATCAAATTACTGACAGATTATTTTGCTTTTCGTCCCCCATTATATGCAGGTTTTATAATCGTTTGCAAGTTTTTTGTCAATTCAAATTACAGTGTTTTATTCGTTCAAAATGTATTGGCTATTATCATGTTGTTTTATGTGCTTCATTGGCTCGTTCAATTGGAAGTAAAAGCCAAAATTTTAAATACTATCATTCCAATTTATTTGGTGTTTTATCCCGCTCATTTTGTGTATGCCAATACCATTATGAGTGATACCATTTTTGAATTATTAACTTTTGCCTTATTTTACCAAACGTATCGCTTTTATCAATCACCAAATTTAAAAAAAGCTTTGTTAATTGGTTTCATCATTGCACTTTCCTTACTCACCAAACCAGTAAGTATTTTAATTGGTTTGTTGGTTTGTTTGGTATTATTATTTGTAAAAAATTACAACAAAATTTACATCGCATATGCTTTAGTTTTACCACTCATTGCTTATTTAAGTGTTGGATTTGCAGTAAAAAAAGAAACAGGATATTTTCAATTTACCAGCATGAAATCGTTTGTGGCAGTAAGGTGTTTGGTTAAATATTCCGCCTCCAATGCATATGGAGCAGATTATGCCGACAGTCTTTGTACCGCTATTGTAAATGGTGCAGATGCGCAAATTTCCATTGCCAAAAGATTTAATTATTTAGACAGTTCTTGCAATACATTTTTAGCAAATAATAAGTTGGCATTTTTAAAAGTTTATACCAAAGGTTGTGTTACATTTTTGTTTGATCCTGGCCGATATGATTTGTATAAATTATTCAATGCCAATGACGACAATGCGCTTGGTATGTATCAAACTTTGCAGCAATTTGGTATAAAAGCCATGCTAAAATTTCTGTTTGGGTTAAACTTATTTGGCTTAATCGCTCTAGCATTTTTAGCCATTTGGAATGTCATTGTTGTTATTGTTTTTATACTTTTTTTACTCAAAACAAATTACTCCATCATACTTAAAATATTGATTGCTGTTTTTGTGTTTTACTTCTTGTTAACTACAGGTGTATTGGGTGTTTCACGTTATAGAATCCATATTTTCCCAATGTTGTTAATGGCATTTGTATTATGGGCAAACCA
>JBMOGB010000514.1:0-2395 GCA_049318585.1 Bacteroidia bacterium | reverse complement strand
AAATATGCAATTTTCAGGGCACGTTTACTTTTTTCATTTAGCTCCAATTTATCGTAATTATTCATTGTGCCAATGGCAATTTGTTGGCACAATCCAAATTTAAAACCAAGAGTAATAATTAAAAAAAATATTGTTTTAAAATACATTTTATACCAATAAATGGGCGATAAAATAAGCACTTGCAGCAGCTGCAGCACCAATTCCTAATACTTTAAAAGCGCCCCAAATTGGTGGTTGTCCAATAATTCTTGTTTTAAAATAACCAAACACAAAAAGGCTAATAGCAGTAATAATACAACTATAAATTAGCGCCATATTTGTACTTAAACCAAATATTGGGAAATAGGCAGAAAGTGGAATAATTCCTCCTACTATATAAGCAATTCCAATGGCCGCAGCACTATCTCTGGCTGCATTTAAATTTGGTTTTTCAAGTCCTAATTCAAACTTCATCATAAAATCAACCCAACGGTCTTTGTCTTTCGAAATATCATCAACAATGATGTTTTGATGTTCTATACTTAAACCATAATCGGCAAAAACTTCGGCTACTTCCTGTCTTTCTCTTTCAGGATAATGGTCCACTTCAAAATACTCGCGTTCTAACTCGCTTTTGTAATGATCAATTTCTGTTTTTCCAGCTAAATATCCTCCTAATCCCATGGCAATACTACCTGCAACTATTTCGGCAATTCCAGCAGTAACAATCACGTTATTTCCCACTATTGCTGCACCGCTTAATCCAGCGGCTAGTGCAAATGGAACAGTTAATCCATCACTCATTCCTATAACAATATCGCGCACCAATTGGCTGCCTTCAAAATGTTTTTCTTCGTGCATATTATTTAAGTTTAAAATAAAGTAGGTTGATCAGGTTTTGTAATTATTTTTTTCTTCACTTTTGGAACTGCAGGTTTATCATCTTCCTCGTCATCTTCCAATAATTTTTTTACCAATTCTTGCTCTTCTTTTATAAATTCATCATTGAATAATTCAGCTTGAATAATGGTATCTTCAGTATTTTCTTCTACTTTAATTTCTTCTTCTATTTCATCTTCTGCTGAAACTAATTCTATGCTTAAAATTTCTGTTCCACCTAATTTATTGCCTATGGCTTTCCAACCTTTTACATCAATAAATTCGGCTAAGTTGATAGTTTGTTCAGTTGAATCCTTCTTGGTTTTTCCTGTTAATAAAGTTATTTCTGGTAGTTTTAAATCGGTTGCCACCAAACAAGTATTTTTATCGCCTTCGGTAATAAATAAAAACTTAGAATTGATGGTTTTGGTTTCAATTAAGAAACGTTTTACAAAATATGTTTTTTGCTTTGCATCAAAATAAATAACACTTAAAGGTCTGTCGGGTTTAAACTTATTGATCAATAATACTTGAGGTGCATCGTAATGATTGGTCAATTCAAAATTGGTTAATTCATAATTTCCATCTTTGTAAATTACCAAAATCAAATCATCGTTGGTATAGCTACCAATTGCTTTGCCTCTGCCATCGCTATTTAACCTACCAATTACATCATCGTACCAAATATTTCGGCCGCCAATGGTGCTTATTCCTTTGGTTTTTTGCTTAATCGATTTTACTAAATATTTCGATAAAGTGTTTCCTTGAACACCTCTTCCTTTTATTGCCAAATCGGCAAAATTATAATCAAAAACCAACTTACGAGCGTTGCTCAAAGGACTTAAAGTTACGCTTACTATTTCAGCTTCGCTATTAGGATTTGCAGTAAAGTAAAGCACTTTTGAATTAGGACTTCCTAAAGTTAAATCGTATTCTTTATCGCGAGTAATTCCCGAAACATTGAAACGTTTTGCATAACTTACTTTGGTTTTTCCATCAATGTAAATCATATTGTAGGTCATTCGTTCATCGCCTTTTTTAAACACATAAGCATACAAAATATCTTTGCCAACAAAAGTTTTGTCCTGCACTTTGCTCACTTGCATTTTGCCATCTTTCTTAAACACAATTACATCGTCTAAGTCGGAACAATCGCAAATGTATTCATCTTTTTTAAGTCCAGTTCCCACAAAGCCCTCTACCCTATTGATGTATAATTTTTGGTTAGCAATGGCTACCGTTTTTGAATCAATGGTATCAAATGTTTTTATTTCCGATTTACGTTCCCTGCCCTTGCTGTATTTCTTCAAAAGATTTTCAAAATACTTAATTGCAAATGCTTTTAAATTGGCTAAATCATTTTTTATTTGCTCCAGTTCAGCCTGAATTTTAGCAATATAATCATCAGCTTTAAAACCATCGTATTTTGAAATACGTTTGATTTTTATCTCTGTCAATCGTAAAATATCATCTTCATTTAACTCACGAATAAATAGTTTTTTAAACTTATTCATTCCTCGCCAAATGGTGTCAATTA
>JBMOGB010000513.1:0-2405 GCA_049318585.1 Bacteroidia bacterium | reverse complement strand
TTGTGGTGATGTGTATTAGCGTGGGCGTAATGACGCGGCATTTTGACGGCGGTGCTTATACGCCTTTCTTTTGGGATTACCCAGATTACTATCATCAAGGGTTGATTGATGGGGCTGAATGGAAAGAAAATAGATTCAGGTGGCTTTGATGTTTATGTATAGATTTTTGCGTCTATTATGATGTCTAATATTAGTTATTCAGCGTTGAAAAACAACCTAATGGATATTTTATGAATAAAAAAGAAATAGGTTCTATGACAGCAAAAGGAGGATTTATAAATGAATCTGATATTTGCAAAAAGTTTCTAAACTATAAAAATGATAATGAAGCTCAAGTTTGGTTGGAAATTATGGGGTATATTCCACAAAAAATAGAAAAAATCTTTGCTATTCAAATTCCTGTAAGAATAAATATTAAAAAAGCACTTGAGCTTGGAATTTCACAAGATAAATATGAAGAGACAATAAAATATAAAAAGGCAGATATACAAGTCAGGGTGGAGATTATTATTGACAACATTTTACACATTGAAAACATCTCTTTGAAAAAAGCAAATATATCAGCAGGCTTCAATCAGGTTGATAAGCGACCCGTTAAAACATATCAGCAGATATGGGATTTTGATGATAATACTGCAAAATGGTTAAGGCTATTTACAGGCGATATTCTGCCAAATAATGTTTTATCTATTACAGAACTAAGTAAAATTAAGGACAAAAGAAGACTTTTTCTTAATGAAATCCCGACAAATGAATTAGAGAATATAATTTTATTTTTTTCAACAAATAAGCTTTTAGTAGTTACTGATATATTAAGAGGCAGAGGGGGATTAAGTGCTGAATGGTTTTTAGTAACACAAAAAGAAAATGATAATTCACTGAGTTGGATTCTAAAGGATATAAATACGGTCTGTAATTTTTATGCACAAGGTGATGTTGCTGTTTCTCCAAGAGGTAGTCTCAAAATAGGAAGAGTAACAATGCAAAGAAAAGGGGGAACTCCTGATCCAACAAGCCTTCAGTTTAAAATAAACCCGCTGGAACTATTTAATGAATAATAAATTTAACAAAGTGAAATATATTGATCTGTTTGCTGGAATAGGGGGTTTTCATCAAGCAATGAATGATTTTGATGCAGAATGCGTCTTTGCTTCAGAATGGGATAAATCAGCAGCACAAACTTATTATTCAAATTATAACATAACTCCCAAAGGAGATATTACTAAGATTGAAGAAGAAGAAATCCCCAATCACGACATGCTTTGTGCTGGTTTCCCGTGTCAGCCGTTTTCAATTTCAGGTAAGCAAAGGGGATTTGAAGATACAAGAGGAACACTTTTTTTTGATGTCGCTCGTATTGTAAAACATCATAAACCTAAAGTTGTGCTTCTTGAAAATGTTAGTAATTTTGAAAAGCATGATAATGGAAAGACTCTTAAAACTGTAGTTTTGGCTTTAAAAGAAATAGGTTATATAGTTTTTTATAAAGTATTAAATGCAAGTAATTATGGGTTACCTCAAAATAGAGAACGTATATTTATTGTTTGCTTCAGAAATGATTTAAAAATAGATAGGTTTGAGTTCCCAAAACCTTATGAAAAAAAAACAAGTTTATTAGATATGCTTGAAAAAAAACCATCAAATGCAAAAATAATAAATAGATCGGATATTGTATTTACAAAATCATTTGAACCTCAAATGAACTTATTTGGTCAAATTGACCTTCCGAACAAACCTATCCAGATTGGTTATATTAATAAAGGTGGTCAAGGAGAGCGTATTTATAGCCCATTTGGTCATGCAATAACACTATCTGCTTATGGTGGTGGTGTTGGTGCAAAAACGGGATTATATTTCATTGATGGTGTGATCAGAAAATTAAGCCCTCGTGAATGTGCAAGATTACAAGGCTTTCCAGATAATTTTAAAATAGATTCATCACTTACACAATCATATAAACAACTTGGTAATAGTGTTGCTGTTAATGTTTTAAAAGAGATAATAAAAGAAATATATAATACTAACTGCTTTTTAGAAGTAATAAAAACAGATAGGAATAAGAAAAATTTCAACATGGGTATTATTTCTTCTCCTCTCGAAGTAGCAGCTAATTAGTATTAAAAATTTCATAACCCAGCATTCCAGCGGACAGCCCTACGGCGTGTTCATTTGTGCCTAATCGGCGTTGGTTGTCGCCTTCGGGCTGCCTCTGAATTTGGCGTTAGCGATATAAAACCCGCTGTTGAAAGACTATCAAAGATGGAAAGTTTGGTCAGTTTTGGGGATGCACTGGGTATGGGATAAAGCATGATCAGTGCAAAAACACTAATAAAGCTTAAATGGTTCTAGTGCGACAAGTGAAAGAGTATTTGATTAAATGAAGTATTACTCAAATGAGTATTTAC
>JBMOGB010000512.1:0-2408 GCA_049318585.1 Bacteroidia bacterium | reverse complement strand
AATAGGCAATGGGAATAGGCAATGGGAATAGGCAATGGGCATTAGGCATTAGATTATTTAAAATTAAATTCCCTTATTTTTTTTCTACTAATCCCTAATCTTTATTTTTATTTATACTTTATACTTCACTCATTATACTTCAAAAATTTCACTATAATTGCACTAAAAAAAAATTATTACCAAAAATTAAATAATGAAAGTTACCGATATCATTTCAAATGCCAAAGAAACCTTATTTTCAATAGAAATATTGCCACCTTTAAAAGGTAAAGATATAAAATCTGTTTACAATGGAATTGATCCATTGATAGAGTTTAAACCGGCTTTTATTGATGTAACTTACCACCGCGAAGAGTTTGTTTTGCGCAAGCGAATTGATGGTGGTTTTGATAAAGTATATACCCGCAAACGTCCAGGAACAGTAGCCATTTGCGCAGCTTTAATGAATCATTATAAAATAGATACTGTACCACATTTAATTTGTGGTGGTTTTAGTAAAGAAGAAACCGAAAATGCTTTGATAGAATTAAACTTTTTGGGTGTAGATAATGTATTGGTTTTACGTGGTGATAATGTAAAAAATGAAGCAAATTTTGTACCTGAACCCGATGGTAATAAATCATCTATTGAATTATTAACACAAGTAAAAAACATGAATAACGGCATTTACCTAGACCCAGATTTAGAAAATGCAAGCCAATCTAATTTTTGTATTTCGGTAAGCGGATATCCTGAAAAACATTATGAAGCACCTAATATGTCTAGTGATTTAAAATGGTTAAAAGCCAAAATAGATGCTGGCGCTGAATATATTGTTACTCAAATGTTTTTTGATAATAAAAAGTTTTTAGATTTTGTAGAAACTGTAAAATCAATGGGAATAAATGTTCCAATAATTCCAGGAATTAAACCCATTACTACTAAAAAACAATTGAGTATTTTACCTAAAATTTTTCATATTGATATTCCTGAAATATTAACCAATGAAATTGAAAAATGTAAAGACGATAAAGCGGTAAAAGAAGTTGGTATAGAGTGGGCAATTCAGCAATCGAAGGAGTTAAAAGCTGCTGGAACACCTGTTTTACATTATTATACCATGGGATTAGCCGAAACTACAAGAAAAATTGCTAGTCAAGTATTTTAAAATTACTGTATTTTTTAAGTATTAAATTATATTTTTTCCTTACATGAAATTCAAATCACTTAGGTTTTTATATAGTTTATTTTTGGTGATCATTTTAAGCCAAAACTGTTTTTCACAAAATACTATTCCAATAGATTCAACAACTTTAGTTGAACAAAAAGTAAATACCAAAAAGCTTGCATTGGTTTTAGGTGCTTCCTCGTTAACATTAGCAGCTTCGTATATTTATGTTCAAAATGTATGGTGGAAAAACAGTTCTAAGTCCTTTCATTTTGATGAAGGTGCCGATTATAAATATGCTAAAAACATAGATAAATGTGCGCATGTAATGGGTGGGTTAATTACAGCCGAAGTAGTTCACGATGCTTTAAAATGGACTGGTATGAGCGACAATAAAACGTATCTTTATTCATTTATTTTAGGAACTACCATGCACTCATTTATAGAGTTAAAAGATGCATTTGCACCTACTTATGGTTTTAGTGTTGGCGATTTGGCCGCAGGTACTTTTGGAAGTGCAATTCCTTATTTAAAATACAAATTCCCTAAACTTAAAGCCATCAATTATAAGTTTAGTTACTACCAACACGATCGGTTTTTTTATAATGTTCCTCGCGAAGGAAAAGCCGATTGGATTGACGATTACATGAACCATACTTATTGGCTTACTTTAAGTGTAAACGATTGGTTACCTAAAGGCTCAAAAGCTGAAAAAATATGGCCAGATTTTTTATGTGTATCAGGTGGTTTTGGTGTTGATAATACTTTGAATAATTATTACTTAGGCTATAATGAAGAACAATTTAAAGGCTTGGGTAATTACGAATATTATATGTCGTTAGACATTGATTGGAGGAAAATTATTCCTCAAAAAACCAGTGGCCAAATTATTTTAGCTCGAACTTTAAATTACATAAAAATTCCTATGCCTACTGTGCGTTTAGGTCCTACTGCGGAGTTTTACTGGCTGTTTTTATAGTTTTACAAAAGTTGCGTTTGTACGAGACTTTATTAATTTGTGCCGCAATTATAAAATGTCGGTAACGATGATCCATCAATGTATGTTATGCCTAACTAACAATGTGCCGAAGGCACTATATATTGGTAACGATGATCCATCAATGTATGTTATGCCTAACTAACAATGTGCCGTAGGCACTATATATTGGTAAAGAAATCTATGTTATGCCTTGCAATCAATGTGCCGTAGGCACTATATATTGGTAAAGAAATCTATGTTATGCCTCGCTATCAATGTGCC
>JBMOGB010000511.1:0-2424 GCA_049318585.1 Bacteroidia bacterium | reverse complement strand
AAAAGTTGATTTATTTATGGACTTTTGTGGTGCTTTCATTTGGTGTTTTTGCAGGATTTTTTATCAATAAAATGATGAACAATTCAAATACCAGTGGCGCTATGAGTCATCCTCAAGCATTTGTTTGGTTGGAAAGTAATGGAGAATTAGCAAGGAGCAATGAGCAATTGGCAATTGGCAATAAGCAATTAGCAAATAGTCATCCTGAGCTTGCCGAAGGAAGCAATAAGCAATTAGCAAATAGTCATTCTGAGCTTACTGAAGGAAGCAATAAACTAAATGAAAATGTTGATGTTGTAATTGAAAATCATGCGATAAATGCTAACAATATTACAAATAATCTTTTAGTGCAAAATGCAACTGCTGAAAAAGTTAAAGTAAATAATCGCGCTAAAAATAATCGACATGCTAATTCGGTTGTAGTTACTCAACCTCCAATTTTAGTTAATCAAGTAATTGTGCAAAATCCTCTTGGTTTAGTTGATGGTTTACCGTTAGCAGGAGCTATTGCTTCATCTAATTTACCTAATCAAAGCAATGTGAATAATGTATCAACAAACTCATCATCTGTTGCTGGAAATAATATACCTAATAACAATGAAACTTCGAAAATTATTACTAATAAACCGTTAACTGAACCCACTAAAGATTCTGTAGCCGAAAACACCAATTTAACTAAAGCTGAGAACATTGTTACCTCACCAAAAAACAAAGCAGTTTTAGCACAACAAGTAAGTGATGAAAACTATACTGGAGCTTCGCTTAAGAAGGAAAAATTAACCATTATAGCTTATGGTGGATTTGGTTATAGTTTTATGCGTTATGCGGCAGGAAATGATCAAGTAAACAGCGTTTCCAATCAAAAATTGAGAGAACAAACTGAAAGCACTGAGTCGGAAATTACTGGTGGTTTTTTAGTTGGCTATGATTTAACCAAACGCTTCACAATCAGCTCAGGATTGATACTTGCAAACTTTAAACAAACCATGAATTTTAGTAAGGAAACTGCTAAAAATCCTGGTGGAAATTATGAAGAAAACATGATTTATTTTAACGACACAATTATTGCTGGAAATACTAATTCTACCTCGTTAAAATATTCATTTACTGAAATTCCTTTATTTATAACTTATAAAGCTTTAGAAACTCAAAAATTTGAATTGGCATTTCAAACTGGACTAGGAATTGGATTTGTTACCGGAATAAATACTTATATTATCAATACCAATAATATTGGGGTTTATGAAGTAACCAACAAAGATGATTTTCCTGCTTTTAAAAACACCTTGTTTTTTAGTTTTCAACCTCAGTTTACTTATAACTTAAATAGTCCTGGAGTTTCTGTTGGCCTAATGCCAATTATAAAAACCAGTCTAACAAATATTGTAAGCGATGAAAATTGGTTGAAACAATATCCGTACAATATGAGTATGAATCTGTTTTTGAGAAAAAGATTTTAAGGAGTGTAGCCACTTTTTTAGCCACAGATTTCACAGAAAACACAGATTTTTCATTGGTCGCTGAGCTTGTCGAAGCGTTGCCACAAATTTCACAGAATATTACATTATGTTTGTTTTGATTAATTGATAAAAAGAAAATAATGAAATCATTCGTCCAATTCTTAATCATCCCTTTTTTTGTTTTATTATTTGGTTGTAATAACTCACCAATTCTTGAAAAAAAACCTTACTCAATTGAATTGCTAAATGTTGGATTACCTGATAATATTGATACAAATAATTTAAAGAAAATTGGTGCTGATTTATACATTAGGTTTGATCAAAATTCAGACAGTGTATTAGTCAAGGTAGGTTCATATTTTTTGCCTTCTGAAGATGGTTTATTTCATTTTGGAACAGGTAGTAAATATTATAAATTGAAAATTACCAATGAACAAAAAACCAAAATTGAATACATTTCAAACTATTTTCTTTCAAAAAATGATGGCACAATTTCAAAAAAAAGACAAGCACATAATGTTGGTTGTAACTTGTTAGGAACCTGGGCAGCAATTTATACTGACTCCATAGGAACAAAACATTTTTATAATTTTGAAATGAATGGTTTGCCAAAACAACTGGAAAGTACTTGCCAAGATTTTTATTTTAAGGCATCATCAAATGAACTTCCTTCAAATTTCCAAATAGTAGACAAATTGAATACCGATTCTATCATGAATTATCTTTTATTACAAAAATCGATGAAGGATATTCCAATTTTGAGATAAACAATTAAATACAAAATTTATAACTCCGAAGGAGTTGAATTTGAATAGCACCGAGTGCAACTCGGTGATTAGTTAAAGCAATCAATTAACCAACTCTGAAGGAGTTGAATTACATTTAAAATACTTTTGTTCAAATATTCAACTCCTTCAGAGTTGTTTTCAAACTGTTTCTTTAACCCTGCATTTCATGCAGGGCT
>JBMOGB010000510.1:0-2436 GCA_049318585.1 Bacteroidia bacterium | reverse complement strand
AAATATAACATGGGTGATAATAGAGAAAGAACCATTTTAAGAACTAGTTTAATGGCGCTTGATATGTTAAGAAAAATGATAAAATAAAATTTGAATTATGATGTATTTATAAATCCAACATTTGTTCATTAGATAATATATGTGTTCCAGTTTTATTGTTTGTAATTGCAATCCAATACATCACTTTTGCTACTTGATTACTTTCAATAGCAGCATACTTTTTCATGCTACCAACCATTATTTTTGATAACGGTTTTAAAATAATTTGCATAATTTTTTCTCCTAATCTAAATTCATTTCTATTACCTAATAATAACGAAGGACGAAATATATAAAACGATTTGAAGCCAATCATTTTTATTGCATCTTCTATTTTTCCTTTTACACTATTATAAAACACTTTCGAATTTGCATTGGCACCTAAAGCCGATACTAAATAAAAATTACTTGCACCATTTTTATGAGTTTCAATTGCTAAGTTTAAACAATACTGAAAATCTACTTTATAAAATTCTTCTTTTGAACCTGCTTTATTGATAGTTGTTCCCAAACAACAAAACACATCATCAGATTTTAAGTTTTCTGCTATCAATTGCAAATTGTCATAGTCAACTTTTATTTGAATAAGTTTATTTGATTGCAAAGGAATTTCATTTCTTACCAATGCAATCACTTTATCATATTGACTAATTTCTAATAGTTTTTCCAATAATTGATTTCCAATCAAACCCGTTGCTCCTGCTATAATTGCCGTTTTCATTTTATACTATTTGTTAAAATATATTTGCAAATTAAAGCGAAAATATAATAGCGAACTACTCAATTATTTCGGAAATTTATCTTACCAAATTATATTTAGGAAGTATTTGGATAGTGTAATTAAATGGGTATAAAAACAAAGATTTCAAAATAATATATGAACTGCTTTTCTGTACTTGAAATTAACAAATAAAAACTTTAAAAAACTTTGAAATCTCTAAAAATTATAAAGGAGAAATACTTAATATATATTATTCAATATCGTTTAATTAAGTAATATCAAAAAATGCTCCTTCCGTTGGCTAAACAATATTTGTAATCTCAAAGAAACTATGATAAAGTTTAATATTAATAACCATAAGTGAAACTGTGTAAAGAAGTAAATTTAACATATTGAACAGCCAATTCTTTGTTTGTTGAAGAATGTTTGTTTTGAATTTGCTCACGAATGTTTACATTTGTCTTTGCATTGGAATGGTAGATTTGTTGCATAATTATTTTTATTTGTGGTAAAACAAAAATAATCAACTTTTTTACCTTCCAACCCTTTTGGCTCCGTTTCGGCTACGCCTTCACTTCGCCAAAAGGGTTGGAAAATACCATCAACAATGTAATGAAACTAAACACATAATTTCTAATAGAAAAAAACTATCACTTCGTTTTTGTTCATCATTAATTTAAATACTAAAAAACAACAACTTTTTCTTTTGTAAGTTTTGATTTAATAAAGTCGATTATCTATTTATTTTAAGCAATAAATTCAATGCAATTTTAGTTCAAAAAGAAACAGTACTTTCAAATTTCATTAGTCATTCGTTTTATAGAAACGCTATAAATTAATGCAAAAGTTTCATCTTTCATCATTTCTGCTAGAATAGGTTGAAATGATTCTGCTTTAACAGATAATTCTGCTAATTGTTGATGATAAATAATATTATCAATATCCGTTTTTTGAATTCTAATCACTTCAATATATTCATTCATCCATTTTTCGTAGCTTAACATAAATTCTTGTTGAGGTGCATTTAATTTTTTTATTTCTTCTTTATCAAATTCTTTAGCACCAACAGTTGAGCCTAGTAATGTAGCTCCAGCTGTTAAACCAAGGTATTGTAAAAATTTTCTGCGATTTGATTGTTTATCTGCCATTTAGTTTTATATATTTATACAATGATATTCATTTTATGTATTGGAAATATTTTTTTTAAAATAATATAAATAAATTTTCAAATACTAATCAATTAAAACATACGTTTGTTGTATAAAAATAAAACAAAAAATGAAAACATGTATTACTATTCTTGCCATTTTTATTTGCTTAGTATTGCAGGCACAAATTGAAAAAGGAACGATGTCAGTTGGATCAACACTAGAAGGGACATACGATAAAAGCTTAAACAATTACAAATCATACAATATTTCTCTTTATAATTGGCAAGTCAAAGTGGAACCAAGTTTTGAATATTTCGTTAAAAAAAATTTTAGTATTGGAGTAGGCACTGGCTATAATATAAAACAAAATGTTTCAAATACAGAACCATTAGATCAAATTTTATATCCCTCAATAAATAAAAATTCGTATGAAAGTTTTAGCTTAACATTATTTGCTAGAAAATTTTGGTCAGTGAATAAAAAACTAGCATTTTATATTCAACCAAAATTATCATCATTTTATAA
>JBMOGB010000509.1:0-2470 GCA_049318585.1 Bacteroidia bacterium | reverse complement strand
TGATTTGTGTAAACTCCACTTCTTTTCATTGCACCACTTATAGAACCTGTTGTAGAGTTGAGTAATCTTGATGCTTTACTTATGCTTACATTGCTTGCTATAAGTTCTTTTGTTGCACTAAAAATGTCAATTAGAGTAGGTGCAAAGTTTAATTCGTATCTTTCCAATGGTGTCATATTTTTTCTATCTCCTCTTTTACTTTTTGCCAATAACCAATATTTGATTTAACATTTGCTATAATTGTTATATCTTCATTGTTTTTTGTTTTCTCTTTTTGTATTTCGTAAGAATGAGGATAAGCATCTATAATCTCATCTACTGCTATTAATGCACATTGTTTATGTTGATGCCCTAAATATCCATCGCCAAATATCCAATAATATTTTTCAACTAACTCTATTGCTTTTTCTTTTGGTGTCATAGTGTTGCTTTCTCGCTGATTAAGTTAAATACTTTGTTGAACATTGCATCAAATTCTTCAGCACTTGATTCTAATGGTGCTAAATTTAATGCACTACTGGTATTGCTTATACTTATAAGTTCTCCATTTAAATAAGTGCATACTAATACTGCTTCTGTTTCACTTACTATTTTAAAGTAGTGGCAACTGTTTTTACGATACGCAGGTAATTCCAATTCGTGCGTTTCTTCGATTGTTTTTTTAATTGTGATTTTCATTTTAAAATGGTGTTTTGTTTATTTTTATTTTTTGCATTATTGTTTTAACTTTTGATAATGGATAAAATTTACTTCTAAAATTATAGCCAATTGTTCCGTTTTTTGATACTTTTTTTAAAATTGTGCATCGTTTAGAATTAATACAAATACCTGCTTTTGTAAACTTGTACTCTTGCATATTTTTAATCTCCCAAACAACTACATAATTAACTGATATTAACATATTTATTTATCCTTTTTGTTGCGCCAATCACATAGTTAGTAGCAAGCGGGCGGACGTGCTTCGATTTAACTTTCGTGAAAGAAAAAAAGAAAAAATTGCCCACGCTCTTAAAAAAGTTTAGTTTGACATCTTTCGTTTTCATATCGTTTTTGTGCTTTTAAATAATATTGTTCATCAATTTCGCATCCTACTAATTCAAAATTCAGTATATCACAAGCAACTGCAATGCTTCCGCTTCCTAAATGTGTATCAAGTATCTTATCGCCTTCATTTGCGTAATTTATTAAATGTTTCGTTATAATACTCTTTTGATGTTTTTGGGTTTTTATAATAGGAATTATTATAGCCATTTTTATAAGCATTACTAATTTGCTCTTTTTCTATTTCTAAATACTTGTGAAAGTGATAAACAAAGTCCCTACCGCCTTGTGAAAATGTATTAAATAAATGTGGTTGCATTTCTTCTAAATCTGAAAATGCTTGTTGTAATGCTGTTTTATTTTCCATTTGTTTTATATTTTATTTTTAAAAATTCTAACTCTAAATCTGTCCACTTGTAAACTCTTGTTTCTTCTGCTAATAACTCTAAATCTTTTACTTTTTGTTCACCAATTCTATTTACCAAACCTTGTCTATAATTGCTTTCATTTCCGTTTAAATATGTGTTACATTTTCTACATTGCTTGTGTACATTCATTTCGTGAAAGATTACACCTCGATATAACTCTGCTTTCTTGTAGTGTCCACCATCCCAAAGTTTAGTTTCTTTTATACCACAAGATATGCAAGGTAAATTTTTGTCACGGTTTCGTATCCACCTTTGAAATATGACCTTGACCTCGTTTACTCTTTGCGTATATGTCTTTAACTTTTGTAGCTTTACTTTTTTTTCAAGTCTTAAAATATTTGTTTTTACTGGTTTACTAAATGCTAATTCGATTGCACATTTAGGAGTACATACTACTTGCGTACTTTTATAAGGTGTAAACTTTACTTGACAAACTTTGCACTTTTTTTGTTTAATTTCGTTCATAGTTTTTAGGTTTATAACAAAGTATTAGCGCAATACAAATGCTTCGCTTTGAACTTCGCCAATACGACTGTTATGGTTCATGCTAAGACGGCGTATATCGAGCGACATTCTTTTCATGTGCAATATTTCTATCTTCGTTTAAATCGCTTCTTTTAACAAGTCTAAACGAAATAGCATAAGTAAACCAATTCAACGACCATACACGAGTAAATGACCATCCTTGAACATTTTTTGTAAAACTGAATATTGGTAATAAGTCCTTAGCTCTAAAACCTGCATACCAACTTTTGTAAAAATTAAATTCTCTTTTCATTGTTTTGTATTTTAATGATTAATAACTACTTAAATAAAGCACGAAACCATAACATGCGGTATAAAACAAAGCGGTTTCAGTGCTATTTTGAGGCTTTGTTTCCCGTTCAAACTCAGTGGTGGGTGACAGTTCATCGCTCGCATTCCGCTTCGATTTCATACCACCAGCCGTTAGGTGTAACCATTTAGCGACATTTGAATATTATTTATAAAATTAAATTAGA
>JBMOGB010000508.1:0-2470 GCA_049318585.1 Bacteroidia bacterium | reverse complement strand
TTCATATTGCAAATATACAACATATTTATGTATCTTGTTAGCGGTTTAGTATTAGAAGCCATACGCAGCGTATTATGATATAAAGTTAAAGCCCATTGCCTTTGGTGCGTTGCTATCGCAACACCAGCCTTCAGTCAATGAGCTTTTTAGTATTACATGAATATTTAGTGTTTTTAGCATATCAAATACCCTGCTTTATTGTAATACAAGCAATTTTAGAGCTTCGCCCTCCATAATCTGTAATGCCCTCCCAAAAATAGCTTTAAGAAATTTTGCCATCCCACAAAAAAAAATAAAGCCGCATATATTTAATTTCATTAGCCTTGCCCCTCACTCTTCCTCATTTCATTCCGCTACGCCTTCATTCCTTTCATAGTCAGCACATTATTGCTATACAGTTATGCCCATTGGCTGCCCCGCCCCTCAAAATTCGGCACAGGTCATCCAATAAGCATTTAGCAATACAAGAAAATATAGGATTTTTAGCATAGCATAATAAGCAGCCTATTCAGTCATTACGGCTATGCTACATTCATTCGTCATCGTTCAGGTCAAGCCTAATTATTTCTAAGCTGTAGGTATATGCCGCTATATTTTTTTCCAACGCACATTTCCAAAGCTATTTTCCCCTCCGCACCCAACTTGATACAATGAACAAGCAACATACAGAAAAATCCACGTCCATACTTCACAACAACAAATCCCACCCACCAGATACACTTCATCTCGCATCATCATTCACCACACCCCAATAAAAAAACCTGTAATTTGGTTGGAAATTACAGGCTATATTAACCAATTAAATAATGCTTATGGAAAGCTCTACAAATATAATATATCTAAAAACAATAAGCATAAATATTTTTAAATATCTTTTTTGTTAAATTTTATTGTTAGTTTATTTTTAATTCTACTTTTGTGCAATTAAATTATTGGCTGTTCCTTTAGTTCCTTAAAATATATTAAGATGCACGAATTTAATTTTATAGAATTTTATAATAATATTCAAAAAGATTTTTTGGATACTAATTCTTTAATTAGTGATATTGAAAAATCGGAATTTTTTGAAATGACTACTTCATACTCTGAAAGAGATTATGATGAAGAAAAAGATTTCAATAAAGAAAGACTTGCTGCTGTTCTTGAACAAATAATTTTAAAAATTGAATTCGCTTATGAAATTTTAGGTTTAGAAAAAATGCAAACCAAACTAACTCGAGAACTTGCTAAACACATCGGTAATTTTGGCAATTTGGATTTTATTCCTTATGTTGATGTGTTTTATTCTCCTGTAAAATCAATTCTTGATAACCATGTAAATGCATTGACTTCACATGTTAAAATTGAAACTGTCAGTGATTATGAAAACACAAATTCAAGAATGCTATTAGAACAAATTTTACGAGGTACACCTAAAATGCTATCAGATAGAAATCTAACTCCATCTAATGAAGCAGAAGTTAGAAATGAAGTATATAAAGTATTGATTCATGTTTTCCCTGATACAGTTAGAGAGATTCCAATTGCGAAAGTATCTAAAACATACAAACCTGATATAGGTGTTAAAAGAATTAAAAGTGCTGTTGAATATAAGTTTGTTACCTCTGATAAAGAAGCAAAAGTTGCAATAGGTGGTATTTTTGAAGACATTCAAGGTTATGAAGGTTCTGCAGATTGGACAACCTTTTATGCTGTAATATATATGACAGATAATTTTTTAACTCAAGACCAAGTTGAAGCTGAATTTTTATTATCAAATGTTCCACATCATTGGAAACCAATTGTTGTTTTTGGAAAAGGTATTAGAAAAGCAAAAGAAGTTGAATCTTAAACAACTAATTTGTTTAATTCATTTTGTTTTACGCATAATTTATTTCTAATTAAGTAACTGTTAAAGAGTTATAAAGCACTTTGTTTTATTATTTTCACACACTCCCCACTTTCACCATCCTTTTCCCAGGAACATAGTTTTTAAACAAAGCCACATACCTCAGTGGATCAAGTAAATGGTTCAATTTATCTATCGGCACGTTCAGGCTTTTTCCATCCCTGTCCATTGCCCAGCAATAACTTTTTAATTCTCGTATCAAATTACTGCTACCCCTTACAACGTGTATGTTATATCGTTTCACAATATCAATCCCGTTCCGTATACTATCAGCCCCTTTAATAGCACCTCTTATGGTAAATCCTTCCCTATATAACTCCTGTATAGATTTCGGTTCAGCACTATCCGCAATAATCAATTGGTTTTCATTAATACCCTTTTCCCTCAACTTATCCGCAATATCCTGGTTCGTCAGTCCTTTTTTATACAAAACCTCTTCCACAAACAAATCATCCCCTTGGAAACACACTTTAACCAAACCACTTTCATCATTGCTATACCCAAAATCCAATCCATAATAAATAACTTCCTCATTAGGAAAACTTTCCACCACATCCCATTTATTATAAATCAAGCCTTCCA
>JBMOGB010000507.1:0-2475 GCA_049318585.1 Bacteroidia bacterium | reverse complement strand
ACGCATTAGTTAATTTATCCGACATCAAAAAGTCGCCTAAATCAATCATGAAATCGGGTTTATCCTCCAATTGATTTTTTAAACATAAACGATACAATGCTGTATCCGTTTGTTCATCCACATGTGGGTCGGCTTGAATGGTAAATGAAAAACTTGTTCCTAATTTACGACTAGTTTGAAAGGTATACTCTGGTCTGTAAATAATGTTGGTAGTGTTTGGTTTTCTGTATGCCAAACGATAAAAATATTTGGTGTCTTCTGTTAAATTTTTTATTTCAATTTCTGTGGGCTCATCAATTGCAAAAGTTTGCCAATTGGTTTGATTTGGATATACGCCACTTGCTGTTCCATACTGAATACTGGCGTCTACAACGGTATCAAAAAAAACTTGAACAGTCATAGTATGATCAGTTGGACGACCAAGAATTTCACTATGAATTAAATTTTGTGCTTTTATTGTAAAGCAAAATGATGCGATTAGGGTAAAAATTAGCGTAACTTTTTTCATGCTTTCTATTATTTATTTACCACTAATTTTTTTACAACAAGTGCATTTTCAGTTTTGATATTTACAAAGTAAATTCCATTTGAAAAACTACCGATATCAAATGTATTTGTATGTGTTTGCAATTGCAATTGTCCCACCGAATTGTAAATGTTTACCTCTTCTAAATTGTAATTTTGACTAGAAAGGATTGAAACATAATCACTCGCAGGATTAGGATATAATTTTATATCAGAGGTTTCCAATTCCTCCTCTTCTCCAGTATTATCTTTGCCACCAACAGTGTAAGAAAATGCTACTTCACCATTTTTATGAGCACCACTTAAGGTGTCTGCTGGTAAATAAGCGCGTACAAAATCTACCTTTACAAAATTAGGAGAAACCGTAACTCTTAAATGTCCTGTTCCTGCGATGGTGTCTGAAACATAAGCACCAGCATTGGCTAACATTCCTATTTCATATGTAGAATCAGCTGCCATTGGCGTGGATTGATAAGTAATACTATCTAATATTTCATGTGCAAAAACATGGTCATGCCCTTGAAAGAAAATATTCACTTTATTGTCAATAAATAATTGATGGATTGGCTTAGCCCAACCTGGTCGGTTAGCAGCAAAAGTGTTGGTACCTCCTAATTTGTTTAATCCGCCCCATTCGTATAATTGTGCATTGGTAACACCACCTCTTCCTTGTCCGCGAATATGGTGAGCAAATACAAATTTGTATTTTGAAGTGCTGGCTTCTAAAGTATTTTTTAGCCATGTATATTGAGGTAAACCCAAACTCCAATTCCAACCTTGTGGTTTGTCGGAAGTATCACACTCATCTCTATAAACATCCAAAACTATAAATTGTGCATCACCCCAAGTCCAAGCGTAGTAGTTTTCGGGATTGCCCACACCATAAGGTTCTACATCGGTATTACCAGAATAAAATGAATTTGGAAATGGATTAGGATAATAATTTTTACGTGCTAAAGTACCCCAAATAGCTAAGTTATTTGGAGGAGTTTTTCCTAAATAATAATCATTTTCTCCCTCATGATTTCCAAGGCAAACATAAAAAGGTATGGAATGGCAAATACTACCTAAAAAAGGCCTGTAATTAGCATGCAATAAATCTAATTCGGCCGATGTGATGGTAAAAGGATTGTGATCATCGCCAAAAATATCGCCTAATGAAAGCATGAAATCAGGCTTGTCGTTTGCTTGGTTATTTAAGCAAACTTGATACATGCTTTTTACCCCTTTTTTATCGTATAAATGTTCGTCAGATTCAATGGTAAAAGTATAAGTGCTGCCTTTAGCACGTTGGGTTATAAAAGCATATTCACTGCTTATTATATAATTACTTGCACCAATCGTTTTATATTTTACTCTATAAAAATACTTTGTATTTGCAGTTAAACCTGTCAAATCTTTTTCATCAGGAGTGTTGGCTACATTGGTAAAAACTGCTGATGTGTTTGTGTATACACCTGATTGAGTTCCATACTCGAAAAGATATTCCACGTTTTGATCAAAGGCAATGCTAATGGTTACTGAATTATCAGTTGGCCTTCCTAAAATTATCGTTTTGTTTTGTGCTTTTAAATGGAAGCATCCAATTGTTAAAAATGCGAATAAAAAGTACTTTCCTACTAACCTTTGAGTTTTTATCATATAATTTGTTTTTTTAGTAGACTTTGAAAACTAAAAAAGGTTTAAACAAATTTATTTTTTTCGAAAAGCTATTTGGCAGCCAATAGATTTTGTTTCACTTATTTTTACAGGATGATTGGCTAGCAATGCATCAACTGCATTGTAAACATAATTTTCAGTTACTTTTTCAGGTTCCATTCCATTGTCGTCTATTGCACCATTGTATTTAACAATCCATTGGTTATTTTCCTTCCAAATTACATAAGCGTGTGGTGTTTTTTGTGCTTTAAAATTCTTGGCCACTTCTTGCATTTCATCAAATAAATAAGG
>JBMOGB010000506.1:0-2484 GCA_049318585.1 Bacteroidia bacterium | reverse complement strand
GAAATAAAAGCCATTGATGGCTTGTTTGACGGATTGGAGATTGGGTAAAAAAATAAAAGATATGGAAAAATCGATTGCAATTATTGATGAAATTGTATTAAGTAAAATATACTTAGTAAGAGAAAAAAGAGTAATGCTTGATTCTGATTTAGCAGAATTATACTCTGTAGAAACAAAAGTATTTAATCAATCAATTAGAAGAAATATTGGACGATTCCCTGAAGACTTTATTTTTAAACTATCAGAAATAGAATGGCAAAACTTGAAGTCACAATCTGTGACCTCAAGTTGGGGTGGCAGAAGATATACACCTAATGTATTTACAGAACAAGGAGTTGCAATGTTATCAAGTGTGCTAAATAGCGAAACAGCTATAAATGTAAATATTCAAATTATAAGAGTTTTTACTAGGATGAGGCAAAACTTATTAAATAATAAAAATGTAATTTTGAAAATTGAGCAATTAGAAAAAAAATTATTGAAACAAGATCTCAATTTCAAAAAACATGAAGAAGAAATTCAATATATTTTTGAAGCTTTAAAATTATTAGTAGAGGAGCCACCGAAACCAAGAAAAAGAATTGGCTTCAAAAAAGACTAAAAAAAAATATAAACAATTATTGGTGTTGCTCCATTTGAAATGCCACAAATCGGAATTTGTATAAAAATAATAGTATGAAAGGTGTACGTTTTGTTGTCAATGATAAAAATGAGAAAATAGCTGTTCAAATTGATTTGAAATCTATTGAAGAACATCAAGAGGCTATTGAAGATTTATTGGATGGAATAATTGCTAAAAGCAGAAAGAATGAAGAGAAAGTTCCGCTTTTAAAAGTAATTAGTAATCTTAAAAAATCAGGTAAATTGTAATGAAAACTATAAATTTGTTTTGAATTAAACTACTAAAAAACTGTCAAAATTTTATTGTTGGTGTCGCTTCGCTCAAACACCAACAATGGCGAAAATATAAATGGTATAATCAAATTGATTGAGTAAATCTGTAAATAACGTAAAAAATAATTATAAAAATGAGTTTCATACAAGATTCTACTTTTAAATTTACACCAGAAGTGCAAACGGATTTCATAAATATAAATGTAGGTTATAAAGGTTGGTGTTTACTATTTTTTATATTATTGGTGCTATTCTTTATTGTTAAGAGGCTTCGGTCAAAATCAAATAATAACAAATATTAACCGTGAACAAAACTGAACTACAACATATAAAAGACAAAGCATTGGATTGGGCTAACCAGTTTGAGGTTTGTGTGCTTTTAAATAATAACGAAAGTTTAAACGCTTTTGGATTACATGAAATAGAATTTGCTTTAGCAGCTGGAGTAAAACATGCTTGTGTTGGAACAAATCATGATGATTTTGAAACGCTAAAAACTTTTAGAAATAATCACAAAAACGAGTATTGTTTTGGTTTTCTAACCTACGATTTAAAAAATCAAATTGAGGATTTAATCTCCAATAATTTTGATGGAATACAATTTCCAAGTTTGTATTTTTTTGTTCCTGAACATATTTTTATTATCAATAAAAATGGTGAAATAATTTTCAAAAGTAATTTGTTTAACAATATGGAAGAATGGCTTGAAAGCATTGAAAAATTTGAACAAAACAGCATTGCGACAAGCAGAAAAACAGTTTTAAAACAGCGAGTAAGCAAAGAAATTTATTTAGAAAATATTGAAAAAATAAAGGAACATATTATAGCTGGAGATGTGTATGAAATGAATTTTTGCATGGAGTTTTTTGATGATGATGCAGCCATTGATCCAATTGAAATTTACAAACAATTGCAAAAAGCCTCACCAGTTCCTTTTGGAAGTTTTGTAAAGTATTTTGATAAATATTTAGCTTGTGCTAGTCCAGAAAGGTTTATTTTAAAACAAGAAGAAAAATTGTTTTCACAGCCCATCAAAGGAACTATCAAACGCAATTTGACTGATGAAAAAGAAGACAATCATTTAAAAGATTTGCTGCTGCATTCAGAAAAAGAACGTGCCGAAAACTTGATGATTGTAGATTTGGTACGAAACGATTTAGCACATTCATCGAAAACAGGAAGTGTAAAAGTGGAGGAGCTTTTTGGTATTTATTCGTTTAAGCAAGTTCATCAAATGATATCAACAGTTTCGAGTACTATAAGTGAAAATATGGATTTGGTTGATGCCATAAAAAATGCTTTTCCAATGGGCAGCATGACTGGTGCGCCAAAGGTGATTGCCATGGAATTTATAGAACAATATGAAGCTACCAAACGTGGGCTTTACAGTGGTGCTGTTGGTTATTTTGCACCTAATGGCAATTTCGACTTCAATGTAGTTATTCGTTCAATTCAATACAATAAAACCAACAAGTATTTGAGTTTAATGGTGGGTGGAGCCATTACTTTTGATAGCATTGCCACCAATGAATACGAAGAATGTTTACTAAAAGCCCAAGCTACTATGCAAGTGTTGCAATAAATGTTAAT
>JBMOGB010000505.1:0-2490 GCA_049318585.1 Bacteroidia bacterium | reverse complement strand
CTAAAGTAACCGCCGCTCGTGAATATTTAAACAACCTATTTATTGAACAAGAAAATAAATTGAAATGAACGATTATCTAAAATTTATTGAATCAAAAAGTCATAGTTTAGATAGTTACGGGTTTGACTGCACCTATCTACCTGATATGGCTTTTGATTTTCAAAAACACATAATACAAAAAGCTGTAAAAAAAGGTCGTATGGCTATTTTTTGTGATACTGGATTAGGAAAAACATTAATCCAATTATCAATAGCAAATAATGTAGTTTTAAAAACAAACAAAAGAGTACTAATACTAACTCCATTAGCTGTTGCCTTCCAATTTTTATTAGAAGCTGAAAAAATAGGTATTGACGATATTGAGTATTCAAAAGACGGATCTTTTACAAAAAAAATAGTTATCTGTAATTATGAAAGATTGCACTATTTTAATCCTAATGATTTTGAATGTTTAGTATGTGACGAAAGCTCAATACTTAAAAATTTTGACGGTAAAACAAAAGATAGTATAACCGCTTTTGTAAAGAAAATACCATATAGATTTTTTAGTACCGCTACACCATCTCCTAATGATTTTATAGAACTTGGAACTACTTCTGAAGCTCTCGGATATATGGGATATATGGATATGCTTACAAAGTTTTTTAAGAACAATCAAAATAGTGTAGATAGCACAAATAGGAACATAGGTGAAAAGTTCTACCTAAAACCTCATGCCGAGAAAGATTTTTTTGCATGGGTAAATCAATGGTCAATAATGGTAAAAATGCCGTCTGATATTGGTTTTTCTAATGATGGTTATGTATTGCCAAACTTAAAGGTAAATACCCATACTGTAAAGAATCAATCTTTAGTAGATGTTTTAGGTCAAATACAAATGTTTACACCTATGGCAAAAAGTATTACAGAAGTACGTCATGAGCAAAAACAAACAATAGAAAAACGTTGTGAAAAGGCTATTGAATTAACAGGTAATAAGACGTCTGTTTATTGGTGCAACTTAAATGAGGAAAGCAGAATACTAAACGAACTTGATAAAGATGCTATTGAAATTTTAGGTTCTATGTCAATTGAAAAAAAAGAAGATATTTTAATGAACTTTGCAAATGGCAACATAAAACGGATTATTACAAAGCCTAAAATGACATCTTTCGGATTGAACTGGCAACATTGCAATCACACGGTATATTTCCCTACTTGGAGTTATGAGCAATATTATCAGTCAATAAGAAGGTTTTGGAGGTTTGGACAAAAAAGCGAAGTAACGGTAGATGTTATTATTTCTGACGGGCAACAAAGGGTAATTGATGCCATACAACAAAAAACTCAAAAAGCTATACAGTTACATGAAAGCCTAACAAAAAACGTAAATTCAGTATTTGAAAACAAAATAAAATCATTTGATAAAGAAATTAAACAACCATTATTTATATGAATGTTAAAGACCAAGTTCACACCGACGAATATAGTATTTATAACTCTGATTGTATGTACGTACTACCACAAATAGGAACGGAAACAATAGACTTAGTTATTTATTCACCCCCTTTTGCGGGTTTGTATAATTACTCAAGCTCTGAAAATGATTTTAGTAATTGCGAAACAAAGGAACAATTTTTAGAACAGTATGATTTTTTAGTTAAAGAACTTGCAAGGGTTACAAAGACTGGAAGAATAAACGCTGTACACGTAACAGATGTATTTGATAATTCATGTAGGCTTTGGGATTTTCCACATGAGGTAATTAAAATACATGAGAAATATGGTTTTGAATACCGAAATAGGATAACTATTTGGAAAGAGCCTTTAAAGGTTCGTATGAGGACAATGGTTCAATCGTTAATGCACAAATTTATAGTAGAGGATTCTACAAAATGTTTTACCGCTATGCCTGATTATGTGTTGGTATTTACAAAAAAGGGAGAAAACCAAGTACCCGTAACACATAAATACGGAATTAATCATTACGCTGGCGAAATACCAATACTGCCAAACATATTAACTGCTTGGAATAATGCCAATGATTCAAATCTTACAAGCTCACAATTATGGGAACATCTAAACAACGTAAACGAAACGGATAAAATAACAAAGCTTAATCATTACATATGGCAGCGTTACGCATCTTCTGTTTGGGATGACATTAGAATTGATAATGTTTTGCCTTATAAAGACAGCAAAGAAGAAGATGACGAAAAACACGTACACCCTTTACAGTTAGATGTTATTGACCGCTTAGTTGAATTGTATTCAAATCCTAATGAGGTTGTATTAACACCATTTGCGGGAGTTGGTAGTGAAGTTTTTTCCCCTGTTTCTATGGGTAGAAAAGCAATAGGAATAGAGTTAAAAGATTCTTATTTTAAGCAAATGTGCCTAAATATGAAAGACACTAAAAAAAGATTTAACGAACGTTTACAACAACTCCAACTATTATGATACCACTAACCCTTATCTTTGTACCTATTGCGGCATTTATTTACATGATTG
>JBMOGB010000504.1:0-2497 GCA_049318585.1 Bacteroidia bacterium | reverse complement strand
ATTCGGTTTTGAGCTTCTTTGGTACTTCCTCCTATATGTGGACTTAAACTCACATGATCGTGTTTTAAAATATCCATATTTACTGGAGGTTCTTTTTCAAAAACATCTAATCCTGCAAATCCAACTTGGCCAGAGTTTAAAGCTGCTAATAAATCTACTTCGCTTATTACTCCACCTCTTGAACAATTTACCAAACCAACACCACGTTTCATTTTAGCCATTTTTTCGGCATCAACAATCGCTTTATCGCCTTCACTAAAAGGTAAATGGAAAGTGATGAAATCAGCATGAGTCAAAACGCTTTCATCGCTAACAGTATTGATGGTAACTTTTATGCGAGAATTTAAACCCAATGCAGGTAAATTCAAACTCAAGTCCACTTTATCTACATACGGATCAAAAGCCAAAACTTGCATTCCAAGTCCTATTGCCATTTTAGCTACTTCTTGACCTATGCGACCAAAACCAAAAATTCCCATTGTTTTGCCTTGCAATTCTATACCATTAGAAGCTACTTTTTTCAAATCATTGAACTTTGTATTGCCTTCGTTAGGCATTACCCTGTTGGTAATTTGAATTAATCGTGAAGCCGAAAATATGTGTGCAAACACCAATTCTGCAACACTCACTGATGAAGAAGCAGGCGTATTTACAACCTTAATTCCTTTGTGTTTGGCGTATTCAACGTCAATATTATCCATTCCAACACCACCTCTGCCAACCAGCTTTAAATTTGGACAAGCATCAATTAATTCCTTGCGAACTTTAGTTGCACTACGCACCAAAATAGCATCAAAATTATTTAACTCAGTCATTAAGTTTTCTTGTGCAATTTTATCAGTTATAACAGTAAAACCTGCCTCTTCTAAAATCTTTTTTCCATTGGCATCAATGCCATCATTTGCTAATATTTTTATCATTTTACTTTAGGTTGATAAGTTGATTAAGTTAATTGGTTAATAGGTTTTTTGTAATTTATTTACTTGTTTTTTGTTTTTCTAAATAATTGATATAACCGTTTAATAAACGAGTACAAAGTTTGACTTGGTTAACATGAATTTCTAATTCTTCATTTGTTATATATTTTTCATCTAAAGCATCTGTTAAATGATTATGTGTTTCAGAAAGTGAGCCTCTAGCAATTCTACAAAATTGAATGTTTTCTTGATAATGGTATCTTCCATGTCCCTCAGCAATATTTGCACAGCTAGATTTTGATGATCTTAAAATTTGATCTGTTAGTCTATATTTTTCAGTTTCGGGAAAACTTTTAGTTAAAATAGAAATCATTTGTCTTAGCTTTCTGCATTCTTTCCATACTTCTAGTTCTTCAAAACTTGAAAACATAACTTACAGATTTTATTTACCAATCAACTAATCAACTCTATTAACCTTTTTTACTCGCCTCAAATTCCTTCATGGTATCTACTAAAACTTGCACGCTTTCTATTGGTAATGCATTGTATAAACTTGCACGTAATCCACCTACAGAGCGATGTCCTTTTAAACCGCTTAAGTGTTTGCTTTCGCAAAGTTTTAAAAATTCTGATTCGTGATCTTTATTGGTAGTAACAAAATTTACATTCATGCGGCTTCTGTCTTCCTTTACTACAGTTCCTTCAAATAATGGGTTTCTATCTATTTCAGCATATAATAAATCAGCTTTAGCTTTGTTTCTAACTTCCATTGCTTCTAAACCCATTTCTTTTATCCAACGTAATGTATGCATGCAAACAAATATGGCAAACACACTTGGCGTATTGTACATACTTCCATTTTCTACATGTGGTTTATAATCGAGCATGGTAGGAACTTTGCGTTTTGCTTTTCCAACTAAATCCTTTTTTATAATTACTAATGTAGTTCCCGCAGGACCCATATTTTTTTGCGCTCCAGCGTAAATCATATCAAATTGACTAGCATCAAACGGGCGACTGAAAATATCGGAACTCATATCGCAAATTAGTGGAACTTCTGTTTTAGGAAACTCAAACATTTCGGTTCCGTATATGGTGTTATTGCTGGTGCAATGAAAATATTTTACATCGGTAGGAATGATATAATTTTTAGGAATATAGTTAAAGTTTTTATCCTCGCTGCTTGCCAAAACATTTACGTTTCCAAACATTTTAGCTTCTTTAATAGCGCGGCTAGCCCAAACTCCAGTGTTTACATAAGCAGCTGTTTCACCTTCTTCTAGTAAATTCATTGGAATCATATCGAACTGAGTAGAAGCACCACCTTGTAAAAACAAAACTGCATACTCATCACCAAGGTTTAAAATATCGCGAACCAATTGGCACGCTTCTTCTACTACAGCCTCATATTCTTTACTTCTATGGCTTACTTCAATTAAAGATAAACCTGTGCCCGAAAAGTTTTTTAAAGCCTCAATACTTGCATCTATTGCCGATTGTGGTAAAATAGCGGGTCCTGCCGAAAAATTGTGTATTTTTGTCATGTTGCAACTTAATTAGTTTGATAGTTGTCAAATTAA
>JBMOGB010000503.1:0-2498 GCA_049318585.1 Bacteroidia bacterium | reverse complement strand
TCTTTTTAATTATTTCAACCATTGCTAATCCAAATGTTATAAAAGTTTTATTGCCAAAGGCAGAAAAAAGTCAGACTTTAAACAAAAAACAATTTGCACTTTCGGTAAATGAAAACAAAGAATATTATTTTGAAAAAGAATTTATTAGCGACCCTTCAAATTTAGAGCAAGTTTTAAAAGAAAAAACCGCTGGAGTTGTTGATCCTACTATAGTTTTGCGCATGGATGCAAAACTAAATATTCAAGAATTAGTAGATATTCTTTCTATTGGCACTCGCTTAAAAATTAGAATTGTAATGGCTACTCAAGTAGGAAAATAATTACCAAAACACATAAAAAAAGCTTGAATTGAATGAATCAATTCAAGCTTTTTTGTTTTAGAAAAACAGGTGATTAGCCGCCTACTAAACCAGCTACATAATCACCTACTTCACCAATTGTTTGAAAGCCTAAAATGTCATTTACGGTAACACTTGTTCCAAACTCTAAATTAATTGCATCAGCTGCTACTTGCGTATTGCTTGCATCGTAACCTAAATCTGGACCCAAAGTAATGGTGTTACTTGGTGCTGACGACTTGTCCATCATGATTACTTTTACTTTTCCTCTAATACCATCTGCCATAATTTTTAGTTTTTAAATTGTAAGTCAAAAATATAGATTATAATGACAAATACTATTTATTTTTATTTTTAAATTCAGCTATTTTTTGAAGTTCCTCCACATCTAATTTATCTTTAGTTCTATTATTAGAAATTTTAGAAATTACTAGATGGTCTAAATGAAGAAAAGGAACCATTATTCCATCTATATCCGATAATACTTTTTTATTGTCAGCTGTTTCATATTTAACACCTGCTATTTGAGTTAAGACATCAACTTTAAAAGGAATTTCCCAAAAATTAAAAGCCAATATTTTTGTAAAGTCCATTTTACTGATTGCATCTAAATCTTCCAAATTAAACCCCATTTTGGTTAAGACAGCTATCAATTTAGTCTTGTTTTCATTGTCAGGTTTTACCCATAAATCTAAATCACCTGTAGTTCTATTATACCCATGAAAATTAACAGCATAACCACCAATTAAAATAAATAAAACATTGCCTTCAAGCAATTTTTTTATTAAATCAAAATGCTTTTCAAGGAATATGTTCACGGTTTTTCGAAATTAATTCTATTAGAAAAAACAGGCGTTTGTGTGTTCAAGTCAAAGGAAATTCTTATCAATTCATTTAAATGAATCAATCTTTGAATGGGTGTAATGGAAGCCCAATATTTACGCATATCATCCTCTTGTTCTTCCAATGTAGAAATGATAATTCTGTTTGAATTTATTATGTTTTTATCTGGGTTCAATGCCTTAAATTTACAATTCAAAACTAAGCATTATATTCAGAATTTAAAACAAATCCTGTTCGTTTTATTGGTTTTTAGGAATACCTTTAATTTCTATTTTGTCAATTTGCTAAAATCTGTTAGGTTTGCCTTTGTTCAAATAAGGAAATGTTTTTAAAGAATTATTTGAATTATTAGCGAATAAAAATGACAGATATATCTACTACTTTTAAACCAAATTGCCTTCATTTTAAAGGTCATATTCCATGTAAACCTCATAAGCAAAATGGCTATCATTGCAACGATTGCCCGAGTTTTACACAAGTTTCAAAACGCATTTTAATTATAAAATTAGGCGCCATTGGCGATGTAATTCGCACCACTCCTTTGGTAGTAAAATACAAAGCACTTTATCCAAACTGTAAAATTACTTGGCTTACTTGGACTCCTGATATTTTACCATCGAGCCAAATAGATGAAATTTTGAAATGGGATGTAAACTCCATTATGTATGCGCAACATAGCACTTGGGACATTGCCATTAATTTAGACAAAGAAAAAGAAGCAGGTGCTTTGCTAAAAGTAATTGAAGCTAAAGAAAAGTACGGTTTTATTTTAAAAGACAATGAAATTCAACCTTGCAATGAGTTAGCTGTTCATAAATTTAGCACAGGTATGTTCGATGATGTAAGCCAAGCAAACACCAAAAGTTATTTACAAGAAATTTTTGAAATTTGCGGATTTACCCATCAAGGAGAACCTTACCTAATGGATAAACATGACGACAAAGGTTATGTTTGGAATTTGCCAACAGGCAAAAAAATTATTGGAATGAATACCGGTTGCGGTGGCCGTTGGACTACTCGTTTGTGGACCATTGATAAATGGGTAGAGCTAGTTGCGGTTTTAAAAACTCAACATCCTGATGCCGAAATTTTATTGTTAGGAGGCGAAGCAGAGCACGAACGCAACAAAGAAATTCAAGCTCGTTCAGGAGCATTGTATTTAGGATATTTCAGTCTTTTTGAGTTTATAAACTTGGTAAACCAATGCCATTTAATCATTACCCAAGTTACCATGGGAATGCATATTACATTGGCGTTAGGAAAACAAATTGTATTGATGAATAATATTTTCAATCCGCATGAATTTGATTTATTTGG
>JBMOGB010000502.1:0-2512 GCA_049318585.1 Bacteroidia bacterium | reverse complement strand
AATAAATTTGAACCACAAAATTACAATGGGTTAATGGCTTGGTTTCGGTTTGCTTTGGTTTGCTTCGGTTTATTTCCGTTTAATTCCGTTTATTGAGCATTTGAAATAAAAAAAAGGCTACTTAAATTAATAAGCAGCCTTAAAAGTGTTTTTTATATATTGTATAAAAAGTTATTCCGGAAAATAATTGTAAATTTTACTTCTATGTAAAAACCTAATTAAAATAACACTATCGTTTTCAAATAAAAATCCTATTCTATAATCGCCTATTCTTATTCTATAAGCTGTATTACTATTTTTAAGTTTTTTACAATTTGCTAAATCAGTTAATTTATCAAGTTTTTGAATTTTAAGAATACAATTAAAAATTGATTTTATTATTTTTTGATCTGTTATTTTATCTGTATCTTTTTGGAATGATTTATCAATTAATATTTTCATTTTTGAAGAGTTTTCAAATAAACATCAGTATCAACATACTTTCCCGTTTTCCCTTTGTTGATTGCATTTAACAATCCTATTTCTTCTTTTTCGTCTTCCGTTAAATATTTAACTGTAACTCCTATTTTTTTGGCGAAATCTGTAAGTAATTTTAAATTCACTTTTGAATTACTTTGTAAAACCACTGTTTGCATAATATTTTTTTTTGCAAAATTAATATATTTTTCAGCTATATAACAAATAGTTTAATTTAATTATTTCACAGATCAATCTTTTCTACTAAATAATTCAACTGTTTAGGCGTTAGTTTCTTTTGCCTTTTTTTATACCCTAATACTGACAGATCGGAAAAATACATTTTATTAAGGTAAACAGACAAGGTTTTAACGCTTATTTGTAGCATTTTAGCCACTTCATATTTACAATGGTTTGATAAAAACTTTTTTTCTGGCATTATATCTGAGGAATTACAATATTAAAATGTGGGTTTTTTTCGGCTTCTGTATTTACATATTGTTGCATGGCTTTCATTTTCTCAAAATCTTTAAGGTATGGTTTGCGTTTATCTATATTATCCATTGTTTTAAAAAGAATTATATCACTTGCGAAAGTAAAAGCTTTTGGGGGTATTTCTGTAAATCCATGAGCAACCATTATAATATCAATCATCTTTTGTCGGCGGCGGATCAATAGATTGTGCAAGCTGCTTTCTAAGGCTGCATTAAAATAACTGCGGCAATCATCAAATATTACCAGTCCATCTCTAAAGTAATCGGCGATTAAATCTACCGTATTCCCTTTTTGTAAAGCTCTGTTTTGTGGATCCAGGTATTCTATTTTTTCGTTGTATATTATTTTTCGGGCTTTTTTGTAAGTTTTTACACGTTCTATAAATTTATGGTGTACCTCCGGAAGCATGTTCCATTCAATATCATCAGGCGTAACAACTAATATATGGGATGTTGCTTTTTTAAGTTCGCTTACTACCAGCTTTTTTGTTATCGTTGTTTTGCCGGTACCATTGTACCCAATGATCAGTATTAGTTTAGTTGCTCTATCCATTTCTACATATTTAATTTTATTTAAAAAAGTGGGTTACTGTGCTTCACCCACTTTAATCGAAGTTTATCAGACTTCTAAGCTGCTAATTTGCTTTCATTTATTTGTGAATAGCCTAATATAGAGCTGCAATTATTGATACGCTTATTTTTCTGCCTTTTTTTCTTTTTCGAGTTCGGCAATTCGTTTTTTAAGTTTATCATTTTCGGCCTCTTTAAGTGCCAACACTTCATCGGCGGCCTTTGCATCAAAAGCTGACTTTGCACGTGGACCGTAAACAACCAAAATCATTATCAACACCATTACTCCCGGTGGAATATCACCGCCTTTGTCTTTCAAATATTCGGCCCATACATTTACCATATCTTCACGCTCACTTGCTGTAGCTTTGTATGGCTCCGGATCTTTACCCTTGGCTATCATGGTAAGTATTTCGCTCAATCCAATATCTACCGCACTGGTAACAAATATTGCCGACGCTTTGGCTTTTGCCAGATCGGCAGGACTTACAATTGGTGGTTCCTCAAATTGATTGTACGGCTGTTGATATTCATCACCTGCAGGCTTATTGCTTTCTTCACCGGGTATTGCTACAGAAGGTGGCTGTGGTGGCGTAAAATCCTGTTTACTTACATTGAGTTCTGCAATTAATTCATCCACTGTTTTAGGTGGTGTGGCTGCAGCTGGTTTTTGGATAGTTTCTGTATTATTTTCCATTGATTACGGTGTTTTTGATAAGTTCTAATAATTGATCAAAAGCATATATTTCCATATTACGGCTTACGTGTCCTAAACAATCAAGTACAGATATACAAATATATACTTTCCCCTCTTTTTCTTTAATAATGCCTATTACTTCTTTTTCAAATTCAAGTAATTCAATCTGCTGTTTTTTTGTGTTGATAAAATTACTGATAGGTTCCTGTAAACCGTCCAACATAGGTAATAAGGATGGTAAAAGGCTTTTGATCATTCGCTGTTGTAAGATATTGTTTCCAAACATTTTTTTATT
>JBMOGB010000501.1:0-2524 GCA_049318585.1 Bacteroidia bacterium | reverse complement strand
TATTTTACTTTAGATAAATTAAGTTTATCGGAAGCAAAAGCATTTGGACTTGATACCAGTTCAGTATTAATTGAAAAAGTTCCTTTAGTAATTACTCCTTTAAAAGAATTTAAGTTAAAAAGGACCTATTAGATCGTTGAATTGTTTTTGGTGTGTGTATTTTCAAATAAAATTACCTTAATCAATTACTTCCAACAAATCTTCTAAGCGCATACTTCTTGAACCTTTTATAAAAACATTGGCTCTAAATAAAGAGTTTGCTGTTAAAAATTCTTTGCACTCTTTGGTGGTGTTAAAAGCATGAAAATGGTTAGTAGTTTTCATAAAGTTTTCGCCACATAAAAATACATTTTTTAGTTTTAAACTTCTACATAAATCTACAATATATTGGTGCTCTTTGGCAGCATACTTTCCTAATTCAAACATATCGCCAAGAATTACAGTTTTATTTGAAAATGGCATTGCAGCAAAGTTCTTCAATGCTGCTTCTACACTACTTGGGTTAGCATTATAGGCATCCATATAAACCGTGTTGAATTCTTTGTTTATTACTTCAGAACGATTATTTGAAGGCAAATAACTAACTATTCCGGCACCTATTTTGTTAGGTCTTATTTTAAAATATAAACCCATTGCAACAGCAGTTGCTATATTATCAAAATTATAATCACCGCTTAAATTTGCTACTATATTTTTACCATAATCTGCTATATAAAAATTAATTAATGGCTGCAAAGTTCTAGCTAAACAAGTAATTTTAGCACTTCCATTTCTGCCTTCAAAATTTGCAGCATAAGTAATTTTATTTTTCAATTGTATGGCCATTCTCATTAGCCATTCATCATTTGCATTTACAAATGCAATACCATTGTTTTTTAATAGGTAAGTATATAACTCAGCATTCGATTGTGCAACACCTTCTATACTTCCAAATCCTTCCAAGTGGTCTTTTCCATTATTAGTAATAACACCATAATTTGGCCTAGCTATTTCACATAAAAATGCGTTCTCTCCCACATGATTTGCGCCCATTTCTATTACTGCTATTTCATGCTCTTTTGTAATTTGAAGTATAGTTAGTGGCAAACCAATATGATTATTGAAATTCCCTGGAGTAGCTATTACCTTATATTTTTGCTTTAAAACCGATGTAATCAATTCTTTAGTAGTGGTTTTACCATTGCTGCCAACAATAGCAATTACGGGTATATTCAAACTATCTCTATGAAATGTAGCCAACTGTTGAAGTGTTTCTAAAACATTATTTACAAAAATAGTTTTTTGGCTAATTTCAAACTCTTTTTCATCAATAATTGCAAAAGCAGCACCACTGTTTATAGCCTCATTTGCAAACTGATTGGCATTGTATTTATCGCCTTTTAAAGCAAAAAATAAACATCCATTTGATACTTTTCTAGTATCGGTGCAAATAATTGGGTGTTGTATGTACAAAGCATGTAATTCGGCTATATTCATTTTAATAAAATATTATGAAATTGTCTATAATTAAAAATCTATTTTTGAAAAAACAAATAACAACAAATTATGCGTAAACTACTACTTGCTTTCTTTTCACTTATGTTTATAAACTTTCAAAGTGAAGCTCAAAATGTGTATTTTTCATTATCAAATAACGCAAAGTTTTTAAAACAAAACAGTAACGATACTTTAAAATATCCTTTTGTTGGGGGCTTTCAAAAACCACAGTTTAACAAAATGGATTTAAACAACGATGGTCAAAAAGACTTAGTTGTATTTGATGGAATTGGCAATAAAATTTTTACCTATTTATGGTTAAATAACTCTTGGGTTTATGCTCCAAAATACGAAAAAATATTTCCTCCTATATCTCAATGGCTAAAGTTATTGGATTATAATTGCGATGGGAAAGAAGATATTTTTACTGCTTCTGGTTCGGCTTATGCTATGATTCCTGGCGAACTTGTTACCGAAAACAGGATTAGATATTATCAAAATACTTCAACCGGAAATACCTTTTCGTTTAAACAAAAAGGAAATTGTATCACACATGAATATGAAGGAAACGTGGACTGTATAGAATTTGTTTCATCGGATGTTGGTGTTATAGATGATATAAATAATGATGGAAAAATAGACATTGTACAGTCGCCTTCATTGTCCAATTATTTTAATTATTTCCAAAACAAAAGGCCAAATGGAAACAATAATTGCGATTCGCTATCATTTGGTTTAAAAGCTTTAAATTGGGGTCATTTTAACTACAAAGTTATTTCGCATGGATTTAATTTTGGTTTGACAACTAACTATTTATTTAAAGGCGGAAAACACGTAAGTAATTCATTTGCGGCATATGATTTGGATGGCGATGGTGATAAAGATTTTTTATATGGTGATGGCCTTTTCCCAACACTTATTTATGCTAAAAATGGAAAAGAACTAACTAAACTTGACCGTGATTCTATGATTGTAGAAGATACTATTTTCCCTAGAAATACTTACCGCCCTTTAGACATGGTTTGGCCAACGCCATACTTTAAAGATT
>JBMOGB010000500.1:0-2543 GCA_049318585.1 Bacteroidia bacterium | reverse complement strand
TTTCGACTGTAGTGTGAAAATACAATTCAGATTTTTGTCTTGACATGGCTAGTATTATTTTGAATATTGATTTTTCCTTGATTCAATGAAAAAAGAATAAAAGGCATTGCCATGTTGAAATATGTAATATCATAATAACCACTAAAAAAACTACTTACAAAATGATCCGAAATCATGCGGTGTGAGAATGTAATTATGACTAATGCACTAATAGTTATTGAAATAAATGTAGAACATAATTTTAAATCATTTTTCCAACAAAAAGAAAGATAAATACCAATTAATGCTATAATTAAAGCATCTAAAACTGACCCTTGTCTTGTTTGAAGTATAAATGGATTGTATTTGAAGAAAAATAATGTGTTGAAATCCCAAAAAACAAAAGGAAGAAATGTTGCAATAAATGTAATAATACCAGATGCTATAAATATTATCTTATATTTAATATTTGAAATTAAGAAACTTGGAAATAATAGGATTGAAAATGGAATAATAGTTGAAAACCTTGTAGAAAGAAATAAACCAGTAATAAATCCTAAAAATATTGAATTTGAAATAATTGAATAATGCTTTTTATAAATCACTCCAAAAACTAAAAAACATAATAGAAAATTATAAAATAAATCACTTCGAACAACAACTTCGTACCAAAATGCAGGTGATAATGTTAATAGTAATAGATAAAAAAAAGCATCCTTATGAGAATCTAATAACCAGATCAACAATATCCCTGTTAATATGACTGAAAATAACATCCCAAAACCAACATTTCCTAAAATGTAAAAAGGGATATGAAATACTTGCCAAGCAGGAAATGGAGAGCCATATCCGCCCAAATGAGTATGAGCCGAATAAGGATATGATCCATTAAATAAGGATTGAATAAAGTTGTGTATTGCTGACCAACGATCCACGTTAATGGTGTAAGGGTCAATAATAATTAGAAAAGTCATTGTCACTATACAAATAATCAAAAGTATAGACCAATAAGTAATTTTGTATGTTTTTTTTGATATATATTCGGAATATTTTATGTTAATAGTCACTACTAATAGTATAAGAAAAATGTAAATGAATAAAACCAAAAAAGGATTTATACTGGTGCGAGCAAGGTATTTTAAAATGAACAATCCATTAATTGATATATATAACATCAAAATAACAAAATATAAAAATGAATAATTGGTTAGAAGTTTTTTCATGTGAAGAATAATAAAATTTGAAGTGAAATTATTTTGCCTTATGTAACTTTAGTAGAAATTTTTTCTCAATAAAATGCCATGATATTACACCTAAGAAAAGTACAAATAGGATTATTGTAATTGCAACTATTAATGGATTATATCGTTCAAAAAAGTCTAAATCTTTTGCAATTTTAATTATTGGACAATGGAATAAGTATATTCCATACGAAAAATCTCCATATTTGGCAAACGTATTTAATCCACTGAAGCTAAATGCGATAGCAAAAACCATTAATGGTAATGCAATCGGAGTAAAGATTTCCATATCTATTAATTGCTCAAATGTAAAAAGAACAAAACCCACAATAAAAAACAATTTCTTGTTTCGCAAAAAGAATTCAAAATAGTAATATAATGCAATTCCACAGATAAAATATGATAAAAAACCAGGCAGTTGACGTGCTAAAATCGAATAAATACCATTACCAGTAATACTCGTAAGATACTCAAATGAATTTTTATAAATAACAGAAAATAAGTATATTATAATAAAAATTAATGGTTTATTGTTGCTTTTTTTAATTAAAAACAATAACACAGGTATTGTTAAATAAAAACTTACTTCTACCTTTAAAGTCCACAAAGCACCATTTACATCACAAGTTAATCCATCTCGTAAAAAAACACCTGGTAAGCATGGTTGTACAAAATTAGCAAAGCTTAAATTAGCAATTAGGTATTTAGTAAATTGGGGGTGAGTATAATAGTCACTAAAAGAATACCTACTTAGAAATGAAAGAAATACGGCGCTTAATATTACAACTAAAATATATGCAGGAAGCAGGCGTGCTGCTCGTTTCAATAAGTAATTTATATAAGATGACGAATTAAGATAACTTCGAGTTATCAAAAAACCGCTTATACAAAAGAAAGCAGTTACTGATGTATATGTATTAAAAAATGGAGCAAATTGGCGAAAACCTTCAACTTTAGAAATACCAATTAGATGTCCAATAACAACAACAAACGCAAAATAGAATCTAAGAAAATTGAAATTATTATTTGTCATTTAAACTATCATAAAAACGGATATCGCAAAAAAAATAATACAAGCATAAATCAATTTACAATAAATATTTGTTCTAAATAGATTTGCTAAATACCCATTCTTAAACTAATTAATCACCATGATTTTTGTGATTGCACTTTGTGTTCCATCGGCATTTACACAAACTGCTAGGTATATTCCAGTACTTACTTTCCGTCCATGTATATCTTTTGCATCCCAAGTAGCTATACTACCATTTGACACTGTTTCGCAAACTAAATTTCCATTCAAATCAGTAATTTTGACTTGTG
>JBMOGB010000499.1:0-2553 GCA_049318585.1 Bacteroidia bacterium | reverse complement strand
TTTGAGATACTTAAATTCTTTCTCTTTTTTTTAAACGTTTAGGACGCTATTGATTCAAATTATTTAATTAATGGTAATTGGAAACGAGGATTGTTGTTTTATGAAGACAGTACAATTTCAAGTATTATTTATAATAACAATGAAGGAATATTAGAATATAAAAATTTAGATAAAAAATGGATCAAAATAAATAAATAAAAATATATAACACTTAATCCTAACTATCCTTAGTCTGAAGCCAAGCCATAGCAATGTGACTACGGATTTAAAATGAGTAAAAAGTCTCCTGACTCATTTCAAAGAACCCAACTCAAAGTCAACACATTTCATAATAACCTCGCTGGTTCATGATTTGCAATCCGAATCATTTAATATGAGGATTTGTAATCCGCTTTTTACAATGCCTATCATAAAGCAAATATATTTAATGGTGTTAATATTTTAAGCACTACAAATGCTAATAAAATAAAAGTGCTGTTTGCAAAACCGCACCAGCTGCTCGTATTCAAATAATCACAATAAAGGAAGCATAATCTATTTCACGAATCAATAAAGCAAATGATTTAGTACATCCTCAATGAATCCTTTAACGATTTAGAAAAAATATCTTTTGCTTCTGCAGGATTTTTTAAGTTGATTTCTCTAAAATTAGTTTCATCAGCAATCGAAAATACTTTGTCATTATTACTATCAATAATTGTTTTAACTAAAATATTATTGGTTTGAGGGTAATAAAAGTAATCAATAAACTTTTCATTTTCTGGAGTTATTTGCGTTAAATGATTTCCATTTAAGTCTGATATATATAGTACCACCGGATCAGCAGAGTTAAAAATAGAATCATTGTTATTATCGTATTTTACTACCCTATAAAAAATTAACGGGTTGGAAAATTCCTTGTGTAAAGCAAATGACAAAATATGTAAAGTATCTTTTATTAAAGGATAACTTTGTTTGTTCTTCAAGTTATAGAAAATGATATTTCTTATATCAAATTCATTTTCGTTTGAATTGATATATTCAGTATTTGCAAATCGATCATTTAAAGTTGCTCCATTACTTTTAAAACTCAAACTTATTTTACTGGTAAATGAGCTAATTATTCCATCCGATTTTTGGTTTTCAAACACATTAGGTTTATAATTTGAACCTGTTGGGAAAATCAAAATATTATCCACGCCAATGTCAAATGGATCACCAATTATAAGTGAATTGGTATCATTACTTACCATTGTTTTCTTCTCTTTGTTAAAACGTGATTTGCCACATGAACTAATCAACACTAAAACAATCAATAAAAGTTGGGTGATTTTATTTTTCATAATTTTCAAATTTACACAAATTATTATTTTCAAAATGTCATAAAAACAGACATGAGACTCAACTAAAACTTCATTGCTTTCAATGCTTTGGCTTTCCATTGTGCTACAAGTACAACCACTAATGTAGCAGTTCCACCAAAAACAACTGAAGGTGCTAATCCTAAAAATCTTGCTGCTACTCCACTTTCAAAAGCACCAATTTCGTTGGAACTTCCTATAAAAATAGTGTTGATAGATGAAACCCTGCCACGCATATTATCTGGCACAAAAAGTTGCATGATTGCCCCACGAATGATTACGCTTATGCTATCGAAAGCACCACTAAAAAACAATAAAATAATACTCAAATAAAAGTTGGTACTTAATCCAAAACCAATCATACACAAACCAAATGCAGCCACCACAATAATTAAAGTTTGTCCAGGATTTTTGAAAGTTCCATAAAACGAAAAAGCAATCATTGTTATACTTGCACCCAACGATGGAGCTGCTCGCAAATAACCCAATCCTTGCGGACCCACATTTAAAATTTCATCGGCAAATGCTGGTAAAAGTGCCACTGCGCCACCAAACAAAACTGAAAACAAATCGAGTGAAAGGGCTCCTAAAATAATTTTGTGGTTCAATACATATTTTATTCCTTCGGCTAAGTTTAACCAAATAGAATCATGCTTCATTGACACAATATGTTTCTTTACTTTTATTAAACTTAAAAAGGTAAATGCAATGGAAAACAGACAAATAATTACAATAAAACTATTGGTAATTCCATAATAGTTATACAAAAATCCTGCGCTTGCAGGACCAGCAATAGAAGCAATTTGCCAAGTAGTGCTATAAAATGTACTGCCTTTTACCAATTGTTCTTTGCTCACTAATTGTGTTAAAATGGCTTGCCCAGCAGGGGCATAAAAACCCCTTCCTAATCCTATTAACATAATTAAACCATAAATGGCATTTACCTGTAAAGTTTTTGGAAACGAAATGCCTGTAACCACCAATAAACCTATTGCTCCAAGCAACATGGTTAACATGCTAAATTGCATTATTTTTTTACGGTTATGTTTATCGGCTACATGTCCAGCAAACAAGGCAATACTAATGGCGGGAACAGCTTCGGCTAATCCAATTAATCCCAAAGCCAACACATCGTTGGTGAGTTTATAAATATGCCAACCTATTACAACTGCTATAATTTGATAAGCAAAAGTTAAAAAAAACCGTGTAAATA
>JBMOGB010000498.1:0-2553 GCA_049318585.1 Bacteroidia bacterium | reverse complement strand
GGTAATGCTGCAAATAAATCCCTGATATTTGAAAATACTTCTACATAAGTAGCAGGATTACTTCTGGGCGTGCGCCCAATTGGAGATTGGTCTATTTCAATTACTTTATCAATATGTTCAATGCCTTTAAAATCTTTGTATGCTAAAGGTTTTTGATGCGAATTATAAAAATGCTGACGCAATATTGGGTACAAAGTTTCGTTAATTAAACTCGATTTTCCACTACCACTAACTCCTGTTACACAAATCAATTTTCCTAACGGAAACTCCACAGTTACATTCTTTAAATTATTGCCTGTGGCACCTTTAATTACTAACTTTTTACCGTTTCCTTTTCTGCGTTCTTTTGGTATTTCTATTTGTTTTTTGCCACTTAAATATTGTGCAGTAATTGAATCCGATTTTATAATTTCATCCCAAGTTCCTTGCGCAGCTATATGTCCGCCATGAATTCCAGCACCGTAACCAATGTCCAAAATATAATCGCTTTCTTGCATCATGTCTTTGTCGTGTTCCACCACAATTACACTATTGCCCACATCACGAAGCGATTTTAAAGAATCAATCAATCGGTTATTATCGCGCTGATGTAAACCAATACTTGGTTCATCTAAAATATATAAAACACCCACCAATTGCGAACCAATTTGGGTAGCCAAACGAATGCGTTGTGCTTCTCCCCCGCTCAAGGTTTTAGAAGGAGAATTTAACGTTAAATAATCAATCCCAACGCCAATCAAAAACTGAATTCGACTTCTTATTTCTTTTAAAATTTCAGCTGCTATAATGGTTTGTTTGTTATCGAGTAAAGCATCTACTTCTTCATTGAACCATTTACCCAAAGCAGTAATTTCCATTTGTGCCAAGTCGGCAATGTTTTTATCACCAATTTTATAATGCAACGATTCCTTTTTTAACCTTGCTCCTTCGCACACCGGACATGGCATTATTTGCATAAATTCTTCTGCCCATTTTGAAATAGAATCGTTGGTTTTTTCCATATAACTTTTGGTTATAATTGGCACCAAACCATCCCAATGCGAGTTATAGTTTTGAGTATAACCACTGGCATATTCATAAGGAATTACAATGGGTTCATCGCTACCATGTAAAATAGCATCCACTGCTTCCTTCGACATTTTTTCAATAGGATCGGCAAAACTGAATTTATACTTTTTGCCAATTTCACGCAATTGAAGAAAAGTCCAATTTTCCCTTATTTCGCCCAAAGGCGTTAAAGCACCTTTATTAATGCTTAATTTTCTATCAGGAATAATGGCATTTTCGTCTATAATGCTTTTTATTCCTAAGCCATCGCAGCCCGGACAAGCTCCGTAAGGCGAGTTAAACGAAAACGAATTTGGTTGTGGTTCATCGTAACTAATGCCACTTTTGGGGTCCATTAAAAACTTGCTGTAATGATACGATTGGTTGCTTTCGGTATCTAATAAAACCATGGTACCTTTGCCCATTTTTAAAGCACTTTTTACGCTTTCAGCAATACGTATTCTTGCATCTTTTTTAGGTTCTATTCTGTCAATTAATACTTCAATATCATGAATTTTATACCTGTCGGCTTGCATTTTGGCTTCAATTTCTTTCACCACACCATCCAACCTAACTTTGGTAAATCCTTGTTTACGTATTTGCTCAAAAAGTTCACGATAATGACCTTTTCTTCCTTTTACCAATGGTGCTAAAATGCTAATTTTTTTATTTTCAAACTGAGTAATAATGCCCGTAATAATTTGGTCTTCGGTCATTTTTATCATTTGCTCTCCACTTTCGTAACTATAAGCATTGGCAGCTCTGGCATAAAGTAAACGAAGAAAATCATAAATTTCGGTAATGGTTCCAACAGTAGAACGAGGGTTTTTATTGACTGTTTTTTGCTCAATGGCAATAACAGGGGAAAGTCCATTTATTTTATCTACATCGGGGCGTTCCATGTTGCCAATAAATTGGCGTGCATAAGCACTAAAACTTTCCATATACCTGCGCTGCCCTTCTGCAAAAATGGTATCAAATGCCAACGATGATTTTCCACTTCCACTTAAACCAGTAATGGTAACTAGTTTATTGCGGGGAATTTTTACATCTATATTTTTTAAATTATGTTCACGAGCACCAAGTATTTCTATGAATTCGTCTTCTAAATGGTTCGTGTTTTCGGTTTGATTATTTGTCATTTTTTTGCTTCTGGCTTCTAGCAACTAGCTTCTAGCAAAATTCAAGAAATCAGTTGTAGCTATACATTTTAAGTAACTGCGAAAATAAGCACTTTGTTTTGATAAATGGATTTTTATTCAGAAAGATTATTTCATTCTTTGCTTTGCAATGCAATAAGTTATTATATAATAATATTTGATTATTATCAATTCAATTCCATTTGTTTTTTGGTATTTTTACCAAAAAATATTTAACTACAATGCAAGATAAAATTACAATTATTGGAGGAGGTCTTTCTGGCTCTTTACTAGCTATTTATATGGCTAAACGTGGCTTTGAAGTAAGCCTTTTTGAACGCAGACCCGATATGCGTAAAAATAAAAT
>JBMOGB010000497.1:0-2561 GCA_049318585.1 Bacteroidia bacterium | reverse complement strand
GCTGAGTGATTTTCAAAGCGACAAAAAGAACAAAGAAGAGTCAAAACTGTTTAACAATAACAAAGTTAAACCTAAAGATATTACTATTGACCAAGTTAAACCAAAAACTGTTGTTGTTTCAAACGATGATGATTATGTTGATGACATTGTTGTAAAAACAGGTTTAACCAATAGATACGAAAAGCCAATTGAACCAAAGCCAATTAAGCTTGTAGAAAAACCAATTGAAAAAATTGCAGCACCGGTTATAGCGCCTGTTATAATTGCTCCAGCTCCTATAAAAGAAGAAGTAAAAGAAATAGTTGTTATTGAAACACCTATTATTATAGAAGCAAAACCTGAAAAAGTTATAGTTGAAAAAACACAAAAAGTAGAAAAAATAGTTGAAAAAATTATTGAAAATTCTACTAATGATGCAGACAATGAATCACTTAAATTAACTATTTTAGGTAAAATAGATTTAGATTCTATCAATTCAAAAACTAGACCTGACAAAAGAATTAAAGAAAAAAAGGTTAAAGAAACTGAAAAACCAGTTGCTAAAAAAACCCATATTAAACCAATTCAAGTAGTTACAGAAACAGTTGAAGAAGAAAAAAAACCTGTTGCTAAAGTTGTTAAGAAATTACCTGAAGCTGAAGTTATTGAAGTAAAAGATATTGCTTCTGTACCTATAGTTAAAGAAGTAGTAGAGGTTGTTATTCCTCAAATGACTGAACCTAACTACGAAAAATTAACTGGTTTAAAGGTTATGGGTAAAATTGTTTTACCTGTAGATCCACCAAAATCAAGTAATAAGCCAGTAGCATCGAGCGATGCTAACAATAAGAAAAAACGTAAACGTAATAATTATATTGGAGGTAGCGATACCACCAACGATAAATTAAACAAATATACTAAACCAGCAGACGGAACAGCAAGACCACCTTATCAAGGTAAGAATGCTGATGGAACACCAAGAACGCCATATCAAGGAAATAATCCAAACGGACCTAGAACTCCTTACCAAGGCAAAAATGCTGACGGAACTCCACGAACTCCATACCAAGGTAACAATGCTACGGGAGGAACAGGAACACCAAGAACTCCTTATCAAGGAAATAATCCAAACGGGCCTCGTACACCTTATCAAGGAAATAATGCTGCTGGTGGTGGTGCTCGTCCACCATTTAACAGAAACAATGCTGGAGGTAATAAATTTGGAAGTAGCCCTGCATATAAGCCAGGTGAAAAGAAAGAAATTACTGATAAAGAAGTACAAGATAAATTAAAAGCTACTTTAGCACGCCTAAATCCAGGAAGTAAAAATCCTAATATTGGTGCAGTTCGTTCTAAAATACGTAAACAGAAACGCGATGTTGCCAGAAATGAAAGAGAAGAGGCAGCTATTGAATTAGAAAATGCAAACAAAGTACTAAAAGTTACTGAATTTGTAACGGCTAATGAGCTTTCTAAAATGATGGAAGTTACCATTACTCAAATTATTTCTACTTGTATGAGTTTAGGAATGATGGTTTCAATTAACCAACGTTTGGATGCTGAAACAATAAGTATAGTGGCTGAAGAATTTGGTTTTGAAGTTGACTTTGTAAGTGCAGAAGTACAAGAAGCGGTGGAAGAAGACAAAGACGATCCTGCAGATTTAGTTACTCGCGCACCAATTGTTACCGTAATGGGTCACGTAGATCATGGTAAAACTTCCTTATTAGATTATATTCGTAAAGCAAACGTAATTGCTGGTGAAGCAGGTGGTATTACACAGCACGTAGGTGCTTATGAAGTAACACTTGATAACGGTAAAAAAATTGCATTTTTAGATACTCCAGGTCACGAAGCTTTTACGGCTATGCGTGCTCGTGGTGCTAAAATAACCGATATTGTAATCATTGTAATTGCTGCCGATGATAGCGTAATGCCTCAAACCAAAGAAGCAATCAGCCATGCGCAAGCTGCTGGTGTGCCAATTGTTTTTGCATTTAATAAAATAGATAAAGATGGTGCTAACGTAGAACGTATTCGCGAGCAGTTAGCCCAAATGAATATATTAGTAGAAGAATGGGGTGGTAAATACCAAACTCAAGAAATTTCGGCTAAAAAAGGTTTAAATATTGAAGCATTACTTGATAAAGTATTATTAGAAGCTGAAATTTTAGATTTAAAAGCAAATCCAAACCGTAGAGCTGTTGGTTCTATTATTGAAGCATCGCTTGATAAAGGACGTGGTATTGTGGCTACTTTAATGGTTCAAAATGGAACTTTAAGAGTAGGTGATCCTATTATAGCTGGTACTAATTCAGGAAAAGTAAAAGCCATGTTTGATGAACGTGGTAAAAAAATGCTTTCGGCTGGTCCTTCAACTCCTGCAGTAGTATTAGGTTTTGATGGTGCTCCGCAAGCGGGTGATAAATTAATTATTACCAAAAGTGAACAAGAAGCCCGCGAGATTTCGAACAAACGTAAACAATTACAACGCGAACAAGGATTACGTACCAACAAGCACATTACTTTAGATGAAATTGGACGTAGGTTAGCAATTGGTAACTTTAAAGAGTTAAAAATTA
>JBMOGB010000496.1:0-2564 GCA_049318585.1 Bacteroidia bacterium | reverse complement strand
AATTTGAGATACTTAAATTCTTTCTCTTTTTTTTAAACGTTTAGGACGCTATTGGAAAATAAATTATTTTTTTATTGAAGGTTGGCTTCCTCTCAAGTCTTTAAAAGTTATAAAAATGTAATTTGTGGAATCCAAAATAATGTTTAGTTTTAAATTTCCACCAAATATTTCTTCAAAAAAACTTCCAAATTACATACCCAAATGTTTTTAATCGGATAAGTGTCACTGCTAGGTGTAATTACATAATTTTTAGTGGTTCCTAAATCATCAATACAATTATAAAAACCACGGCTAACAATAGGTGCATTCGAAAGTTTTATTTCAATACAAGCCATTGGCTGGTTAGCTTTTACTAATACCACGTCTACTTCTGCACCATTTTGGGTTCTATAAAAATACATTTCCAAATCTTCCCGTTTGCTTGCATAAATTTGTTGAATAACATAACCTTCCCACGAAGCTCCAATAATTGGATGACTTTGCAAAGTATCATTGTCATTAATCCGATTCATATAATGCACCAAACCACTGTCTTTTAAATATACTTTTGGCGCTTTAACCATTCGCTTATTGGTATTACCAGTAAATGCTTGTAATCTGTGTACTAAAAATGCTCCTTCCAAAAATTCAAAATATCGGTTAGCTGTTGGCGCACTAACACTTAGCGAATTGGCATACAATTCGGCTTTCCAAATATTTCCTTGGTTATAGGCTAACATTTGCCATAGTTTGGCAATAGCAATCGAATTTAAATTTACACCAAAAAGCAACCTGAAATCACGCTCAGTATATGTTTTAATAAATGCCGCCATCCAATCAGCCCAAGCCAAGTTGTTTTCAGTTAAAAATGCTTGTGGAAATCCACCTTTTAACCAATGTGCTCGCCAATCGTAACCACTGCTTGTAATTTCTTGTAGCTTTAAAGGACCAAGTTTTAAAAATGAAATTCTTCCAGCCAACGATTCAGTTACTCCATGCACCAAATTTGGCGATGCTGAACCTAACAACAAAAACCTTCCATTTCGTCTATTTGAATCAATAACAGAACGCAAAATTGAAAATAGTTCAGGCATTAGTTGTGCTTCATCTATAATAACTAGCTTATTTTCATTGTATTTGAAAAATGCTTCTGCATCGGTAAGTTTGGCTTTATCTGTTGGACTTTCTATGTCCAAATAAATAAAATCACTGCTTTGCAAAGCGCCAAAAGTTTTAGCCAATGTAGTTTTACCACATTGTCTTGGACCCAAAATAGCAACAGCAGGTGCCCAACCTGTTTTTAAAGTTAATTTGGCTAAATCATCTCTATTTACCATTTGGCAAAGAAAAGTATTTACCATGAAAAATCAAAGCATTATTTTCATTTTACTTGGTAAAACATACTTTAACCAAGTAAATCAAAAGTTATATTTTCGATTTACTTGGTTATTTTTCAAACAAGCTTGTTTTATAAAACCCAAATATTGTTTAAAAAACCACTTAATTTGTGGTCAAATACTATTATGCAAAAACACTTATTTACAGTTACTAAAACTGCTCGATATTTTACACATGGAAAACTAGATAATCACACCAAATTTATTTGGATAATTATTCATGGTTATGCGCAAACAGCCGATGCATTTTTAAGCAATTTTGAAAGTTTAGGAAGTGAACATTTTGTTATTGCTCCCGAAGGTTTAAATAAATTTTACTCTCGTGGATTTAGTGGAAGTCCAGTAGCAAGTTGGATGACAAGCTTAGAACGTGAAAACGAAATTATTGATTATACTAATTACTTGAACTCACTTGCAAATTCACTAAATTTAGATTCATTTACCCAAGCTAAAACCATGGTTTTGGGCTTTAGTCAAGGTGTTTCTACTCAAACTCGTTTTATAGAATCATGTGATTTAAAATTTGATTTTTCAGTAATGATTGCGGGTGAAATTGGCAAAGAATTTCAAGAAAATTTACCCCAAAAACTAGCAACTTTAAAAAGTTTATACTTAGTTGGTGACCAAGAAAATATTTTAAAACCCGAAAAAATTGAATCCCATCAAATTCTATTTAAAAATGCAAATTGTACTTTTAAAATCTTTGAAGGTAAACATGTTGTAAACCAAGATGCCATTGATAAAATTCTCAGTTGGTCGGATAATTGATTTCGCCCTTTCAGGGCTGATTTGAGTATGTTTTTCTGTTTTCATAGGGCTTCACCCTATGTTGATTTGTTCCGCACTTTCAGTGCTGTTAAATTAGTATATCTAATATTTCCGTCAGCTAAAGCAGACGGCAATAGTTATTCTTTTAAGCCATATTTTTTCAAATATTTACTATTCAAAGCATTTTGCTCGTTGTTTAAATTTACCGCTTCACCATTAATAAAAGCTTCGGTCAACACATTGGTTTGCATGTCTAAAATATCGCCTTTACTGATAACAATGGAAGCACTTTTTCCTTTTTCAATGCTTCCGTAATTGGCATCAATACCTGCAATTTTTGCAGCATTTAAAGTAATTGCTTGCAAAGCTTCTTCTTTGGTTAAACCATAAGCTACAGTAGTTCCGGCATTAAACATTAAG
>JBMOGB010000495.1:0-2575 GCA_049318585.1 Bacteroidia bacterium | reverse complement strand
GTAGTTCAGAAACGGTCACTGAGCGGAGCCGAAGTGGCGTTTCGACTCGGCTCAACGACCAGTTTCTGCTGCTTCGTGCCTCGCAATTACGTTTGGTATGAAACAAATCTGTATGGTTTCAAAAACCTTATAGGTTTTATTTTTCTAAACCAATTCACTGAATAATTTTGTCAATAAAGGTTGCGCATTATTGGCGGCAGCTATAATTGATTCCATGCTTACCGTTTCAGTTTCTACCGGAAATCCTAAATCGGTTATAACAGAAATGGCACAAACAGGAATGCCCATTTGAACTGCCACAATGGTTTCGGGAACGGTACTCATTCCAACCGCATCTGCACCTAAAATATCTACCATTTTATATTCAGCTTTGGTTTCTAATGCTGGGCCTTGCACCGCAGCATAACAACCTTCGTGGAGTTTTATATTATGTTGCTTTGCAATTTCACGCGCTTTTTCAATTAAAACTTGGCTATAAGGTTCGCTCATTTGCGGGAAACGCGGGCCAAATTCTTTATAATGTTTTCCTCTTAATGGCGATTCAGGTAATAAATTCAAATGATCTGTGAGCAACATCAATTCACTTACTTTAATATTTCGGTTTAAACCGCCAGATGCATTGCTAATTAACAGTTTTTGAATTCCTAAAAATTTAAAAACCCTAACAGGAAATGTTACTTCTTGCATGCTGTAACCTTCGTAGTAATGAAACCTGCCTTGCATAATTACCACAGGTTTTGTATTGATATAGCCAAAAATTAATCGGCCGGTGTGGCTTTCAACGGTACTTACCGGAAAATGTGGAATGTCTTCGTAGTTAATGGTGTTAACTATTTCACATTCATTTACTAAAGCACCTAAACCTGTTCCAAGTATAATTCCTGTTTCAGGTTTTATTTGTGTTTTACCATTGATGTACTCAATAGCTTCGTTTATTTTGCTCAACATAATTTAAAATTTGGTTGTTAAAATTGGTTTTGTCGTTTTCGAAAAAGGCTATTTCTAATGGTAAATAATAAATTGGATAATTTTGAAGCAATGCTTTAAATTCTTCTGTCATTAAACGCATGCTGTCTTTTTCAGTACTAATAATTATTTTATTAGTTGAAAGATTAGCATCGAAAGCAGCTAAAAGTTTAACTATTTCTTCAGTTGTAAAATCGTGATGATCGCCAAAACGCCAAGAATCTATAACAGAATTTGAATTGGTTTCTAAATAATTTTCAAAACTAGTTGCCTTGGCAATGCCACTAAATAAAAGCAAATCGGTATTTTTTATTTCATCAATTGGCAGCATTGAACCATTGAAATAATGCACCAATGCACCAAATTTTTGATAAGAAAAAAATACTTTTTGATGCGCTAAAGGTTTTATTTCAGCAATAATTTTTTGTTGTTCGCTTTCGGCTAAATCAGCATTGCATTTGGTAACTATAATTATATCGGCACGTTTATAACCAGCTCGGTATTCACGTAAAGTTCCCGAAGGAGTTAAATAATCTTGGGTAAATAAATTATTGTAATCGGTCAATAAAATATTCAATCCAGCTTTGATAGCGCGGTGTTGAAAGGCATCGTCTAATAAAATTAAATCAGTTTCGGGTGCATCGAACAATAAATTTGGAACACCAATTACCCTGTTTTCCGATACGGCTAAGTCAATTTCTGCTTTAAACTTTTGTTTGATTTGTCGTGGTTCATCACCAATTTCGGCAGCAGTACTTTCATTGCTTGCAAAAAAATAACCAATGGTTTTTCGTTTGTAACCTCTACTTAAAACCGCTACTTTATATTGTGTTTTTAGCAATCGAATTAAATATTCAATATGAGGAGTTTTTCCTGTTCCTCCAAATGCTAAGTTGCCTACATTTATAATTGGTAATTCAAACGAAGTTTCGGTTAATATACCTTTTGAATAACACCAGTTTCTTATAAATAAAATACAGCCATATAAAAAGGTAAAAGGTGCAACTAAAATTCTAAAAAGTGTCATCATATTCAAGCTTCGATATTAGGAAATAAAATTTGATTTTTGATGTATGATTTTTGATTTCCGAAATGGAGATTTTTAATTGAATAAAGATGCTTTCCCGCTTTGGCAGGACTGTCCGTTCCTCAGCATGACGGTTCCCGCACGTTTTGATTCTAAAAACAATCTATGTATTCTGTGAAATCTGTGGCAACGCTTCGACAAGCTCAGCGACCGATAAAAAACAATCTGTGTTTTCTGTGAAATCTGTGGCTAAAAAAGTGTGGATTAATTTCTTTTCGATTGGTGAGGACACCAACCGAGGACAAACGGTGCGGGAACGTCATCCTGAACGTAGTGAAGGAACTTTTACATTTATTTTAAAAATGAAACAAGCTGTGCCTATTCTCTACGATTGCAAAACTTTTAAAGATGCTTCGTTCCTCAGCATGACGTTTCCCGCACGCATTGATTTTAAAACAAATCTGTGTTTTCTGTGAAATCTATGGCAATGCTTCGACAAGCTCAGCAACCAATAAAAAAATAATCTGTGTATTCTGTGAAATCTGTGGCAACGCTTCGACAAGCTCAGCGACCGATAAAAAA
>JBMOGB010000494.1:0-2576 GCA_049318585.1 Bacteroidia bacterium | reverse complement strand
CTAATGATATTAATACTCTCAAGCGTTTTTAGCCTACTTTTTGTCTATTACCCCACAAAATCTGATTTTCCACCTTTTTTCTCCAATAATTTAATGGCATGAATTTCTATTCCTTTGTCAATAGGTTTGAGCATATCATATATTGTTAATGCAATAACCGATGCGCCATACATGGCTTCCACTTCCACTCCAGTTTTGTAAATGGTGTGAACTTCTATTTCAATATTTATCTCTAAACCATTTATATTATAACGAACAGAAGTAAATTCAACTGGCATTGGATGACAATCAGGTATCATATCGCTAGTGCGTTTTACTGCAAATAATCCAGCAGTTTTTGCCATTTCAAACACATCGCCTTTGGGAACATTTTTGTTTACCAATGCATCTATTGTTGCTTGTTTGCTCACTTTGACTATTGCAGTTGCAATGGCTTTTCTGAGGGTATTTGATTTAAAAGTTATGTCTATCATTTATTTAAATAGTTACTTATTTGAAATTTATAAGTCAGATAAGAAGTCTTTAAGTTCAAGGCTTGCGAAGCTATAAAAATGGGAGTTTGCTTTTTGCAAATGACCATTTTTAGAGCGAGCGTAACGAAGAAATTAAAGTTTTCTTACTGACTTTATTTATTTGTTTTCCAAACATGGCTTGCATCTTCAAAAATTTCTTTGCCCCAAATGGGTGTCATTGCTTTAATTTGTTCCACCAAATCTCGGCAAGCATCAAAGGCATCTTTTCTGTGTTTGGCCGATACAAAAACAAACAAACATATTTCGCCTGTTTTTACTAATCCCAAGCTATGGTAAATATGCATGCAAACTATATCATATTTTACAAATATAGCTTCACGTATTTCATAAAATAAGTTTTCCGCCATTTCTTCGTATGCCGAATATTCAATAGCTGATACTGTTTTATTATCAATCAAATCATTGCGAACTTGACCTAAAAAAATATCATGTGCACCAATGGTAGTTTTTCCATTGTGCTTTGCAATACTATCGGCAATGAATGTTGGCGTGATAGCACCTTGAATAAATACTTTATGTTTTTTTTTCTCTGTCATTTTAAATCAAGTTTTATTGTTAAATTGTTGCCAAGCATCTAATCCACCTATTAAACTAAAAGCTGTTATTTGAGGATGTTTTTCGTAAAATAATTTTACTGCTTTTAAACTTCTATTCCCCGATTTACAAAAGAAAACAATTTTATTTTCAGTTGGAATGGTTGCGATTAAATTTGGCAAATCATTCAAAGGAATTGTTGTAAAATCAAATTCATTTACCAAAGGTAATTCATTCATTTCACGCACATCAATGATGGTGATTTTTTCTTTGATTCTTAACTCCTCAAAATCAATGATGGAAATTGTTGGAATATTTGTTTTTGAACTACAAAACCATTCATAATTAAAGTTCAAGAACTCCATTTCATTTTGTGGAAATGTTTCAATTGAATTCAAAACTGGAGTTATTTCAAAATCATAAAATGTATTTTGCAAAGCATGATAGGAAATAATTTTATTACATAAAGGCTTGCCAATTCCAGTAATTATTTTTATGGCTTCTGTAGCTTGCATGGTGCCAATAATTCCCGGCAATACACCTATAACACCAGCTTCATTGCACGATGGTGCGTTTAAAGGATTAGGTGGTTCTGGAAATAAATCTCGGTAATTTGTCTTTATTTTAGTTTCATTATCCATCAAATTAAAAACTCCAACTTGTCCTTCAAAACGTAAAACTGCTCCATAAACTAAAGGTTTGTTTAAAATAACACAAGCATCATTTATTAAGTATCGAGTTGCAAAATTATCAGTGCCATCAATTACTAAATCGTAGTTAGCTAATAACTCAAAAGCATTCTTGTTTGTAAGCTGAAAATTAAAAGCATGAATTTTTATTTCGGGATTTAATTCCGATAGTTTTGAAGCTGCTGTAGTTGCTTTTAGTTTGCCAATGTCATTGGTAGAAAATAATATTTGTCGGTGCAAATTTGTAATTGTTACCACATCAAAATCAATGATACCAATTGTGCCAACACCTGCCGCAGCCAAATATTGCAGGGCAGGACAGCCCAAACCGCCAGCACCAATTACCAATACATTTGCATTCAGTAGTTTTTGTTGTGCAGTTTCACCAAATTCTTTTAATATAATTTGACGATGGTATCTATCATTATTTTGAGTAAAACTCATTGATTTATCAGCTAAATTATTAAATATTTTTATAAAATTATCCTCCCGAAAATGGTGGTAACAAAGCCACAATATCTTCATGATACAATGGCATATTTTCATGAATAATTTTTTTGTTTACGGCCACTGTAAATTTCATTTCTTCCAATTTCGGATATAATTCAAACAATTTTTTATTTAATTCATCGGTATTATTTATTGCTAATAATTCTAATTCCGATGCATTTATTATTTCAGAAAGTTGTCCAAATACCAATATTTTTATTTTCATGTTTACGCTTGTATTTATTCGAAAAACTGGATTAAGTAAGGATCAATTTCACAGCTGCAATAATAAGCACAACTGCTAAAATTTTATTTAAAAAACTACTGTTCA